>NZ_JAGERQ010000016.1:0-94214 GCF_017572645.1 Salmonella sp. 32100201201700099SM | reverse complement strand
ATGAATTACGTGTTCACTCTTGAGACTTGGTATTCATTTTTCGTCTTGCGACGTTAAGAAGCCGTATCTTCGAGTGCCCACACAGATTGTCTGATAAATTGTTAAAGAGCAGTGCAACGCGGCTTTCGCTCACCGTTGCGAGGTGGCGTATATTACGCTTTCCCGCTTCAGAGTCAAGCGTTTATTTTCGCTTTTCTCCGTGAGGTTCTGGTCTGAACCCCGCTGACCCGGCGGCCTGTGTGCCGTTGTTCCGTGTCAGTGGTGGCGCATTATAGGGAGTTATTTCTGCCTGACAAGAGGAAATTTAAAATAATTTTCTGAGTGCGCACTTTTTATTCTTTACGTTTATTTTGCCGACGATTTGTTGGTTAAATGGGCTATTTCACGGGCAAAGTGCGCAACCTGTTCCCAGTCGGTGTACACCACTTCTTTACTGGTATCCGTTTCGCCGCCCGACATTTTCATAATAAGCTTGATCATCAGACGGTCATACCAGCGATAGCGGGGATAGCGAAGCGCGCCTGCAATGACGGCACAGTAGTCAGGTCGCCACGGAGAGCTCATTAAAAACTTACGCGCGTAGCTGTTAGTCTGCGGCGTCCGTTTTTCAGCTTTACGCGCCACCAGGTTAACGGAATAAAAGGCGCTCGGCATTCCGTTCAACCGCTTGGCGTATTTCTTAACGAACTCCTGAAAGGCGCTGTGGTAATGGCCATAACGAATAGACGCGCCAATCACTACGCGATCATAGCTATCCCAGTCCGGTTCTTCTGCGCGATGCAGATTAACGACATCGGCCCAGATCCCCATCTCTTTGAGTTCAGAAGCCAGATAAGAGGCAATTTCGCGCGTTTGTCCGTCCCGGGTAGAGAAAAGAATCAATGTTTTCACGTGTTACTCCATTATTCACGCCAGAAAGTCGGGGTAAAAAGTACCAGCAAAGTGAATACTTCCAGACGACCAAATAGCATGTTGGCGATGAGTATCCATTTCGCAACCGGATTCATACTGGCGAAGTTATCAGCAACCACCCCCAGCCCCGGTCCCAGGTTATTAAGCGTAGCCACTACCGAGGCGAAAGCCGAGAAATCATCTACGCCTGTAGCGATAATGGCCAGCATACTGACGATAAATACCAGCGCGTAGGCAGAAAAGAATCCCCAGACGGCTTCCAGAATACGTTCTGGCAGCGCCCGGTTCCCCAGCTTAATACTGTAAACGGCATTCGGATGCACCAGACGTTTGAGTTCGCGGTTCCCCTGTTTAAACAACAACAGTATACGGATGACCTTTAACCCCCCGCCCGTTGACCCGGCGCAACCGCCAATAAACGCGGAACATAGCAGCAAGACGGGCAAAAACAGCGGCCAGCGCGCAATGCTGTCCGTGGTAAACCCTGCCGTTGTCGCCATCGACACAACCTGGAAGAACGCCTGATTTAGCGTTGTCAGCGCCGAGTCGTAGATATTATGGAACCACAGTACCAGCGTGCAGATCACCACCAGCGTCAACTGTACGCCGATGAACATGCGGAATTCCGGATCGCGCCAGTATACCTTCAGGCTACGCCCGCTTAATAAAGAGAAATGCAGGCCATAGTTACAACCGGAGATCAGCAGGAAAATAGCGATGATGGTATTAATAGTGGGACTATCAAAATAGCCTACGCTGGCGTCATGCGTTGAAAAGCCGCCGATAGCGATAGTGGAGAAGCTGTGTCCGATAGCGTCAAACGCGGGCATCCCTGCAAACCATAGCGCCAGCGCGCAGGCTACCGTTAGCAAGACATAGATAAGCCACAGCGTTTTCGCCGTCTCGGCAATACGCGGGCGCATTTTGTTATCTTTCAGCGGCCCCGGCATTTCCGCCCGATAGAGCTGCATCCCCCCGACGCCGAGGATAGGGAGAATCGCCACCGCCAGCACAATGATCCCCATACCGCCAAACCATTGCAGCATCTGACGATAAAAGAGAATGGCGTGCGGTAATGAATCCAGCCCCACCAGCGTAGTGGCGCCCGTGGTGGTTAACCCGGAGAACGATTCAAAAAAAGCATCGGTAATGGTGAGGTTTGGGCTTTCCGAGAAAATAAACGGCAGCGCACCCACGCTGCCCAGCACGGTCCAGAACAGCACCACGATAAGAAATCCTTCGCGGGATTTCAGCTCGCCCTTTTCCCTACGGTTTGGCCACCACAGTATGGAACCGATCGCCAGCGCGACAAAAAAGGTCTGCGTGAACGCTCTTCCTGCGCCATCACGATATATTAGCGCTACCAGTCCCGGGAGAATCATTGTCCCCGAAAATAAGATAACCAGTAGTCCAACGATTCGGGTAATGGCGCGAAAATGCATCTCTGCCGCTTCCTTTATTCTTAAAAATGAGGTGGGGATTATTCTTCAATCGCTAACAATTGCAATGAACCACGGCTAAAATCCGCCAGTTTTGTGGAAAATGCATTCACATGAGCAAAAGGAAGCGCCACCCTGAGCCGAACAGACGCCTGATAATCGCTGGAAACGATCTTCCCGGCAAACTGTCCTAATAATGCTTCGATTCCGGCCAACTGACCGTACTCACACTGCAAAGTATATTCGGTTAATGGCGTCTTGCGTTGTGTGGCAAGCTGACGTAATGCCTGGTTCACACCGCCGCCATAGGCTTTTACCAGCCCGCCCGTACCCAGCAGAATACCACCATAGTAGCGCACGACGACGGCAGTAATTTCTCCGACGCCGCAGCCCATCAATTGCGCAAGCATCGGCTTGCCTGCCGTTCCCGCCGGTTCGCCGTCGTCTGAAAAGCCCAGTTGCTGTGAGTCGTCCGGCGCACCCGCCACCCACGCCACACAATGGTGGCGCGCATCAGGGTGCTCAGCTCTGACTGACTCAACAAACGCTTTCGCCGCGTCTACGCCATCGGTATGCGCCAATAGCGTAATAAAGCGGCTTTTTTTGATCTCTTCAACAACGGTGACCGGCGCTGCAGGGATTAACCAACTGTCCATTACGCCAGTTTTAAATCCCGCGTCATGTTTTCCACGCCGTTTTCGTGGATGACCACGTTATCTTCAATGCGAATACCGCCGAAAGGCTTGAGCGCTTCAATTTTCTGCCAATTGAAGTGCTTGCTGAACGGGCCTTCGCGCCACGGCGCTAACAGCGATTCGATGAAGTAAATCCCCGGTTCGATGGTCAACACCATTCGCGGCTGTAACACACGCGTGCAGCGCAGATACGGGTATTTGGACGGTGCAGCGAGATGCGTACCGGAATCATCCTGCATAAACCCGGCCACATCGTGTACCTGCAGACCCAACGGATGACCAATACCGTGCGGCATAAACGGCCCGGTAAGATCATTTTCCACCATCGCCTCTTCACTCATGTCGGTAATGATTTGATGTTTACGCAGCAGCTTCGCGATGCGCTGATGGAACTGAATATGATAATCCACATAGCTGACGCCCGCCTTCATGGTAGCGATCAGCGCCAACTGTTCATCGTTAACATCTTTCACCAGGTGGGCGTAGTCGTTATCGCTTTTCGCCGACCAGGTCCGCGTCAGATCCGCCGCGTAGCCATTGTATTCCGCGCCCGCATCCAGCAGGAAACTGCGCATTTCAGACGGTGCCTGATGATCCAGTTTCGTGTAATGCAGCACGGCGGCATGTTCGTTCAGCGCCACAATGTTGCTGTATGGAACATCGGTATCGCGATGTCCCGTGGCGGTCAGGTACGCCAGGTTGATGTCAAACTCGCTCATGCCGGAACGGAAGGCCTCTTCCGCCGCACGATGACCGCTCACCGCCATTTTCTGCGCTTCGCGCATACAGGCCAGTTCATAATCCGTTTTATAGGCGCGGTAGTAATGCAGATAGTCGATAACACCTTTCGGGTTGATGTTGCTGGCGGCGATATCCAATTGTAGCGCGCGCTCAGGAACCGGGCCGATATAGCCGATATTGCCACGCGCGGCAGGCAGCTGGCTGCCGATGCCATCCGCTTTCGGTAAGGCGACGACCTCGACTTCTTCTGTCCAGAAGGACGTTGGCAGCGGTTCAACGTTATGCCAGTAATCGACTGGCAGATAAAACCACAATTTGGGTTTGTTGACGCCATCGACCAGCAGCCAGCAATTTGGAACCTGAGTTACCGGCACCCACGCTTTAAACTGCGGATTGACCTTAAACGGATAAGGGTGATCGTCGAGAAAGACGTTGAAAAGCTCGCCGGAATGAATAAGTAACGCATCCAGCTTAAAGCGCGCCAGAACATCGCGCGTCCGTTCTTGTAAGGTAACAATATGATTTTTATAGAGCGCGGCCAGTGATTCCATTTTTTACCCTTCTGTTTTTTTGACCTCAAGTTTCCGCATCTTAGCACATCGCCCCACGAGAGCGTGATCTCTGCCGAGCGTGATCACATCGGCATTTCTTTAATCATTTATTTGCATTTTATTAACACAAAATACACACTTCGCTTCATCTGGTACGACCAGATCACCTTGTGGATTCAGGAGACTGACATGCTTTATAAAGGCGACACCCTGTACCTCGACTGGCTGGAAGATGGCATCGCCGAACTGGTGTTCGATGCTCCAGGCTCGGTCAATAAACTCGACACCGCAACCGTCGCCAGCCTCGGCCAGGCGCTTGAGGTGCTGGAAAAGCAACACGATTTAAAAGGGCTGCTGCTGCGCTCTAATAAAGCGGCCTTTATTGTCGGCGCGGACATCACCGAATTTCTTTCACTGTTCCTCGTCCCCGAAGAGCAGTTAAGCCAATGGCTGCATTTCGCTAATAGCGTCTTTAACCGTCTGGAAGATTTACCCGTACCGACCCTTGCCGCCGTAAACGGCTATGCGCTGGGCGGCGGGTGTGAATGCGTGCTGGCGACCGATTACCGTCTGGCGACGCCAGACCTCCGTATCGGCCTGCCGGAAACTAAACTGGGCATCATGCCGGGTTTCGGCGGCTCCGTTCGTCTGCCGCGTATGCTGGGCGCGGACAGCGCGCTGGAGATTATCGCGGCAGGTAAAGATGTCGGTGCTGAGCACGCGCTGAAAATCGGCCTTGTGGACGGCGTGGTCAAACAAGAGAAGCTAATTGAAGGCGCGATAGCGGTGTTACGCCAGGCCATTACCGGCGATCTCGACTGGAGAGCTAAACGCCAGCCGAAACTGGAACCGTTGAAACTCAGCAAAATTGAAGCAGCGATGAGCTTTACTATCGCTAAAGGCATGGTCGCACAAACGGCGGGTAAACATTATCCGGCGCCGATGACCGCAGTGAAAACCATTGAAGCCGCCGCGCGTTTTGGTCGTGAAGAAGCGCTGAATCTGGAAAATAAAAGCTTTGTTCCGCTGGCGCATACCAATGAGGCTCGTGCGCTGGTCGGTATCTTCCTCAACGATCAATATGTAAAAGGTAAAGCCAAAAAGCTGACCAAAGATATTGAGACGCCGAAACAGGCAGCCGTACTGGGCGCGGGCATTATGGGCGGCGGTATCGCTTACCAGTCGGCCTGGAAAGGCGTACCGGTCATCATGAAAGATATCAACGATAAATCGTTGAACCTCGGCATGACCGAAGCGGCCAAGCTGCTGAACAAACAGCTGGAACGCGGCAAGATCGACGGTCTGAAGCTGGCGGGCGTCATTTCGACCATCCACCCGACTCTCGATTATGCCGGTTTCGATCGTGTAGATGTTGTTGTCGAAGCGGTGGTCGAAAATCCCAAAGTCAAAAAAGCGGTACTGGCGGAAACCGAGCAGAAAGTGCGCCCGGAAACCGTGCTGGCCTCAAATACCTCTACCATCCCGATTGGCGAACTGGCAAGCGCCCTGGAACGTCCGGAAAACTTTTGCGGAATGCACTTCTTCAACCCGGTACACCGGATGCCGCTGGTTGAAATCATTCGCGGCGAGAAGAGTTCAGACGAAACCATTGCCAAAGTCATCGCCTGGGCAAGCAAAATGGGCAAGACGCCGATTGTAGTCAACGACTGCCCCGGCTTCTTTGTTAACCGCGTGCTGTTCCCCTATTTCGCCGGTTTCAGTCAACTGCTGCGCGACGGCGCGGATTTCCGCAAAGTCGATAAAGTGATGGAAAAACAGTTCGGCTGGCCGATGGGCCCGGCCTATCTGCTGGATGTTGTCGGCATTGATACCGCGCATCACGCGCAGGCGGTAATGGCGGCAGGCTTCCCGCAACGGATGCAGAAAGAGTATCGCGATGCGATCGACGCTCTGTTTGATGCTAACCGTTTCGGACAGAAAAACGGTCTGGGCTTCTGGCGCTATAAAGAAGACAGCAAAGGCAAGCCGAAGAAAGAAGAAGATGCCGCGGTGGATGACCTGCTGGCAAGCGTCAGCCAGCCGAAACGCGACTTCAGCGACGACGAGATAATCGCCCGTATGATGATCCCGATGATTAACGAAGTGGTTCGCTGTCTGGAAGAAGGCATTATCGCAAGCCCGGCGGAAGCCGATATGGCGCTGGTCTACGGCCTGGGCTTCCCTCCGTTCCACGGCGGCGCATTCCGCTGGCTGGATACACAGGGCAGCGCGAAATATCTTGATATGGCGCAGCAGTATCAACACCTCGGCCCGCTGTATGAAGTGCCGGAAGGGCTGCGTAATAAAGCGCGCCATAACGAACCTATTATCCCCCGGTTGAACCAGCCCGTCCGGTTGGTTCTCTGAAAACGGCTTAAGGAGTCACAATGGAACAGGTTGTCATTGTCGATGCTATTCGCACCCCGATGGGCCGTTCGAAGGGCGGCGCGTTTCGCAACGTGCGGGCAGAAGATCTCTCCGCCCACTTAATGCGTAGCCTGCTGGCGCGTAATCCGTCGCTTACAGCGGCGACCCTCGATGATATTTACTGGGGCTGCGTACAACAAACGCTGGAGCAAGGCTTCAACATTGCCCGTAACGCCGCGCTGCTGGCAGAAATTCCCCATTCGGTACCGGCGGTCACCGTCAACCGTCTGTGTGGTTCCTCGATGCAGGCGTTACACGATGCAGCGCGAATGATCATGACCGGCGATGCGCAGGTTTGTCTGGTTGGCGGCGTGGAGCATATGGGGCACGTGCCGATGAGCCACGGCGTGGATTTTCACCCGGGTCTGAGCCGCAACGTCGCCAAAGCGGCAGGGATGATGGGGCTAACGGCGGAAATGCTCTCCCGCCTGCACGGCATTAGCCGGGAAATGCAGGACCAGTTCGCCGCGCGTTCTCACGCTCGCGCCTGGGCCGCCACGCAGTCTGGCGCATTCAAAACGGAGATTATCCCGACTGGCGGTCATGATGCAGACGGCGTGTTGAAGCAGTTTAACTACGATGAAGTGATCCGCCCGGAAACCACGGTCGAAGCGCTATCAACGCTGCGTCCGGCATTTGATCCGGTTAGTGGCACGGTCACGGCGGGCACCTCATCCGCGCTTTCCGATGGCGCTGCCGCCATGCTGGTAATGAGCGAAAGTCGTGCCCGTGAGCTGGGCCTGAAACCTCGCGCCCGTATTCGCTCAATGGCAGTGGTGGGTTGCGATCCGTCAATTATGGGTTACGGGCCGGTTCCGGCATCAAAACTGGCGTTGAAAAAAGCGGGACTGTCGGCCAGCGATATCGATGTGTTTGAGATGAACGAAGCGTTTGCCGCACAGATCCTGCCATGCATTAAGGATCTGGGATTGATGGAGCAGATAGACGAGAAGATCAACCTCAACGGCGGCGCGATCGCGCTTGGTCATCCGCTCGGCTGCTCCGGAGCACGTATCAGCACCACGCTTATCAACCTGATGGAGCGCAAAGACGCGCAGTTTGGTCTGGCGACGATGTGTATTGGTCTGGGTCAGGGCATCGCCACGGTGTTTGAGCGGGTTTAATTAAAGATAATGTCCCCTAAATAATTCACGTTGCAGCGCGGCGGCAACTGAGCGAATCCCCGGGCACATAGATAACTATGTGCCCGGGGTGAACAAAGGCAGCCAACAAAGAGGCAGCGTGAGTTATGACGGGGAACAGTTTAGTTGCCGTTTTTCCCGCCCGTCAGGGGCGGGTTTTTTCACCGTGTGGCCTACTCTACTCAGTAAGCGCTTTGGTCAGGCTAAATGGCATAGCCTGATATCCACGCGCACCATGTATTTGCATTTCGACCGCAGGCTCTTTTTCTCCCCATCTGAACTCTTCCAGATACGGGTTAGGCAAGCTAGTAAATGCGCCTACCGACAAATCAAACTCACCACCTGCTGTTGCGGAATACACGAACACAGAATTCTTGTCAGTCTGGTACTCGGTGATAGAGGTTACCGGGCTAAACCACTCGTTCCCGCGCTCTTTACCGTATTGCCAGATCTGTTGGACTGTCTTGTTTTTCTGGTCGATTTTGTAAATCACGGAGCGGCTGTATTTCATACTCTGCATAGCAGGCTGTTCTAAGCCGCGGCCATCGCCATTGTCGAAAGCGGAAAGGTATAAGATATCGCCTTTACTCTTACTATCAATTTTAAAGGCCGTATGTTGCGTCCATGTCCAGTCGAAGTCACCCTCACAGCCACTTTCCTGGCAGGAAATTTTTTGGCCTTTGCTATCCACAGGCGTCAGAATTGCGGCATTAAATGGCGCTTTCCAGCCAGCAGGCGTACCCAGTATCCACTTCACTTTCTTATCGCGACCGATTTTGATAATCGCACTCTGGTGGCGGGAGCTGATGATGATGGAATCATCTTCACTGTCATAGTCGACGCTGTTGACATGCGCCCAGTTGCGGCCAGCCCCACTACCCACGATATCCCCGAATTTGTCGGAGGAGTCCAGCGCCGCCAGATCTTCTTCGCTCAACGTATGGCCGGACTGGCTGGCGTCGATATTCAGGCACACTGCGCCCTGATCGAGGGTTTTCATTATCACATCACGATAAGGATCGAGGATATCAAACAGACGCCATTCATCCACTACCACGCCGTTCTGATCAACTTCGGCAATCACATCACGCACGGTACGAACATTTTTCCCATCAGGACGTTTATAGTTAGAGCTGGCTACACGCAGGAAGTAGTGACCGTTGGCCGCGTTATCCATTGAGTGTGAAAAATCGTTATAATTATCCGGCAGGCGGCGGTTAAAGATTTCACGCCCCATGATATCGTATTTCACATAACGCTGACCGTAGCCCCACGATAGTGCGCCATCCTGGTTTTGTTTAAAGCCCATCATAACGCCAGCACGATAAATTGACTTTAAATCATAAATTGAACTTGGATTCATAAACCAACGAATATCACCGGAGGTGTCGATAATAGCGTTAGCTGTAGTGAAGTTCCATTCTAATGCACCCCCAGTAGGGTTGTTCCAGACAGTACGCGTTCCATTCCCAGACTTATCTTTCGTATTATTCAAAAGATACAAGCGATCTTTAAATTCTGGGGAAACCTTTTTAACATCGATAGTAAAGAGTGCTGATTGTTCTTCTTTTGTACCCGCTGATTCACTATAAGCAGGCGGTGCATACATTTTATAGCTTTCTTTTATATTTTCGGTTTTACTACCCTGGATTCTTGTATATTCAACTTCAACGGTATTGACATAATCCGGGTAAAGACCAAAGACGGGAATACCGCCATACGTTAAAAGGTATTTATTATTAACTTTATACGCGATCTCCTGGCCATTTTCTTTGGGTACAATCCGCACATGCACGTCACGTAACTGGTAACCGCCATTACGAATAACGGCGGTTAACGGCGGTTAACGGCGGTTAACGGCGCGATATCATAGGGGTTCATAACAACTTCGCCAATTTTTCCCTGGACCTGATAGTCCACTTTAGCGCCGCTGGCGCCGCCGATGGCGAAAGCAGTAGAAGGTACTGATGACAAAATTGCAACAGATAATGCGAGAGAAGTTAAAGCATATTTAAATTTCATAACACTCTCCATCTTATAAATAAATAACTAACTTTCCATTTTATGTTTCTTTTATAAAAATAAATGAAGCATATATAATTAACTATTTTTATTGATAGCCTCAGGACATAATATTACTTAATTTATTACACGCAATACAAAGCCTGTAGATATTCAATATCATAACGTTTTATAGTTGACGATTAATTAATATTTAAGAGGACTTTTAGGTAGGCTAACGTAAAAAGGGACGCTACTGCGTCCCATAAAATAGTTAAATAAATGCGAACGCATCGCCAAACAGACGATCTTCCCGCGCGTTACGCTCATGACAGAACAGATCGCGGGCGATTTTCGCCATCTCAAAACGTCCGGCAATATAAATATCGTGCCCCGCCAGCGTACCATAATCCTGCAATACCGCCGTAAGTACCGTTCCTGTACGTCCACGCCAGCCTTCTTCCGGCTGCTCGACCACAGGTTCAATACGCAAATTCGGATGGTTAACAGAGAGTGCTTCCAGCTCAGAGAGATCATAGAGGTGCTTTTCTTCGCGACTACCCCAGTAAATGGTAACATCGCGATTCGGGTTGCGCGCTAATGCCGTCAACAGGATGGAGCGCACATAAGAAAAGCCCGTACCGCCCGCGATCAGAATCAACGGACGCTCTTCATCGTCACGTAGCCAGGCGTCGCCATGCGGAATATCGACGACGATTTCCCGGTCTTTCAGAATCCGATCCATGACCGCCATCGCATACAGATTGAGCTCGGAGGCGCCAATGTGTAATTCAATAAACCCTTTCTCGTCCGGCGTTGAGGCCATCGAAAACGGGCGTTTGTCACGCTCGTCCATTACGACCATCAAATACTGACCAGCGCGGAATGTAAACGCCGCGTCCGGCACTAAACGAACCCGATATACGGTATCGGTGATAGCTTCTACCGAGGTCACTTTACAGCTTAAGGTTGTCATGCGCTCCCTCTGTCGGGTGTCGGGTCAATACCGACATTTTTCAAGCCGAGTCGCCGCAGCCTGAAATGTCGATGTCCGCTTTCAGTTATTTAAAGATAGCCAGCTCATCCCAAATCGCATCAATACGTGCGGTAACTTCAGGATCTTTAACAATAGGACGACCCCACTCGCGTTGGGTTTCGCCCGGCCATTTGTTTGTGGCATCCAGCCCCATTTTTGAACCCAGCCCGGAGACCGGCGAGGCAAAATCCAGGTAATCAATCGGCGTATTTTCAACCAGCACCGTATCCCGCGCAGGGTCCATACGGGTGGTAATCGCCCAGATCACATCATTCCAGTCGCGTGCGTTAACGTCATCATCGCAAACGATAACAAATTTCGTATACATAAACTGGCGCAAAAACGACCAGACGCCCATCATGACGCGTTTCGCATGACCAGCGTACTGCTTTTTCATCGTCACTACCGCCAGGCGGTAAGAACACCCTTCCGGCGGCAGATAAAAGTCGACGATTTCCGGAAACTGTTTTTGCAGAATAGGCACGAAGACTTCATTGAGCGCCACCCCTAATACCGCAGGCTCATCGGGCGGACGCCCGGTATAGGTGGAGTGATAGATGGCATCCTCACGCTGCGTAATATGCGTGACGGTAAAGACCGGAAAGTTATCCACTTCATTATAATAGCCCGTATGATCGCCATACGGTCCTTCCGGCGCCATCTCTCCCGGCTCAATGTAACCTTCAAGGATAATCTCGGCGCTGGCAGGCACTTCCAGATCGTTAGAAAGGCATTTAACCACTTCAGTTTTCGTGCCGCGCAGCAGGCCCGCAAAGGCATACTCCGACAGAGTATCGGGAACAGGAGTCACGGCGCCAAGTATCGTCGCCGGATCGGCGCCCAATGCGACGGAGACCGGGAAACGTTCACCCGGACGCGCGGCTAACCACTCCTGAAAATCCAACGCGCCGCCGCGGTGAGACAGCCAGCGCATAATCAGCTTATTTTTACCTATCAACTGCTGACGATAAATGCCCAGGTTTTGCCGTTCTTTGTGCGGGCCACGCGTTACCGTCAGTCCCCAGGTAATCAGCGGCGCGGCGTCGTCCGGCCAACAGGTCATGACAGGAAGACGCGTTAAATCGACATCATCGCCAGACGCGATTTTCTGCTGGCAAGGCGCGCCGCGTAACCGTTTCGTCGGCATATTCAGCACTTGCTTAAACTGCGGCAGCTTGTCAAACAGATCGCGAAAGCCTTTCGGCGGCTCAGGTTCTTTCAGAAACGCTAATAATTTACCCACTTCCCGTAAGGCGGAAACATCATCCTGCCCCATGCCCATCGCCACGCGTTTTGGCGTGCCAAAAAGGTTGCACAGCACCGGCATGGCGTAACCTTTAGGACTTTCAAACAGCAACGCCGGTCCACCGGCACGCAGCGTGCGGTCAGCGATTTCCGTAATTTCCAGATGAGGATCCACAGGTAGCGTGATGCGTTTTAGTTCCCCCTGTTGCTCAAGTAGCGTCAGGAAGTCGCGTAAATCGTGATATTTCATGGCGTCCATTGTAGCCTCTTGGTAAGCGCATCATTATACGGCGTTCATCATCGGGATGCTGTATTTTTGTTAAATTAGCGTGAACTCTGGCAACCAACGCTAATCCAGATACGGCTTAAAGGATGAAGTGTATAATTAACTTCGCGCATGGCTTTTGCTATGCTTGCGCCCCGAACAAGCGGATAAGAGTCATTATGCAATCCTGGTATTTACTGTACTGCAAACGCGGGCAACTTCAGCGTGCTCAGGAACACCTCGAAAGACAAGCGGTAAGTTGCCTGACACCGATGATCACCCTGGAAAAAATGGTACGCGGAAAACGTACCTCCGTCAGCGAACCGCTCTTTCCTAATTATCTGTTCGTTGAATTTGATCCGGAAGTGATACATACCACTACAATCAACGCCACGCGCGGCGTCAGCCATTTTGTGCGCTTTGGCGCGCATCCTGCGATCGTGCCTTCCAGCGTTATTCATCAGCTTTCTATCTACAAGCCCGAAGGCGTTGTCGATCCTGAAACCCCCTATCCCGGCGATAGCGTCATCATCACGGAAGGCGCATTTGAAGGGCTGAAAGCGATTTTTACCGAACCGGATGGCGAAACGCGTTCGATGTTACTGCTTAATTTACTCAATAAAGAAGTGAAGCAGAGCGTAAAAAACACCGGTTTTCGCAAGATTTAGCGATCGTTCAGAATACAACCTCAAATAAGGTTCTGGCGTTGGCATCTGTCATCGCCGCTAACCATTGCGGATCTTCACCACGCCATAGCGCTATGCGCTCCAGGATGTGAGGCAGATACGCGGGCTCGTTGCGTCGTGACGTTGGTTTCGGCGTAAGATCGCGGGGCAACAGATACGGCGCGTCGGTTTCTATCAGTAGCTTTTCCGCTGGAATAAACGGTAAGAGTTCACGTAGCTCAAGCCCGCGTCGTTCGTCGCAAACCCACCCGGTAATACCGATATAGAGCCCTCTGTCCACACAGGCCTGCATTTGCTGGCGTGAACCGGTAAAGCAGTGCAGTATTGCACCAGGAAGACTATCCAGCCAGGGATCAAGCAATGCCAGAAATCGCTCATGCGCGTCCCGGCAGTGCATAAAGATTGGCATCTGCAATTCGGCGGCAATTTGTAGCTGCGCCTGAAAGGCACGCTCCTGCTCCTGCGGCGTGGAAAAATTGCGATTGAAATCCAGCCCGCACTCACCGATAGCGACGACTTCCGGCTGGTTCGCCAGCGCAATAATGGCGTCTTCAGACGCGGGTGACCACTGACTGCTGTCATGGGGATGGACGCCAGCCGTCGACCAACAATGGGGGTAGCGCCGCGCCAGTTT
This sequence comes from Salmonella sp. 32100201201700099SM, assembly GCF_017572645.1. Classification (NCBI taxonomy): domain Bacteria; kingdom Pseudomonadati; phylum Pseudomonadota; class Gammaproteobacteria; order Enterobacterales; family Enterobacteriaceae; genus Salmonella; species Salmonella sp. 32100201201700099SM. The sequence goes on along the minus strand of NZ_JAGERQ010000016.1, from coordinate 80,440 downwards.
TAATGCCTGCTGACTTTCATGGATGTTCGTTCCGGTCAGTAGCATACCTTTTACTCCCGCCGCAAACGCACGGGCGACCACATCATCACGATCTTTTGCAAACTGGCTACTGGTTAAATTAACGCCAATATCAAACATGCTTGCCCCCATATGACAACCGCCCTGGCGGGCGGTTGTGTTTAGTCTTCAGTGTGCTCGGCCTTTTCGGTTTCGGCCTCGTTATCTTCGTCGCGCGTCCGTCGCTTACCGACATAAAAGCGTGAGCAGAAAACGCCAATTTCAAACAGGCAGTACATCGGTATCGCCAGCAACGTTTGCGAGAAAACATCTGGCGGCGTAAGCAGCATTCCCACAATGAATGCCCCGACCAGGATATAAGGCCGTTTTTTACGCAAATCTTCTGGCGTGGTGATGCCCATCCAGCACAGCAACACAATCGCCACCGGCACTTCAAAGGCTACGCCAAAGGCCATAAAAAGCGCCATAACAAAGCTAAGATAGCTGGCGATATCTGTCGAAACCTGTACCCCTTCCGGCGCCGTATGCGTCAGGAAACCAAAGGCCAAAGGGAATACGACAAAATAGGCGAAGGCCATACCAATGTAGAAAAGCAGCGAGCTGGATACCAGCAGCGGTACGACCAGACGACGCTCATGCTTATACAGCGCCGGGGCGATAAAGGCCCAAACCTGGTACAAAATGACAGGCGCGGATAAGATCAAAGACACCATGAAGGTGAGTTTGATAGGCGTAAAAAACGGCGACGCCACATCCGTCGCAATCATTGTCGCCCCTTGCGGCATCTGTTTAATCAGCGGTGCGGCGACTAAATGATAAATATCATTGGCGAAATAAATTAACGCCAGAAAAATCAGAAGCACTGCGACGATGCAGTTTAGCAGGCGCTTACGCAACTCGATCAGATGCGTGATAAGCGGTTGAGTATCTTCTACAGCCATGTTTACGGTTTATCACTCGACGAGGGGGAAGATTCGACAACAGGCGCAGCGGATTTCTTCTCGGCGTCTATCGTGGCTACGGAAGCGGTTTCCGTCGACTCAGGCACGTTAGCTTTAACGGGCTCCGGCTTTTGTTCCGGCGCGCTCGCCTGTGTTTCAGCGGCGGCAGGGGTGACGCCCTCATGCTGCGTTTCGTTCCCTTTTACCACCGGATTATGGATGGTATGCGCTTCATCGCTCGCTTGTTCGGGATCGTTAGCGCTGTAGGTGCGTTTCATCGACTCCGCCGCCTGACGCAGTTCATCCATAGATGCTTTCAGCTCGGGAGTCAGATTTTCCAGGCTCGCCTTTTCGACTTTTTTCAGACTGTCCTGGAACTCCTGAAGTTTCAGTTCCTGAGTCAGTTCATTCTGAACCGTTGTCGCAAGGGACCGCAACGCGCGAATCCAGCCCGCTACCGTTTTTACCGCTACTGGCAATCGTTGCGGCCCCAACACAATGAGGCCGATAACGAACACTAACAGCAGTTCGCTAAAACCGATATCAAACACGGATTATACCTGCTCTTTATCTTGGCTTTTAGCGTCTTCCTTTTTCGCTTCGCCTTGCTTATCCGCGATAGATTTAGCGGTAAAATCAGCGTCCTGACTGGTTTTATCCTGTTTGGCATCATCATCGCTCATGGCCTTTTTAAAGCCTTTGATAGACGCGCCAAGATCGGAACCGATGGAACCGAGTTTTTTGGTGCCGAACAGCAGTACGACGATAACGGCAACAATCAACAACTGCCAAATACTGATACCACCCATACATGTTCCTCTGTGATAGATGATGAATTAATAGGGCCGCATTATACACATTATCCTTCGCGCTGCCTCTTTGTTAGCCGCTTTCGCCCGCCCTATTCACATACTTTTACATACGACCGGGACGACATTGACTTGCGGCCTAAGTACTGCCTCGAGTGATAATATGTACCTGCGTGACACAACCGGCGTTGAGCGATAAAAAATCTCAACGAGTTTTACGCCAGCCAACCAGCCAGACAACTACGCCGCCGACCATGAGCCAGCCAGGCATCAATCCCCATTCAGGGCGGTTGACGAGTAAGAATGACCCGCTCAGTAACAGCGTTGCGCCAATTCCCAATAAATAACGAGACTGACTTTGGCGCACATGGTTTACCTGTAACTCGCGCGCAATCTTATCAACACTGTGCTGTAAATATTTGCCCTGGCGCAAACTGTCGTACACCAGTTCAGGTATTTCTGGCATTTTTTCGACCCAGAACGGCGCTTTTTCTTTAAGAGCCCGCGTGAGAGCCGGAATACCCACCTGATCTTTGATCCAAGACTCAAGAAACGGCTTCGCCGTTTTCCACAAATCAAGCTGAGGATAAAGTTGCCGCCCAACCCCTTCAACATACAATAATGTTTTCTGCAACAACACCAGTTGCGGCTGGACTTCCATGTTAAATCGACGCGCTGTATTGAAAAGGTTTAACAACACATGACCAAACGAGATTTCCGCGAGCGGCTTTTCAAAGATAGGTTCACAGACGGTGCGGATGGCAAACTCAAAATCTTCAACGTTGGTATCTGGCGGAACCCAGCCTGAATCGACATGCAGTTCTGCCACCTTTCGGTAATCGCGATTAAAAAACGCGATAAAGTTTTCAGCCAGATAACGCTTATCTTCTTTGTTTAGCGACCCGACGATACCGCAGTCAATGCCGATATATTGCGGGTTTTCAGGGTGTTCATGGCTGACAAAAATATTTCCCGGATGCATGTCCGCATGGAAAAAGCTGTCGCGGAAAACCTGGGTGAAGAAAACTTTAACCCCGCGTTCCGCCAGCAGTTTCATGTTGGTGCCGTTCTTTTCCAGCGCCGCCACATCCGAAACCGGAATGCCGTATATCCGCTCCATCACCATCATGTTCTGGCTACAGTAATCGGAGTACACCTCCGGGATATACAGCATGGGACTATTTTCAAAATTGCGGCGTAACTGAATTGCGTTGGCCGATTCCCGCAGCAGATTCAGCTCATCGATCAGCGTTTTCTCATACTCACGCACCACTTCCGTCGGGCGCAGACGACGCCCATCCGGCAACAGGCGTGGTACCCAGCGAGCAAGGCGATAAATCAGTTTCAGGTCTGCCTGAATTACCGGCAAAATATCCGGGCGAATGACCTTAATAACCACTTCTTTACCGTTTGATTTCAATCGCGCGGTATGTACCTGGGCGATTGACGCCGACGCTAAAGGCTGGATATCAAAGTCGTCAAACCAGGCTTCGACTGGTAGCCCCCCCATCGCCTCTTCAATCTGGGCTTTCGCCAGCCGACCATCGAATGGCGCGACTTTATCCTGGAGCAAAGCGAGCTGATCGGCGATTTGCGGCGGGAACAGGTCACGGCGCGTGGAGAGCATCTGACCAAATTTGATCCAGACCGGTCCCAGCTCTTGCAACGCCAGTCTTAATCGTTCACCCAGCAATTTATCTTTATGCCGGTTTGGCATCCAGAACAGCGAATAGCGCCATAATCGGAGTGGCAGTGTAAGACGCATTCGGGGGATGAGTTCATCAAGGCCGTAGCTTAAAAACGTGCGGATGATGAAATATAGGCGCCGTACTTCACCTGGCGTCATTTGGCCTCCAGTTTTTCCAGCCGTGTGGTCAGAGAATCTACGGCGCGCTCAACAGCCGCGTTTTCTTCGGCAAACCATGCGACTTCCAGCGGGCCAGGCGCCATACGCCACTCTTCAGTGATCGCTTCAGCGGCATAACGCTGCTGGCGTTGAAACCCGTGGCGCAGGAATTTAGCCCCGCCACGCACGACCTTACCGATACTTTCCGCCGCAATATCACCCGTGTATGGCGCCAACAGCTCCGCAGGATCGAATTCGGCGAGATCGGCGAGCGCCACAAAATTTTGCACGACCTGAATATCGCCCTGCACTTCCAGTTCGCCGCTGCGAATAAGCGTGGCCAACTGCTGACGATCGCGTAGTTTTGGCAAAACGCTAGCTTGAGTGATTACCGTACAGTCCGCTTCGCCTTCCCATGCCCCCAGCACATCAACCTGGCGTTCACTGAATACCAGGACTAATGGCGTCGAAAATCCCTTTAGTTTCACACACAGTACTTTTCCCTGTAAGCGCGTTCTGGCTGATTTCAGCGCTGGCGAACGATACAGAAACGTATTGAGGAGACCTTCAATTCCTGCGGTCACTAAGGGTTTAAAAGGCATTCCACCCTCCTAGAATTTATAACCACGGTGCAATGCCACAACGCCCGCCGTCAGATTGTAATAATCCACGCTCTCAAATCCGGCGTCCTGCATCATGGCTTTTAAGGTATCCTGATCGGGATGCATACGGATGGATTCCGCGAGATACCGATAGCTATCCGCATCGTTCGCAACCATCGAGCCAATACGCGGTAAAATATGGAAAGAATAGGCGTCATACGCTTTACTCAGCGGCTCAATGATAGGCTTAGAAAATTCAAGCACCAGTAAACGTCCGCCGGGTTTCAACACACGGAACATTGACCGCAGCGCTTTTTCTTTTTCCGTTACATTGCGCAAACCAAACGAAATGGTAATGCAATCAAACGTATTATCAGGGAAAGGCAGAGCTTCGGCATTCGCCTGCACATACTCTACGTTGCCGATCACGCCGATATTACGCAGCTTCTCACGCCCCATTTTGAGCATGGAATCATTAATATCCGCCAGGATAACTTTGCCAGTCTCCCCGACCATACGTGAAAATTTCGCGGTAAGATCGCCCGTACCGCCCGCTAAATCGAGAACGGTTTGTCCACGACGCACGCCACTGCAATCAATGGTGAAGCGCTTCCACAAACGATGAATGCCAAATGACATTAAATCATTCATCACATCGTACTTTGACGCCACAGAATGAAAAACGTGGGCCACCATGTCAGCTTTCTGCTCTTTAGCGACGGTCTGAAAGCCAAAGTGCGTCGTTTCTTGTGAATCTTCCACCATCTCAGTGCCTGCTTATCGATAAAAATATTCAAGAAGTGTAACAGATTGGGCCAATTTGCCCTACTCTGCGCCAGGACTAAACTACTCCGTATGGGTTAACTTAACTGCTGCTTCACCCGTTCATCATTGGGATAATGTTCATCCTGCCGCCCTTCAGGGATCGATCGTAAACGATATTCTTCATCTTGCGTAACGGCCTGTTCCGCTAAATCCGGATTAATCTCGCGTTTGATTTCCACGCCTAGCCCCCGGAAGGCCTCCGCCTGCGCCAAAACGTTGCCACGCCCCGATGCAAGTTTTTTCATCGCCTGGCGGTAGTTATCCTGCGCTTTATCCAGACTCTGACCGATCGCTGACATATCATCAACGAACAACCGCATTTTATCGTAAAGCTTACTGGCTCTGTCTGCGATGTGCTGCGCATTGCGGCTCTGGTGTTCATAGCGCCACAGGTTGGCGATTGTCCGTAACGCCACCAGCAGCGTCGTGGGGCTTACCAGCATAATGTTATTTTTCAGCGCCTCGGTTATCAGTTCGGGCTGTTTATCTAGCGCCAGCAGGAAAGCGGGTTCTACGGGGATAAACATCAGAACATAATCCAGCGAGCGGAGGCCGGGAAGCTGCTGATAGTCTTTGCGCCCCAGTAAGCGAATATGATTGCGCACCGAGGCGATGTGCTCTTGTAAAGCGGCCTCGCGCGTATAGTCATCTTCAGCGTTAAAGTAACGCTCGTAGGCGACCAACGTCATTTTAGCGTCGATGACCACATCTTTGCCCTGCGGCAAGCGGACGATGACATCCGGCTGCATCCGCGAGCGCGCATCGTTCTCAATACTGACCTGGGTTTCGTATTCGTAGCCTTCACGCAGTCCGGATGCCTCCAGCACCCGCGCCAGCACAACTTCGCCCCAGTTTCCTTGCGCCTTATTGTCCCCTTTCAGGGCGCGCGTCAGGTTGATCGCTTCCTGCGCCATTTGCGCGTTAAGCTGCTGCAAATTACGAATTTCGTGCGCCAGCGTATGCCGCTCCTGCGCTTCTTTGCCAAAACTCTCCTGAACCTGGCGGCGAAAACCGTCCAGTTGCTCACGCAGCGGCGTCAGCAGGCTATTCAGGCTTTGTCGGTTTTGTTCGTCTACGCGACGATTACTGTGTTCAAAAATACGGTTCGCCAGATTTTCAAACTGCTCGCTTAAACGCTGTTCGCTGTTGATCATCTGACGGATTTTGTCTTCCGCGTGTTGTTGAGTCGCTTCCAGACGGGTCGTGACTTCACGCAGATCGGCTTCCAGAGAGGTATTAATACTGTGCAGGCTACGCAGTTCGTTATTAAGTAACTCGCATTCACTGCGCCAGTGCGCTTCTTGCGCTAATTGCTGCCGGGCCGCGCTAAGTTCGATATCCAGCTCACGCCGTTCTTCGATAAGATCGGCGCGGATTTGATCGGCATGCGCTTTCGTCGCCAGCCAGCCAATCACCGCCCCAGCCGCCAGCGCCACGACGGCGCTTATCATAAGAGTAATATCCACAACACCTCTCCTGGAACCACACTGTCCTGCACAAAATAGAATTGTGCTGTATAAACGTCCAGTTTAAAAGGGATTTCCTGCGAGGCGCCACGCAAAAAGAAAAGGCCGAACGCGTCGGCCTTTGCAAAAGAGAGGAGAATTACAGCAGACGACGGGCCGCTTCCACGACGATTTTCACCGCGTGGCTTTCAGTTTGTTTCATCGTTTCCGCATTCGGAATCTCTTGTTGGGTACGGTTGACGATAACGCCCGCCACCATACCTGCGCGTAACCCTTGGCTTGCGCACATGGTTAACAGCGTAGCGGATTCCATTTCGTAGTTCATCACGCCCATCGCCTGCCACTCTTCCATAGAACCTTTGAAGCGACGCACAACGCGGCCAGAATAGGTGTCGTAACGTTCCTGACCCGGATAGAAAGTGTCGGAAGAGGCGGTTACGCCAACGTGAGTCGTGGCGCCAATCGATTTCGCGGCTTCAACCAGCGCAGTGGTGCAGGCAAAGTCGGCAACCGCCGGGAATTCCATCGGCGCAAAATGCAGGCTCGCCCCATCCAGACGTACGGATGCGGTCGTTACCAGAACGTCGCCGACGTTGATGTGCGGCTGAATAGCCCCCGTGGTGCCGATACGCAAGAAGGTACGAATACCCAGTTGCGCCAGTTCTTCCACGGCAATAGAGGTAGACGGGCCGCCGATACCGGTAGAGCAAACGATAACTGCTTTGCCATCCAGCTCAGCGCGCCAGGAGGTGAATTCGCGGTGAGATGCCAGCTTAACCGGCTTATCCATCAGCGCGGCGATCTTTTCCACACGCTCAGGATCGCCAGGGACGATGGCGAGCTGGGCCCCTTGTAAATCGTTTTTGGTGAGGCCGAGATGAAAAACATCAGACTTGGACATATAAAACTCCTCTGTGAATCGGGTTTGTCAGAAGAAGCAAAGAGACACTTTACCTAAGGCATAAAGATATTTTCGTGACAGCCATCACTATGGCGTAAAACAATTGCACTCGTTTACCATTAAAAAGTGATGCGCATCACAATAAATAATCAATATCGCCAGGCATTGCACAAAAGATAGCCGCTTTAAGGCAATGTGGTTTGTTACACACTGTCTATAGTTAAGATTGCGCTATTTTTTAAGGGTACGGAGAATACCATGACAACGACACATCCATCCGGCTTTGCACCTGCAGCTTCCCCACTTGCCCCTACGATGATTCATACGCCTGATGGGGCCATTAGCGCGGGGATAACGTCGATTCCCTCTCAGGGCGACGATATGCCAGCCTATTACGCCAGACCAAAGGCAAGCGACGGCGCGCTGCCTGTGGTCATTGTGGGACAGGAAATTTTTGGCGTACATGAACACATTCGCGATATTTGCCGACGACTGGCGCTGGAAGGCTATCTCGCTATCGCGCCGGAGCTCTATTTCCGCGAAGGCGACCCCAATGATTTCGCCGATATACCCACATTATTGAGCGGGCTGGTGGCTAAAGTACCCGATTCGCAAGTCCTTGCCGACCTGGATCACGTCGCCAGTTGGGCTTCGCGCAACGGCGGGGATGCGCATCGGCTGATGATCACCGGTTTTTGTTGGGGAGGCCGGATTACCTGGCTATACGCCGCGCACAACCCACAGTTAAAAGCAGCGGTAGCGTGGTACGGCAAGCTGGTGGGCGACACGTCACTCAATTCGCCGAAGCATCCCGTTGATATCGCCACCGATCTTAACGCGCCGGTACTGGGTTTATACGGCGGGCAGGATACCAGTATTCCACAGGAGAGCGTGGAAACCATGCGTCAGGCGCTACGCGCCGCTAATGCGAAGGCGGAAATTGTGGTCTATCCCGATGCAGGGCACGCGTTTAATGCCGATTATCGTCCGGGCTACCACGAAGCCTCAGCGAAAGACGGCTGGCAAAGAATGTTGGAATGGTTCGCGCAGTACGGTGGGAAAAAAGGCTAACCACAGCGCATTACGATGTTTGTTGGGCCTACGAGACCGGAGTCGGTGTAGGCTCAACAAATCGTCATCGCCACGTTAGCTATGCTTTACCACAGCATTTTTTATATTTTTTGCCGCTGCCGCAGGGACAGAGATGGTTACGACTGACGGCTCCTGTGTCTTTACGCGCGTCCTGCGCCAGCCAGCGCATGATCGATGCCATCGGATAGCCTTGCGCCAGCAGCTCCCGCCAGACATTCATATACGGCGTAACGTGCTGGAAAAAATGTTTATAGCCCGCACACAAGTAATTATGCGCAGGATGACCGGACGGCGAGACGGCAAAGCGATGCTTCGGACAGCCGCCATGACACGCAAAGCGGTAGTCACAGCGACGACAATCGGCGGTCAGGGTCTCCCGCTTGGCCTCGCCAAACGCAATAGCCCGCTCGCTATTATTTAAGGTTTTGATGCTGTGCTGGTGGATATTCCCCAGCAGATGCTCCGGGTAGACAAAGTGGTCACAGTTGTAGAGATCGCCGTTCGACTCCAACGCGAAGGCATGTCCACAAGTCTCGGAATGTACACACAGTACCGGCTGCTGCGCCGTCCAGGCGGCTAACGCCACGTCAAACATCTGCACATAGACGCGGTCTACGTCGCGACGAACCCAGATATCAAAGATCTGGTTGAGAAATTCGCCATATTGCCACGACGGTACCGTCCATGGCGCCAGCTTTGCCGCGCTTTCGCCGGGCATCACCAGATTAAGTACCGATGAGTTATCGGTGCTCATTCGCTCTACCAGCGGGATAAACTGAATAAAACGCGATCCCGCCGCCAGAAGAAATTCGTAGACGTCTGCTGCATGACCGACGTTATGTTTTCCCACGACGGTTAAGGTATTAAAGTCAACATGGTGCGCTTTAAGCCGCGCCATGGCTGCGACGACCTGTTCATGAGTTCCTTTTCCAGCGCGATTAAGCCGATAGTGGTTGTGTAACGACGCCGGACCGTCGATAGAGAGACCGATGAGAAAATGCTGTTCAGCGAAAAAGCGCGCCCACTCGTCATTCACCAGGATGCCGTTCGTCTGTAACGCATGAGTGATTTTTCGCCCATCGCCGTACTTTTCACACAATGCGACAACCCGGCGGAAAAATGGCAGCCCCATCATGGTCGGTTCGCCGCCCTGCCAGGCAAAGTCAATGCGGTCGCCACTCTGCGCGGCAATATGCTGGCGTATAAACTGTTCCAGCGTCTCGTCCGACATTCGCCAGTTTTTATTGCGTTCCGGGTACAGCGCCTCTTTTTCAAGATAGAAGCAATATGTGCAATCAATATTGCAGATCGCGCCGCCGGGTTTGGCCATTACGTGACAACCTGCTACCGCCATGTCAGACATCTCCGTTAAAAAATAAGGTTCACCAGCGCCATGAGACAATGCGACGTTTATCGTCGCCAGGGAACATAACAGAATGGAAAACCTCGTTTTGTGCTATGAGAGCGCTGGGCGATCATGACAGGAAAAACGATCTGCGAGGCAATAAAATCCGCCGCGCTGCTTCCGGGGACGCTATCCGCCTGGTTGTCATTCATACGGAGAACCTTTTTATTATCAAGATCGCCAAATAGCCAGATCCTGAAAAAGACAGCGCGGAAAATAAGAAAAAGGGAAATGAGAAAAAAGAGGAGATAGAGGCGCTGTTAATCAGGTCAGGCACGGGCGCTACCCGTCAAAGGGTAGCGCCGCATTGCTGCCGGATAAACGCAGCGGCCAGGATGGGTTATTTCGCCTGACGCAGATTGTGCGCCGCTTTGACCATGTTCGCTAACGCCGCGCGGGTTTCAGGCCAACCGCGAGTTTTCAGACCGCAGTCCGGATTCACCCACAGGCGTTGTGCCGGTATACGCTGTGCCGCCTTCTTCAGCAGGGCTTCAATCCACTCGACGCTCGGCACGTTCGGCGAGTGAATATCGTACACGCCCGGCCCGATTTCGTTCGGGTAGTCGAACGCTTCGAACGACTCCAGCAACTCCATATCCGAGCGGGAGGTCTCAATGGTGATCACATCCGCATCCAGCGCGACGATCGAATCCATAATGTCGTTGAACTCGCAGTAACACATGTGGGTGTGGATCTGGGTTTCATCCTTCGCCACCGCCGCGTTAATGCGGAAGGCTTCCACACCCCATTCCAGATAGGCGTCCCAGTCGCTGCGACGCAGCGGTAGACCTTCGCGCAGCGCCGGTTCGTCAATCTGAATAATCCCAATCCCCGCCGCCTCCAGATCCGCGACTTCATCACGCAGCGCCAGCGCAATCTGTTTCGCAATCGTTTCGCGGGTCACGTCTTCGCGGGGGAATGACCAGCAAAGAATAGTCACCGGGCCGGTCAACATCCCTTTTACCGGCTTGTCGGTCAGCGACTGGGCATATTTCGCCCACTCCACGGTAATCGGTGCCGGACGGCTGATATCGCCAATCACTACCGGCGGTTTCACACAGCGGGAGCCATAGCTTTGCACCCAACCATTCTGGGTAAAGACGAAGCCGTCCAGATGCTCGCCGAAGTATTCCACCATGTCGTTTCGCTCGGCTTCGCCGTGTACCAGCACATCCAGCCCTAAACGCTCCTGCTCGATGATAGCCTGTTTGATATGTTCGGCGATGCCGGTGCGGTAGTTATTCGCGTCGAGGTTGCCCTTTTTGAAGTCCAGACGCAGGCCGCGAATTTCCGTGGTTTGCGGAAACGAACCGATAGTCGTCGTCGGCCAGGCGGGAAGTTTAAAGCGGGCGCGTTGCGCTTCAGCGCGCACCTCATACGGATTCTCACGCTGGCTGTCCTGCGCGGTGATCGCCGCCAGGCGTTTTTCTACCGCGGCATTATGTACGCGACGGGAGTGACGACGAGCCTGAATCGGTGCGCTCCATTCCTCAAGCGCCGCCGTTTCGCCGCTGTTCAGCGCATCGCGCAGCAACGCCAGTTCACCGCATTTTTGCAGCGCAAAGGCAAACCAGCTTTTAACTTCCGTATCCAGACGCGTTTCGACGCTGAGATCGATCGGGCTGTGCAGCAAAGAGCAGGAGGATGCTACCCACAGCGCGCGTTTGCCCACAAGGGCGTTAATCTGCGCGTATTTTTCGGTCAAATCGGCGCGCCAGACATTACGCCCGTTAATCAAGCCTGCGGAAAGCAGCCAGTCGACCGGCAGACGTTGATGCAGTTCCGCTACATCATCTTTGCCATGAATGAGGTCAACATGTAGCCCCTGTGCCGGTAGCGCGATAATAGTGTCCAGGTTTGGCGTCACGCCTTCAAAATAGGTCGTCAGCAACAGCTTCACCTGGCCGGCGAGCGCGTCGTAAGCCGGTTTGAAGGCATCCAGCCACGCCTGCGGCAGTTCCAGCACCAGCGCTAGCTCATCAATTTGGACCCACTCAATACCACGTTTTGCCAGTTCAGCCAGCACGTGCTGATACACCGGCAAAATGTCTTTCAGCAACGTCAGGCGGTCAAACGGCTCGCCTTTCACTTTACCCAGCCACAGATACGTGACAGGCCCCAGCAGTACGGGTTTGATCTTATGCCCCAGCGCCAGCGCTTCGTCCACTTCCTCCAGCAACTGTGTCCAGGTGAGTCTGAACTGCTGGCCTTTGCTGAACTCCGGTACTATGTAGTGATAGTTAGTATTAAACCATTTGGTCATTTCCGCTGCCGCCGCCGGTTCGCCGGTTGGCGCGCGACCGCGGCCAATGCGGAACAGAGTGTCGATGTCCACGGAACCGTCGTTGTTCTGATGACGAGCCGGCACATTGCCTAACAGCAGGCTGGTGGTCAGAACATGGTCGTACCAGGCAAAGTCGCCTACCGGTAACAGGTCAATACCCGCTTGTTTCTGCTGCTCCCAGTGACGCGCGCGCAGTTCGCGCCCCACCGCCAGTAACGCTTCACGCGTTGAGTTCCCCGCCCAGTAGCTCTCTTGCGCTTTTTTCAACTCGCGACGCAGGCCAACGCGAGGAAAACCGAGGGTATGAGTCAATATTGTCATTTTACTTCCTCTCTTATTTTATTGAATCTGAAAGTAAAACTCTAAATAGTTCGGCTTGCAGGAAGGCGGCGACACAGCGCATCCCCAGGAGCTTACTGAAGTAAGTGACTGGGGTAAGCAAGGAAGCCAACGCATCTGCAAGTCGAAATATGACGAGTTTTAGACGTCTGGATGTTTACACATCCATAATGTAAAGGTACTGTATATTCCTCAAGCGCAATTTGTTCATGGCGAAGTGAAGGACTTTCATGATCGAAATTAAACATCTGAAAACACTCCAGGCATTGCGGAATAGTGGATCGCTGGCTGCTGCTGCTGCGGTGCTGCACCAGACCCAATCCGCTCTGTCTCATCAGTTCAGCGATCTGGAACAACGCCTTGGCTTCCGCCTGTTCGTGCGTAAAAGCCAGCCGCTGCGCTTTACGCCGCAGGGGGAAGTTCTGCTGCAACTGGCAAACCAGGTGCTGCCGCAAATCAGCCGTGCGCTGCAGGCGTGCAACGAACCGCAGCAAACTCGTCTGCGCATCGCTATTGAATGTCATAGCTGTATTCAGTGGCTGACCCCGGCGCTGGAAAACTTCCGTGCAAGCTGGCCGCAGGTAGAAATGGATTTCACATCCGGCGTCACTTTTGATCCGCAACCGGCCTTGCAACAAGGCGAGCTGGATTTGGTGATGACGTCGGATATTTTGCCGCGCAGCGGGCTGCATTATTCGCCGATGTTTGATTTTGAAGTCCGACTGGTGCTGGCGCCCGACCATCCGCTGGCCAGCAAAACGCAGATTACGCCGGAAGATTTAGCCAGCGAAACGCTGTTGATTTACCCGGTGCAGCGCAGCCGACTGGATGTCTGGCGACATTTCCTGCAACCGGCGGGTATCAGTCCGCTGCTGAAAAGCGTGGATAATACGCTACTGCTGATTCAGATGGTGGCGGCCAGAATGGGTATTGCCGCCCTGCCGCACTGGGTGGTGGAAAGCGTTGAGCGCCAGGGTCTGGTGGTGACCAAAACCCTGGGTGATGGTCTGTGGAGCCGCCTGTATGCCGCCGTGCGCGACGGCGACCAGCGTCAGGCGGTGACCGAGGCGTTTATTCGCTCGACGCGGGATCACGCCTGCGATCATCTGCCGTTTGTGCGGAGCGCGGAGCGACCCATTTTCGATGCACCCACAGCGAAGCCAGGATCACAGCCGCGCCTGTAATAAAGCTTGGCCAGTGGGGCTGCTGATGCCAGATGGCAAGATTAACCAGCAGTCCTGCGGGAACATGCATATTATTCATGATACCCAGCGTCCCGGCGTCTACCTGGGTAGCGCCATAGTTCCACATAAAGTAGCCAATGCCGGACGCCACCACGCCGAGAAACACCAGAATGCTCCATTGCAGCGTGGTTTCCGGCAGCTTTTGCGCGTTCCCCAACAGCGACCACGCCACCGCCGCCACCAAAAACGCTCCCAGATAGAACCACGCAAAGGCGTTGTGCTGCGGCATGGGACGGGTCTCCATCAGACGTTTATACCCCACCATTCCGATAGCGAAACTGATATTAGAAAGCTGCACCAGGAGCAAACCGACCCAAAAATGGTCGGTCACGCGATCGTAGCGAATAATCCCGGCGCCAATCACCGCCAGCAACGCGCTAAATGCATAGCCCCAGCGCAAACGACGCTGACTCATCACATCGTAAATCAGCGTGATATAGAGCGGCGTCAGAACGGTAAACAGCAGCAGTTCGGATACGGTCAGATAGAGGTAAGCATGGAAGCTCAACATATACATGATGCCAAGCTGCATCGCCCCCACCAGCATATACAGGCTGATGGTTTTTAGGTTGTGCCCGCGAGTACGCAAAAACGGCAGAAAAACGAGCGCCGCCAGCCCAACGCGTATCAGCACCGCGAAATAGCTATCGACATGCCCGGCAAGATACTCGCCAAATAGACTAAAGGAGAAAGCCCACAGGATAGTGGTAATGATGAGTAGCGCCACAATGGATGTCTCTTAGAACAGGGAACACCCATTGTAGCGGAGAGTGAAGTTGACAACTGGTCAACTAACAAACAATCACATCAGCGTAAGAAAAGATCGCGCAGGTAATGCGGCACGGCGTTATCCGCGTTGATGCCGATCACCTCAAGTTCGGGATACAGGTCTTTCAGACGCTGGTGCGCATTGCCCATGATGCAGCCTTTGCCCGCCATCGTGAGCATTTCAGCGTCGTTCATTCCGTCGCCAAAGGCGATACACTCTTTCAGGCTGTACCCCATCGCCTGAGCGACCGCCTCCAACGCATGACCTTTCGACACTCCGCCCGCCATCACTTCCAGACAGGTTAGCGTGGAGAAGCTCACGTTTACCCGATCGCCCCAGCGCGCGTTAATCGCCTGCTCCAGCGGCAACAACTTTTCATGAGTGTCGCTGGTGAAAAACACTTTGCTGACGCCCTCCGGCTCCAGCAGCGCAGGCTCAAACAGCGAATAGTTAAATACCGCCTCTTTGAAAAAACGCATTTCATCGGGGCGATGACGATTCATAAACCATTCGTCGTCGCGATAAACGTTAGTCACGATGTCCGGGTTCGCATTCACCACGCCGAACAGGTCGCTGGCAATGTCGCTGTCCAGATTATGCGTAAAAACCAAATTCCCGTCGGTATCGTGCACTCGCGCGCCGTTGGAGGTGATCATGTAAGACTTGATTTCAAGATTATCGCGGATTTGCCCTACATCGACATGATGACGACCAGTGGCAAAGACAAAATGGATGCCGCGTGCGGTCAACAGCTTCAGAGTCTCTTTAGCATAAGGGGACAACGTATGGTCGGGGGAGAGCAGCGTGCCATCTAAATCAGACGCAACAACCTGATACATAATAAAATTTAACCTCTAAGCAAAGCGATTTCCGCTGGATAAATTAGGCTTGTTGAAAAATTCAACAATGGCGTTAAGCGCGACTGAGCGCATGGCGTCCTTTTCAAAAAGGATCTCATGGTACGCGCCTTTGATAACCAGCGGTTTTCCCCCTTCACAAGGGTATCCCGCCGCGGCGCGAATTTCACAAAAACGATCGTGGGTGCGGTTATCCACTACCCGCTCTTCTTCCGCCTGAATCAGTAGCGTAGGCGTCGTGTCATCGCTCGCCCCAGCCAGTACCTGCTCACCCGCCAGAATGCCTTCGCGTACCCAATGCCAGGTGGGGCCGCCAACGCGCAGCTGCGGCTCGTCGGCATAAAATCGTAAGTTGCGCTGATAACGCTGGCGGCTGTGGGTCAGCGCATTCATCCCAAACGGCAACGCCCGCCACTGACCGGTACCAATAGCGTAATCTTCACGGATACGCTGGTGCCCTTCGGCCCAGTCGAGAATATGGCGCACCATAAAGGAAGGCAAGCGTATCACAATACCAAACATCGGCGCGGTGAGCGCAATAGCGTCGCACCGCACACGATGGCGTTGCAGGAACAGGGTGGCTATCGCGCCCCCCATTGAGTGCGCCAGGATATAACGCTTACGCCACGGCCCCGGCTCAATTTCCTGCTGCCAGAACGCCGCTAAGTCCTCAACATAATCGTTAAAATGATCAACGTGGCCCCGATGCGGGTCCGATAACATCCGCCCGGAGCGCCCTTGACCACGGTGGTCGATGATGAAGATATCAAAACCGAGATGAAAAAGGTCATACGCCAGTTCAGCGTATTTTACATAACTCTCAATGCGGCCAGGACAAATGACGATCGTCCGATCGTTAGAATCATTCCGAAAACGGACAAAGCGCACCGGAATGTTACCCACGCCGATAAACTCCGCCTCTTCCCGCTGACGCCAGAAATCGGTCAGCGGCCCCATAGCAAAAGCGGCAAACGCATTTTCTCTTGTTTCCCAGTCATTTTGCTGCTGAAACATCGGGTTTTCGGCCTCGTTTACCAGGTAAAATCGTTTTTTGCGTCGTGCCTGACACAACACAGCGGCAGTAGCGTATTGTGGCACAAAAACAGACAACCAAGGAGTTTCGCATGACCTTTGAATGGTGGTTCGCCTATCTACTGACCTCAACTCTGCTGAGTCTTTCTCCGGGTTCAGGCGCCATCAATACCATGACGACGTCTATCAACCATGGATATCGTGGCGCAGCGGCTTCTATCGCCGGACTCCAGACCGGACTGGGGATACATATCGTACTGGTGGGCGTCGGACTGGGTACGCTCTTTTCGCGCTCGCTCCTCGCTTTTGAAATTCTGAAATGGGCTGGCGCGGCTTATCTTATCTGGCTGGGTATCCAGCAATGGCGCGCCGCAGGCGCTATCGATCTGCATACTCTCGCCCAGACGCAATCGCGGGGTCGGCTGTTCAAACGGGCGATATTTGTCAATCTAACCAATCCCAAAAGTATTGTCTTTCTTGCCGCCCTGTTTCCGCAATTCATCATGCCGCAGCAACCGCAACTGGCGCAGTACCTCATTCTCGGCGTCACCACGATTGTGGTGGATATGATTGTGATGACCGGTTACGCCACACTGGCGCAGCGCATTGCCGCCTGGATTAAAGGACCAAAGCAGATGAAGGCGCTGAATAAAGCGTTTGGTTCGTTGTTTATGCTGGTAGGCGCGCTCCTGGCGTCGGCAAGACACGCGTGATAGTCGTGCCGGACGATGTTTATCCGGCCCGGAGGTAAATTAGCGCGAAATAATCAGGTGAATACCAAAGCCCGCAAACAAAGCGCCGGCAAAGCCATCAATCCATTTCGCCAGACGCTGATAGCCGCGGCGCATTTTCGGCAGCGCGAACAGGCTGGCGACTACGGTAAACCAGGCCAGCGTTTCCAGGGTAATTAACGCGAAAATACCCCAGCGCGCCGCAGCGCCGACGTTATCGCCGACAAACAGTGAAAAAACGGAACCAAAATAGATAATCGCTTTAGGATTCGACAGATTGGTCAACAGCCCTTTGAGAAAACTGCGCCCGCTCTGCGCCAGTTCAATGTGCGGAGAAGACGCCGCCGCATCCTGTTTTTTCAGCGCGCCGCGCAGCATCTGATAGCCCATCCAGCACAGGTACAGGCCGCCGCCTACCATAATGATCGTATGCAGCCAGGCCATTTTTTCGATGATGAGATGCAGGCCAAGCAGCGCCACGCCCGCCCATACCATCACGCCGCAGGTAATGCCCAGTACGCCCATCATCGCTTCTTTACGCGAACGGCTGACAGCAGTTTGAGACACGAAGAAAAAGTCGGGGCCAGGGCTCATTAGCGCAACGATGTGCACCATTGCCACGGTGAAAAATAGCATCAACATAAAAATGGCTCGCGGGGAAATAGTTCAGTGAGTCACCATCCTGGCACTTTTTTGCCGGGCTGACTACTCTTCGTCATCACCATCGACATGCGCGCGGATGAGCGCCATGAATTCTTTCCCGAAGCGCTCCAGTTTGCGCATCCCAACCCCGTTAACGCTTAACATCTCGCTGGCGGAAACCGGCATCTGTTCCGCCATTTCTATCAACGTGGCGTCGTTAAAGACCACATACGGCGGGATATTCTCTTCATCAGCGATAGCTTTACGCAGCTTGCGCAACTTAGCGAACAATTTGCGATCGTAATTACCGCCGAACGATTTCTGCATCACGCGGGGTTTGAGGGCGACAATGCGCGGCACCGCAAGCTTTAGCGGAACGTCTCCACGGAGTACCGGACGCGCGGCATCCGTCAACTGTAATGCGGAGTGCTGCGCAATATTTTGCATTACCAGCCCCAGATGAATGAGCTGGCGAATCACGCTCACCCAGTGCTCATGGCTCTTTTCGCGTCCCATGCCATAAACCTTGAGTTTGTCATGACCGAAATCGCGGATGCGTTGGTTATTCGCGCCGCGGATCACCTCGACAACGTAGCCCATGCCAAAACGCTGGTTAACCCGACCAATGGTAGAAAGCGCAATCTGGGCATCGTTTAAGCCATCATATTGTTTGGGCAGATCGAGACAGATATCGCAGTTGCCGCACGGTTCTTGTCGGCCTTCGCCAAAGTAATTAAGCAATACCAGGCGGCGGCAGGTTTGCGCTTCGGCAAAAGCGCCCATCGCATTCAGCTTATGCCGTTCAATATCCTGAAGCTGTCCGGCTGGTTTCTCTTCCAGACAACGACGTAGCCAGGCCATATCAGCCGGATCGTAAAATAGCATGGCTTCCGCAGGCAGTCCGTCGCGCCCGGCGCGGCCCGTTTCCTGATAGTAGGATTCAATATTACGCGGGATATCGAAATGCACGACGAAACGTACGTTAGGTTTGTTTATGCCCATTCCAAAAGCGACGGTCGCCACCACGATTTGCAGATCGTCGCGCTGAAATTTTTCCTGCACATCGGCGCGAATAGCGTTTTCCAGCCCCGCATGATAGGCCGCCGCGCTAATGCCGCGACTTTGCAAGCGCGCGGCGGTATCTTCCACTTTCGCCCGACTGTTGCAGTAGATGATACCCGATTTGCCGCGTTGCTCCTGAACATAGCGCATTAGCTGGTCGAGCGGCTTAAACTTCTCCATCAGCATGTAGCGGATATTCGGTCGGTCAAAGCTACTGATCTGGATTAACGGATCGTTAAGCCCAAGCAGACGAATAATATCCTGGCGCGTGGTGTCGTCGGCGGTGGCGGTCAATGCCATAAACGGCAAAGCGGGAAAACGCTGGCGAAGCTGACCGAGAGCCGCATATTCCGGACGGAAATCATGTCCCCATTGCGAGATACAGTGCGCTTCATCCACCGCCAGCAATACCGGATTCCAGTGCGCCAGATGATCAAGAAAGTTGTCCAGCATCAGGCGTTCCGGCGCAATATACAGCAGACGAATCTGTCCGGTACGGCACCCCGCCATCACCTCAAGCTGCTGCTCGCGGCTTTGAGTGGAGTTCAGACAGGCCGCCGCCACCCCGTTCGCCAGTAGCTGATCGACCTGGTCTTTCATCAACGAGATCAGGGGCGAAACGACGACGGTCAATCCGTCCAGCAACAACGCGGGGATTTGATAGCACAGAGATTTGCCGCCGCCGGTGGGCATGACGACCAGACAGTCGCGACCGGAGAGCGCAGTATCAATAATCGCTTCCTGGCCCGGGCGAAACTGTTGGTAGCCAAAGGTTTCCTGCAAAACCTGTTTGGCCCCTGATTCCAGACTCAACACTTCCGCCTGCGCCACATTAACCCCGTTCACCATAAATCAAAACAGGCGCTATTTTCAGCGCCTGCGAGAGAAACTGCAATGTTTAAAACACAATCCAATCAGAAGATATCGTTAAGCATCACGCCGACGCCGACACGTGTCTGATTAAAATTATAGTCGATCAGCGATTCGCCATAGCCGCTATACACCTGGGTATAAAGCCGGACATGTTTAGTGACCGGATAGCTTAATCCAACTTCCGCGCCGCCGTAGCCTGTATTCCAGTTGTACTGGCCTTTGGCGCTTAATACCGCCTCGCCCAGGTGATAACCGATTTTAAGCTGGTAATAACCCATATATTTGGTGATGTCCGGATTATCGTCGGTACTGCCAATCACGTACCATGGTTTGACCTCTACCAGCCAGTTACCGTTTTCGGCCATCAGACGGGTATACAGACGGTTCCAGCTACGCGAGGTGGGGTCCGAACGTCCGTTAGAGTCATGGTTGTAGCCCATCTCTACGTCGCGCAGCGTCCAGCCGGCAAAGCGATAATCGGTAGCAAAACCAAGAAAAAGCTGCGGTTCGTAGTTGGTTTCGCGAAACGGCGAAGACTCTTTACTGTTGGAAAGCTGCCACCAGGATTTCTGCGTATAGGAAGCGCCCAGTACCGAGTTCGGCCCCAGTATTCCGCGCCACAGCGGAAACGCCAGGCTCAACTGAAATTTCACTTCATCTTTACGTGCGTTTTCAGACCAGTTGTAGGTACTTATGGCCTCTTTGTTCAGATCGCTGGTGTTCGTGTAGATCAAGTAGTTCGTGTCATAAGGGTAAAGCGTAAAAGGGTTATCATGCTCCTGTAGCATGTTAGCGATGATACTTCCCCGTACTGCAGGCGCATCATGAACCTCTTTTATCGTAGCTTCTTGTGCATATGCCGCTAATGGCAGTAGCGTGGCTGGCAACAACCCTCTCAAAATCGCCCGCATTCTTGACGTTCTCCTGACGAAGTATTTTCAGCTTGAATCATTCTCTGCCAACCATTTTTACATATTTACACACATAGCCGTTAGTTATCCCTTCTTAAAGTAGAAAACAACAATTAAGAAGCATAATATCAACATTTAATTAACCAATGGAGTGTCAGGAATCTATGTCCGCTGTACTTACCGCTGAACAAGCTCTGAAATTAGTGGGTGAAATGTTTGTCTACCACATGCCGTTTAATCGGGCGTTAGGGCTGGAGCTGGAACGCTATGAAAAAGCGTTCGCCCAACTGGCCTTCAACAACCAGCCGATGATGGTCGGCAACTGGGCGCAAAGCATTTTACACGGCGGCGTGATCGCCTCTGCGCTGGATGTCGCCGCCGGACTGGTATGCGTCGGCAGCACGCTAACTCGCCACGAAACCATCAGCGAAGATGAACTACGCCAGCGCCTGTCGCGGATGGGAACGATTGACCTGCGCGTTGATTACCTGCGTCCGGGCAGAGGCAACCGCTTTACGGCCACCAGTAGCCTGCTGCGCGCAGGGAATAAAGTGGCCGTCGCCCGCGTGGAATTACACAATGAAGATCAGCTGTACATCGCCAGCGCCACCGCTACTTATATGGTGGGATAAAAGCAGGTAAACTGTTGTTACACTTCAGATACGAGTTTTCCGGATGGACGCAAAACAAACACGGCAGGGCGTATTACTCGCTCTTGCCGCCTATTTTATTTGGGGGATCGCCCCCGCGTATTTCAAGCTGATCTATTACGTTCCCGCAGATGAGATCCTGACGCACCGCGTGATTTGGTCATTTTTCTTTATGGTGGCGCTGCTTAGCGTCAGCCGGCAGTGGCGACAGGTTAAGCGCTTACTGAAAACGCCAAAGAAGATTTTCCTGCTGGCCCTGTCCGCCGTACTGGTCGGCGGTAACTGGCTATTGTTCATTTGGGCGGTAAATAATCACCATATGCTGGAGGCCAGCCTGGGTTATTTCATTAATCCGCTGGTTAACATCTTGCTGGGGATGATTTTTCTTGGCGAACGCTTCCGTCGAATGCAGTGGCTGGCGGTGATTCTGGCGGTGTGCGGCGTGCTGGTGCAACTCTGGACCTTTGGCTCGCTGCCGATTATCGCGCTGGGGCTGGCGTTTAGTTTTGCGTTTTACGGCCTGGTGCGTAAGAAGATCGCCGTTGAAGCGCAGACGGGTATGCTGGTCGAAACGCTATGGCTGCTGCCGGTCGCGGCAATTTATCTGTTTGGCATCGCCGATAGCCCTACCAGCCATATGGGGCAAAACGCACTATCGTTGAACTTACTGTTAATGGCGGCGGGTGTGGTCACTACGATTCCGCTGTTGTGCTTTACCGGAGCGGCTACGCGTCTGCGTCTTTCTACACTGGGCTTTTTCCAGTATATCGGCCCAACGCTGATGTTTTTACTGGCGGTGACGTTTTATGGCGAAGTGCCGGGCGCGGATAAGATGGTGACATTTGCGTTTATCTGGGTCGCGCTGGCGATTTTCGTGATGGATGCGATTTATACGCAGCGGCGTAAGCATTAAATAATAAAATGGCAGCTATTATCTGGCTGCCATTTTATGTTATTTCTTCTTAGTAAATAGCAATACAATAAATAATATAATATTTGTTACTGGAAACACGCCCAACACACCAATAAACTTATTCCAACCAACAAACGTTAAATAGCGGGCATGGATCTGGCAAAAGCCGAATCCCAACGCTATTCCAATCCCCCTCAAATTTAATGAAGTACAAATCGACAGTACACCGAGCAGGACAATAGCAATCACCCACCATCCAATCCAGGCTTTAATGAATTCGGCTTTAGAAAAAGGGTCTTTACCAAAATAAATTTGCCAGAAATTTTTCTTTTGCATTTTATGAAATCCATTCATTGAAATTGTTAATTACCAGATAATATATTTAATTATTATCGATTGCTGTACAGCGTAATTATCATGACATTAATTACCATTGCTGTCATTAGAAAATTCAGTGTAATATATTTACATGTGAGATCTGAAGTTGGTTATCAATATGGAAAAAATAATATGATTAGGATTATTAAAGATATTTTTCACCCTTCCCCAAGGGATACATTGAAGCGAGCAAAGTTTGTTATTTATACATTATCATCATGGATAATATTATTTACTATAATGCCTAAAAACCAATATCTTAATTTAATATTTATTATTGCCAATACCTATATCCATATTAATATTGGCGCGAAGAGAATCAGAGATTCAGGTTGCAGGGCACTTTATTTCATCGCATTGTCTATAGGTGTAAATGTCTTCTGTACAGTCAGTGTCGCACTCAATGGGGCTGATTGCGATAACATTGGTATACAACTCAATATTGCCTGGGTAATACTCACAACACTACTGCTATCTTTCATCGCTTCTTCAAAACAAGAACTTTCCTCATGATGAAGAACTTCCAACGGACTGGCGGTTAAATCGCCAGTCCGTATATTTTACAGCCAGTTCTTGCGCTTAAAGTACAGATACGGCGCAAGCCCCGCCAGAATCATAAAGATAATCGCGCCTGGATAACCAAAGCTCCACTTCAGTTCCGGCATAAACTCGAAGTTCATCCCATAGCTGGAAGCGACCAGCGTCGGCGGCAGGAACACCACGGAAACCACCGAGAAGATTTTGATAATACGGTTCTGCTCGATGTTGATGAACCCCATCGCCGCCTGCATCAGGAAGTTCACCTTCTGGAACAGCGATTCATTGTGCGGTAGCAGAGATTCGATATCGCGCAGGATCTCACGCGCCTGCTCCAACTGTCCGCCCGGTAAGCGCGCCTTGCGCACCAGGAAGTTCAGCGCGCGCTGGGTATCCATCAGACACAGGCGTACCTTCCAGCCGATATCTTCCAGTTCCGCCAGCGTGGAGAGCGCTTCGTCGTATTCATCGCCCTGATGCCCTTCCATAATGACGCGGCTCAGTTTTTCCAGATCGCTGTAGATGTTTTCGATTTCATCCGCCAACTGTTCAATTTTGGTTTCGAACAGATCGAGCAGTAGTTCGTAAGCATTACCATCGACCATCGCCTGGCTGCGGGCGCGCATACGATACAAACGGAAGGCGGGCAGTTCGCGTTCACGCAGCGTAAACAGACGGCCATCGCGAATAGTGAATGCCACCGTAGAGTTACCGGCATGATCTTCCGCATCTTCGAAGAAGAAGAAGGAGTGGATATGCAGTCCGTCTTCGTCTTCAAAGAAGCGCGCGGATGCTTCGATATCTTCCAGTTCAGGACGCGTCGCCAGACTCTGGCCCAGCTCAGATTGTACGCGCAATCGCTCGTCGTCGTCCGGTTCGACCAAATCGACCCATACGGCATCAATCAGGCTTTGTGACTCCTCGACTTCCAGCCGGGTCAGTCGGTTTTTTTCCAGTTGAAATGCGCTCAGCATGACCGGGACTCCCAATGCGTAAAAATATCGGACAGTTCAGATGGGCACACAGAAACAAATTGGGTTTCAGACCATTAAACAGCCTGACTCAACGCGACGGGAAAAAATGAAAGGTCGCTGACAACCGCTAAGGCTATCAGCAAAAAGGGATAGCCTTAGGAGTTGATCCTGGATGACAGGATAATGAGCCAGTATCTACTGGGTGTGTCCAAGGCGAATGTCCTCTTAGCGTAATCGTGGGCGCATGTTACGCCAGCAAAAATTTGCCGTCAACACGCAACGAAACGCGAAAAAGCAATAATTTCCCCTTATGCAGAAAGGTTAGCAGAGTGAGAGTATTTATCTATGATTTCAGAATATTAACATCAATATATCGCCGGATGGCGGCTTCGCCTTATCCGGCCTACAAATCAAAATGTTAGCCAGCGCGTAGGCCGGATAAGACGCGCCACCCGGCACTATGAGAGTCGGTCAAACCGTTTCCAGCTTCGCATACGCGGCAACCAGCCATTTGATCCCTTGCCCCTGAAAAGCCACCTGCAACCGGCTATGCTCGCCGCTGCCCTCCAGGTTGACAATAGTTCCCTCGCCGAACTTCGCATGGCGCACGCGTTGGCCGAGTTTGTAGCCTGTGTCGTTTTCCGCCAGCGGCGTTCCCATTCGTTGATGGCTCACCGGACGACTGACGGTGGCGCGCAGACGGACCTCTTCCACGCACTCCTCCGGCAACTCGCCGATGAAACGCGACGGGCGATGGTAGACCTCTTTACCGTACAGACGACGCGTTTCGGCATAGGTTAGCGTCAGTTTCTGCATGGCACGGGTAACGCCGACGTAGGCCAGACGACGCTCCTCTTCCAAACGCCCGCCCTCATCCAGCGACATCTGGCTGGGGAACATGCCCTCTTCCATGCCGACAATAAACACCTGTGGAAACTCCAGGCCTTTGGCCGAGTGCAGCGTCATCAGCTGCACCGCATCCTGCCAGGTATCCGCCTGCCCCTCGCCCGCTTCCAGCGCCGCGTGAGAGAGGAAGGCCTGCAACGGCATCAAATCTTCATCTTCGTCGTTGTAGCTGAACTGCCGCGTCGCCGTCACCAGTTCCTCTAAGTTTTCGATGCGCGTCTGGCCTTTCTCGCCTTTTTCTTGCTCATACATGGTGCGCAGGCCGGAATCTTTGATCACTCGGTCAGTCTGCACATGCAGCGGCATGTCGGCGGTTTCCTGCGCCAGGGCGTCGATCAGTTCCATAAAGCGTTGCAGCGCGCTGGCCGCACGCCCGGCCAGGGCTTTTTCCTGTAACAATTCACGGCACGCCTGCCACAATGTTAGCTGGCGATCGCGCGAGGTCTGGCGCACCACGTCCAGCGTGCGGTCGCCGATGCCGCGCGTTGGGGTATTCACCACGCGTTCAAAGGCAGCATCATCGTTGCGATTGGCAATCAAACGCAGATAAGAGAGCGCATCTTTGATCTCCTGGCGTTCGAAGAAGCGCATCCCGCCGTAAATGCGGTACGGCATGCTGGCCTGTAATAACGCTTCTTCCAGCACGCGCGACTGGGCGTTGCTGCGATAAAGGATGGCGCATTGCGCAAGCGCGCCGCCGTTGTCCTGCCAGGTTTTGATACGGTTAACCACAAAGCGCGCTTCATCCAGCTCGTTGAAAGCGCAGTACAGCGATATCGGTTCGCCATCAACGCCGTCAGTCCACAGCTTTTTACCCAAACGCCCGTTGTTGTTTTCAATCAGAGCGTTCGCCGCGCTAAGGATGTTGCTGGTCGAGCGGTAATTCTGCTCCAGACGAATGGTCTGCGCGCCGGGGAAATCATTCAGGAAGCGCTGGATGTTCTCTACCTGGGCCCCGCGCCAGCCGTAGATCGACTGGTCATCGTCGCCAACAATCATCACTTTACCGGTATCGCCCGCCAGCAGACGAACCCAGGCGTACTGAATGTTGTTGGTATCCTGGAATTCGTCCACCAGGATGTTAGTAAACCGCTCGCGATAGTGTTGCAGGATGTGCGGCTTGTTCAGCCATAGCTCATGAGCGCGCAGCAGTAGCTCGGCGAAATCCACCAGACCAGCGCGATCGCACGCTTCCTGATAGGCCTGATACACCTTCTGCCAGGTCTGCTCCACCGGGTTGCCATAGCTTTGGATATGGTGCGGGCGTAGCCCTTCGTCTTTCTGGCTATTGATGTACCACATCGCCTGACGCGGCGGCCACTGCTTCTCATCGAGGTTCATCGCCTTAATCAGGCGTTTAAGCAAACGCATCTGATCTTCGCTGTCGAGAATCTGGAAATCCTGCGGCAAATTAGCGTCCATATGATGCGCGCGCAGCAGGCGGTGCGCCAGACCGTGGAACGTCCCTACCCACATTCCGCCCTGGCTGGTCCCCATCAACTGGCCAATACGATGGCGCATTTCCGCCGCCGCTTTGTTGGTAAAGGTCACCGCCATGATGGAGTATGGCGAGTTGTTTTCTACGCTCAGTAACCAGGCGATACGGTGCACCAGCACGCGGGTTTTCCCGCTTCCCGCGCCCGCCAGCACCAGCATGTTGCTACGTGGCGCGGCCACCGCTTCGCGCTGTTTATCATTAAGGCTGTCGAGCAGGTAAGAAACGTCCATTGGCACCGCCGCGTAAAAACATGAAAACTAAAAACGCCCGGTGGCGCTTCGCTTACCGGGGCTACTTATCGTAGGGCGGATAAGCATAGCGCCATCCGCCAGAATAACTGGGAATTTATACAGAACTACTGGTGATTATATCAGCGAGGTGAGAGATGCCAACCGCGAAATTTCGATATGCGGCAGTAAACGGCTGTCCTGCGTCCGCATCAGGTCGGCATTTTCAGGTTTAATCCAGCAGGCCTGCATCCCACAGCGAATAGCGCCAGCCACATCGGTAGTCAGATCATCGCCGACATGCAGGATCTCGCCGATCGGCACATGCAGTTTTTCCGCCGCCAGGAAATACATGTCGCTAAACGGCTTGGAACGTCCATCCGGGCCGGCGCGCAGTACAAACTTAAAGTAATCGCCGAGGCCAAACAGTTCCGGCTGGGCATTGCCGTTAGTGATCGCCACCAGCGGCCATTTTTTCGCAAGCTGCTGTAACGTCTCATGGGTAGCCTGCGGAACCTCAATCTGGCTGCGCCATTTGGCAAAATGCATCATCGCCGCATTCGCGCCGGCAATGGCCTCCTGCGCCGATAATCCCGCATCCCGCATGGCCTGCTCTATCGCACGATGGCGCCAGCGGGTAACGTCATGATAGATTTCCGGCTCCGCTTCACGCACCGCCTGCCGTATCCGCTGTAAATCGACGTTTTGAAACGAACGTAGCGACGGGTGATAATTTTGCATAAAAGCGAGCGCTTCCTGCTCAGTACGCAAAATCACCGGACGGTTATCATAAAGGGTATCATCCAGGTCAAAGGTGAGCGCGGCAATACGCCCCAAAGGCCGGTAAAAACGCATTATTTCCCCCGTTTAGCGCGCGGATGCGCCGCGTCGTACACTGAAGCAAGATGTTGAAAATCAAGATGAGTATAAATTTGGGTAGTGGAAAGGTTGGCATGACCCAGCAGCTCTTGCACGCCGCGCAGATCGCCGCTCGATTCCAGCATATGGGTCGCGAACGAATGGCGCAGCTTATGTGGATGCACGTGGCTGTTTAGCCCCTGCTTTATGCCCCATTCGGCGAACCGTTTTTGGACATTGCGCGCGGAGATACGCTTGCCGAGCTTCGACAGGAATAACGCCTCTTCATCGCTGGCGAACAGGCCGCGCAGATCCAGCCAGTGCTCAATCCACGTCACCGCGTTACGGCCAATCGGCAGGCGTCGCTCTTTGCTGCCTTTACCCATTACCCACACTTCGCCGGTATCAAGATCGAGGTGCTTTATATCCAGGCCAACCAGTTCGGATAAACGCAGCCCCGCGCCGTACATGACCTCCAGCATCGCCCGGTCACGTACGGCGAGCGGATCGTTAAGATCGATGTCCAGCAGGCGGTTAACGTCGTCGACATCAATATTTTTCGGCAGATGACGCGGCGCTTTCGGTGCGGAGACGCCCTTCGCCGGGTTAGCTTTCAATTCGCCCTGACTGACTAACCAGTCAAAAAAGCTTCGCAATGCCGAGAGACGTAGCGCCAGACTGGCAGGGCCAAGCCCTTTGCGCCGACTGCGCACCGCAAAACTGCGCACAATCGCAGCGTCACATTGTTGCCAGCTTTTCAGCCCGGTTTCTCCGGCTAAAGCGATAATGGCATCAAGCTGACGCTGGTAGTTCAGCAGGGTAATGGGGCTAAGCTGGCGCTCCACGTCTAAATAGCGCAGGAACCGCGAGACATCCAGAGAAAGCGCGACATCCGTCATACGCGTTTAATCCAGCGTTCCAGCAGTTCCGGCAGCATCAGCGCGATCTCCTGTAAAAGCTGCGTCCCCTGCCCCGGCTGATAGTGGTGCGGGTCACGGCTGCTGAAGAGAATCACCCCGAGGTCGCCATCGCTGCCCATCATCGACATAGCTACCGAGCCTACAGCCTTCGCCTCCGGCAAGACCACCAGCAGTTCCGGGCCGTTTAGCGGGCCAAGATAATGCTGCGACTGTCCCAGTCGTTGAATACGCAGCGGCTCGAAGGCCTGACGGTTTAAAGCCAGATGCGTATAGCGCGATGGCGCGCCAAGACGCCACCGATCCGGGAACAAACGCAGCGTCGCGCCGGCAAGCCCCAAATCGCGCGCCCAGCGGTGAAACCGCACCAGCATCTCATCCAGACTATCCGCGGCGACCAGACGGCTTTGCAGATGCAGCAAGCGATAAAACAGGCTTTCATTGGCATGAGCCTGTTCCATCAGCAGCGTCATATTTTCTTCAAGCACATTGATGTGATTACGCGCGCGGGCCATATGCCACTCAACGAGCGAAACCGTTCCCCGCACGGGATGTGGAACACGCATCGCTTCCACGGCATGGGCGTTACGGATAAAAAACTCAGGGTGGTGGCGCAGGTAATCGACGACCGCTCGATCGTCCAGTTCCGTGAGCGTTTCCTGTAGTTCTTCCTCTGGTTGCTTCATAAATGGATAAATCCGTCGTAGATATGTGCCGCCGGACCAGTCATGTATAACGGATGACCCGGACCTTTCCAGGCGATATCCAGCCGACCGCCCGGTAATTCCACGCGTACTTCTTCAGCCAGCAGCCCCTGCTGAATCCCCACGGCAACGGCAGCGCACGCGCCGCTGCCGCACGCGCGGGTCTCCCCTGCGCCGCGTTCATAGACTCGCAGCCGGATATGCTCACGTCTTACAACCTGCATAAAACCAATGTTGGCGCGTTCCGGAAAACGCTCATGGCTTTCCAGAACCGGCCCCAGTGTTTCAACGGCCGCCGTGTCGACGTTATCAACCTGAATGACACAGTGCGGATTACCCATTGAAACCACGCCGCACAATATGGTCTGTTCCGCCGCTCGCATAATATACGTCTTTTCCGCTTTGTTGGCGCGAAAAGGCACCTGCGCGGGTTCAAAGTTTGGCTCGCCCATATTGACGCGTACCAGTTCATCTTCCGTGACGCTCAGTACCATCCGGCCATTCGCGGTACTGACCCGAATGTCGCGTTTATTGGTTAGCCCTTTCAGGCGAACAAATCGCGCGAAACAGCGCGCGCCATTGCCGCACTGCGAGACTTCACTGCCGTCGGCGTTGAAGATGCGGTAATGAAAGTCCAACTCAGGATCATAGGGCGGCTCAACCACCAGCAGCTGATCGAACCCTACGCCCAAGTGTCTGTCGGATAGCCGACGAATCAGTTCCGGCGAAAAAAAGACATTCTGCGTTACCGCGTCGACGACCATAAAATCGTTGCCAAGGCCATGCATTTTAGAGAATTGCATCATTCACTCCGTTCACGCGGGGACAGAAAACTATCCTCAGTAATTGACCTGGGACGGGCCATCTCCCGTTGCGCGATCGTTCTTATCGGGCATCGTGGACTGCGTTTGCGAATCGACTTTTTTCGTCGGCGGCGGCGCATTTTTATCGGCTGGCGGGAAATAAAGCGGCCCTTTCAAACCGCAGCCCGTCAGGCTGAACAGAGTCAGAAGTACAGCGAGTGTCTTAAACACGTTTTTCATTATGGATTGCCTGTAAGTTCATGCTTTCTATTTTCTATCATCGCAGGAGAAGGCGTAAAAGCAAGCGTTTAGGGGCTCTTTATAAAATCTGAAAAGCGGCGCGTTGCCATGATTATTGCGCATTTACATCAGGAAACATGCTTTGCTCATCACTTTAGGTTTACGTACCACGTCCGGATGACCTTATGCAATATCGTAATTTGTTTTGCCTTTTTTCGCTTTCACTTCTGCTACCTCCCGCCTGGGGATGCCGGCTGAGTGAATCTCCGCACAATGTTTATCAACGGCAAGGCAGCGGCGTGGTTTATCTCCAGCCAGAAGAGGAGAACAATCTTTCGTTGCCGGAGGTGAATTTCAAACGCCTGCGTCGGTTACCCAATTCATTGATTAACCCGGCAAATCAGGGCTGGAACTGGATAGCCCAGCCCCCTTCCTGAACCGGGAAATTAACGCCGGAAAAGAGCATGGCTATTTTATGCGTGATAGCCAGCAAGGTCAGGGTATTCATGTCTTTAGCATCAATGGGACGCTAAAAGTCACCAAGCGTTTTGCGTATGACAACCGCTATGTTTATACGTGGATTGGCAGCCAGCTTTACCGAACAGCATCCCCCTGCCCGGATAAGACGCATACTCTGAATAGGAACGTCATGTACACCAATAATAAAGATATCATCATCATAACGCAGGCGCAGGAATGCCAAAAATGACGCCGCTAAACCGTTTTGCGCGTTTGAATAAACATCTGAAAAACGCCCTTCGGGGCGTGGGGATCGGTTCATGCATTTACGTCATTGTTGAAAGCGTTATGCACGGCACGATAAACGGTGTTGAAGCTGCCGGAGTCCTGACGATAAGCGCGGTACTCGGTCTGCTTAGCGCTCTTTTGGATATCAAAGCAAAGCCGCGCGCCCCCTTAATCCTGTTGCATTTTCTCCTCTGCGGCGGCTGCGTCGCGCTGATGGTGGCAATGCTGTCGGCTCTGAACCATTTCCCGGTTAACGCGTCCGTCATACTTATCACCAGTGCGCTATTTATCGTCATTTATCTACCGCTGGGTTTTATCCTTTACCGCTCACAACGGTAATTCGTATCGGTTCCAGAAGCTGACGCTTCCCCTTATACTGGCGCTATCACTCAATAGCGAGATAAAACAATGAACGACAGTGAATTTCATCGCCTGGCTGACGCCCTGTGGCTCACCATTGAAGAATGCCTCGATAGCTGGGACGGCGATAGCGATATCGACTGCGAAATCAACGGCGGCGTGCTGACCCTCAGCTTTGAGAACGGCAGTAAGATCATTATTAACCGTCAGGAGCCGTTGCACCAGGTATGGCTGGCGACCAAACAGAGCGGCTATCACTTTGACCTGAAAGGTGACGAGTGGATTTGCGATCGCAGCGGCGAAACCTTCTGGGAGCTGCTGGAGCAGGCGGCGACGCAGCAAGCGGGTGAAAAGGTGAGTTTTCGCTAAGTTTTAATTCCGCAGGAGAGCCAGAAGAATAGCGCTTTCCTGCATATATTTAACGAGATATGCGGTCGTATTACCAACCCCGAAATGTGAAATACAGCCAGGTTGCCAGAAACAGCGCGGGCCATACACTCAACCAACCAACCCAAAAACCGTAGCGTTGCCAAAAGGTTAGATTAAATAGTGGCTTCTGCTCGGTAAAAAGTTGACGTAACGCTGGTGACCAACGTTTTTCCTTGATTTCATTGCTGCAATGCTTGCATATCGCTAAACCAAACTTATCTCTTTTTCTCGCTTGAGACAAACCACATGTACGGGTCCTTTTTTGGCGAATAATCAACCATACATCCTGATTATTACAATAAGGGCATGTTTCATGTGTGGGTAGGGTTGCCAGAGGCAGCACATCAATATGGTGAGTAATAACAAAAAACATATATCTCTACCCTATTGTTCCAGGTTTCTGGCAACAGCCATTTTAAAAATATCCTGTAACTCATCCGAGTCATAATCGAGATCGTTTAGAGAGATATTCATCACGCGATTACTTTCATGCTTATTCAATAATGACAGAAAATTATTACGCATTTTCTCATTAGTAATTCGCTGACAATAAAGCTCAACATCTTTGACAAAAACGGCCAGCACAGGCGTATTATCGCTAACACGCTCACCAACATAGTCGATTTCATGCCAGTAAACTATTGGTAGTCTGGTTGTGTGTAATGTTACTCCCTCCTGGTTCAACGTTAGCTGTGGCTTTCCTGAAAAGGCAGAGTACCAGTAAGCACTTGCGCCTGCTATCATGAGGAGTATTAAAAAAACACACACCATCTTTAGCATAATACTATAATTTAGAAAGAGGCTCATCATAAGAGCTATAGCTACCACTGAATAAAACAGAGCTAATTTTATTTGTCGTTTCTTATTCACGTAAATAAGAATAGGGTTGTTTATTGACATATAATATCCTTTTATAAAAACATCCATAAGAAACCATTAAAGAGCTTTTGTTTCTAATATGGTTTTTCAAAACATATTTACGAAAACAATGAAGAACGCGATAGCGTTTTGAACGGTCTGAATATTACTACATAAATTGTATAAGAAAAAATATTGTCTAAACCTTGTTCCGCTCAATGAGCATTCTTCGAATGTAGGCTGGATAAGGCGCGTTAGCGCCGCCATCCGGCACAGTATCGCTCTAAAGCCATAACCATATTGATAAGAATAATGGCCGCACATGTGAGCATTAACGCGATAAAAAACAAAAAGGCGATACCGTACAATCCCCATCCCAGGTCATAGAGAAAATGGTAATTGTCGCAGGAGATGATCACATCCAGGCCGGGGCATACTTTTCCCCATCGCCCCCAGTAAGACGCATCCCAGAGTTGCAAACTGGCCATGCTGGCGCATAGCGAGAGCAGGCACCCAGCAGATATAAAACAGAATAACTTATTTATAAGAATGAAGCCGAGGCTGACCATCGCCATGACTATCCCTAACAAAATGAACGCATCTGCCACCTCAAACCTCCTCCTGTAAACCAAATGCGGAGGTCACGGTAACGAAGTTGGGTGAAGTTAATGTGAAGCGGTGAACGCCGGCCGGGCAGCTTTGCCCGGCGCAGCACTTACGAAAAATACTGCTGCAATAGCGGCGCGTCATGATCCTGGTTTGCTGGCGGCACGGTGTTGATAGGCTGCGTACGGAATGGGATCACCTGCGCGCGGCCATCGGTTTTCACTATCTGGTAGAACTGCGGCAGGTTAAAGTTGATAAAACTGGAGCCATACGTGAAGCGATCGTGCGATGACGAATAGAAGCGACTGACGTCGCGCACCAGTTCTTCCTTGCTACCCTCGCAGTGGTGATACACTTCCGCCCGGTTACTTTCATCCAGAATATAAATATTAAAGCCTTTCTCATCGCCCGTTTCTTCAAAGAAGAACTGGATAATCCCTTCGTTGGCGAAGCCATCCACCACTGACGGCAATTTCACCTGGTTGGTTTCCACCTGTACCGACAGCCCGTGCAGCTTGTTATGCGAAATCGCGCCGTAGAATTCGATAGCGTTCTCCAGCTTCTGCACCGAGACATTCAAGCGTTCGAAGAATAGCCCCCACGTCTGCCCGGAAACCCGCAGCGCCTTGAAGCGACCGGTCTCCTGACGGGTGCTGGAAAGACGTAGCTCGATACATTCGGAGACCAGTTGCTGCACGCGGGTGCGAATCAGACCGCGAAGATGCTGACTGTAGCAGAACACCTCCACGCTATCCGGCGGCGCGGCATCCTGGTGCATTTTCCCCAGAATCGTTTTCAGCGCTTCGATCATCGCCTGCTCGCCGTTAAAGTGCAGAGTACGCACTTCGTTCCACGAGTTGCGATATAACAAGTCGATACTGCCTATCAGACAGTTTTGCTCTTCGCCAAAGCTGAAAACGTCCAGCTTACGGAAGTCAAAATGGACCACTTTATTGCGAAACGCCGCCGTCGGGTCATATTCGAGGTTAACGATAATCGCCAGATGGCGAATTTCACAGGGGCTGTAGAGCGCTTTCGGCGTCGGAGCAGGCAAGCGCAGCGGGAAATGGTGCGAAACATCGGCGACCATCTCCTGCAACTTAGGCAGGTCGACAATACCGTTGCCCTTAATAAACAGATGCGTTCGCGACGTCAGCAGGCCGTTGAACCACGCCCACGCGACCAACTTATTAAGATAACGGTTATATTCCAGCGGCTGATGGCTGATGATGGAATCCATGTTCGGCGCGCGGTTGTAGAGATACCAGCCTGAACGGTTGGCACGTCCC
This sequence comes from Salmonella sp. 32100201201700099SM, assembly GCF_017572645.1. Lineage (NCBI taxonomy): Bacteria > Pseudomonadati > Pseudomonadota > Gammaproteobacteria > Enterobacterales > Enterobacteriaceae > Salmonella > Salmonella sp. 32100201201700099SM. Next base: position 45,897 of record NZ_JAGERQ010000016.1, on the reverse strand, counting down.
GGCGGCACATGGATAAAGGTTAAATTCGGCTCAGACAGATCCGGCGATATCTGCGGGTTCACCAGCGTGACTTTACCCGGCAACGCTTCAAACGCCGCGTACAGCTTACGCGTCAGTACGCCGATATCCTGCGGGCTGGCACTCACGCTGAGGTTGTTGCGCCGCGCAAAGCGAATCAGATTACGATAGCTTTGCATCATTGCGTCGAGCAATTCGTTGTGGGCTTCGCGCACCTGATCGATTTTCCAGTTTGCGCGATTATCGAGCATGGTCAGACGCGCGTCGTCCCATCCCCACTCGCTGACCAACTGGCTTAATACTTCCCGACGCCAGCCTACGCAGGCGCGCTCGCGACTTAATTTCTCGCACACTTTCAGGTAAAAGCAGCGGCGGACTAAATCCAGCCGCGTCGGATCTTCAATCGCCGTCAGGTATTCAGTGACCCGTTCCAGCATCATGCAGTAGGGATCGAGTCCAAACGACACGATTTCACCGTCATGCAGACGTTGTTTAATGTCTTTCGCCAGCAGACGTGGGTTGGGGTATTCCCATGAATAGGCTTCCAGCAACAGCGTTTTCAGCACCGCTTTGTACGGCGAGTCAATGCTCTTGTATAGCTGCCACAGGCTGGCGCCAAAGTACTCTTCGGCGGAGAGCGAGCTTAAGCCCCCCAGATCCAGCCATTCGTTTGGCGTTAATACGCCCTGCGCGTAGAGCGTCATGACATAGTCGTCGTAATGCTCTTCTTCGTCGCACGGCACCATGCTCCACAGGATACGCTTCCCGGCCAGGCGCACAGCGGTACGATAAAACTCATCAAGCAACAGGATATGCTGCGTAGAACCACAGTCTTCCCCGCCCAGACTGCCGCTTTCGTTATGGCGGAAACGGTTCTCGTCGATTAGGAAGAAGCTCACCTCAACGCCAAGCGAGGCGGCCCAGCTTTCCAGCAGGCTACACTTACGTTGCAGCAACTGACGCTCTTCGCCGTCGAGCCAGGACTGATGGCACACCCAGATATCCAGGTCGGACGAGCAGCTCTGCCCGACCGAGGAGGTGCTGCCCATGGTGTAAACGCCGGTAATCGGCAACTCGCCCTTCGGCGGATCCTGCGGCGTCATACCGCGGTACAGCTCAAGTTCGTTCAGATAGTGGCGTTGGGTTTCATCAGGCGTGTAGAAGCAAATACCGCTGGGAACGTTACCATCAAGGTAACCCGGCATCAGTGGATGGTGATAGTGCAATAATGTCGGCAGAAGACTGTAAACCTGCTGAAAAGCGGGTCCCATGGCAGCAAGCGCGCGATCCACACGCAGTTGATTTATGGCATCCAGTCTCTGTTTCAGAGTCTCAATATAGAGGTACAAGACGTATCGCCTGATGTTGCTACCCGTCATGGTGCAGGTCAGTACTTCACCGTCGCCATTCGGGATAAACCGTATGTCAAAAATAACCGTTACCCTTTCTCGCCTGCATATTTTTATCTAATACCGACGAAAAAATGGTCTAAAACGTGATCAATTTAACACCTTGCTCATTGACCGTAAAGAAAGATGCGCTACATACAAGTGTAGCACCGTTCGCTGCGTGTAAATTCTTAAATACGGGCTGGCGGTTTCTCGTCATTATTCACTGTCATTGACGACACTGCGCCTTATCCTCTCACTCACGGTGACCGGAAAACTAACATACTCTCTATAAGGATGTTAGGATGGTCAATGATTGATAATGACGGTAACAAGCATGTTAGACAATGTTTTAAGAATTGCCACACGCCAAAGTCCCCTTGCGCTTTGGCAGGCACATTATGTCAAAGACGCATTGATGGCAACCCATCCGGGACTGACGGTAGAACTGGTGCCGATGGTCACACGCGGCGACGTGATTCTCGATACTCCCCTGGCGAAAGTGGGCGGTAAGGGACTGTTTGTTAAAGAGCTTGAAATCGCGCTGCTGGAAAAACGCGCTGATATCGCCGTGCACTCAATGAAAGACGTTCCGGTGGCCTTCCCGGACGGTCTCGGTCTGGTGACCATTTGCGAGCGCGAAGATCCGCGCGACGCGTTTGTCTCGAATAAATATCACAGTCTGGACGATCTGCCCGCGGGTAGTATCGTCGGGACGTCCAGTTTGCGTCGACAGTGTCAACTGGCGGAACGCCGTCCGGATCTCATTATCCGTTCGTTGCGCGGCAACGTCGGCACACGTCTCGGCAAGCTGGATAACGGCGACTATGACGCCATTATCCTGGCCGTGGCCGGTCTGAAACGCTTAGGTCTGGAGTCGCGCATTCGCACAGCCTTGCCGCCCGACGTTTCGCTTCCTGCCGTAGGCCAGGGCGCCGTCGGGATTGAGTGTCGTCTTGACGACGCGCGAACACAGGCGCTGCTCGCACCGTTGAATCACTCGCAAACCGCGCTACGTGTAACGGCGGAACGCGCTATGAACACCCGCCTGGAAGGCGGATGTCAGGTGCCGATTGGCAGCTATGCAGAAATCATCAACGGTGAAATTTGGTTACGCGCGCTGGTTGGCGCACCGGACGGTTCGGTGATGGTGCGCGGCGAACGTCGTGGTTCTCCCGAGCAGGCGGAGCAAATGGGCATCTCGCTTGCAGAGGAACTGCTGGAAAACGGCGCACGCGCGATTCTGACAGAAGTTTATAACGGCGAGACGCCCGCATGAGTATTCTGATCACCCGCCCCTCTCCCGCAGGGGAAGCGTTAGTGAGCCGTCTGCGCGCACTGGGGCAGGTGGCCTGGAGTTTTCCACTGATTGAATTTGTCGCCGGCCGGGAGCTACCCACCCTGGCCGACCGCCTGGCGACGCTGACGGAAAACGATCTGGTTTTTGCCCTTTCACAGCACGCCGTCGCCTTTGCTCACGCCCAGCTCCAGCGGGATGGCCGAAACTGGCCTGCGTCGCCGCGCTATTTCGCGATTGGCCGCACCACGGCGCTCGCCCTTCATACCGTTAGCGGGTTCGATATTCGTTATCCATTGGATCGGGAAATCAGCGAAGCCTTGCTACAATTACCTGAATTACAAAATATTGCGGGCAAACGCGCGCTGATTTTGCGTGGCAATGGCGGCCGCGAACTGCTGGGCGAAACCCTGACAGCTCGCGGAGCCGAAGTCAGTTTTTGTGAATGTTATCAACGATGTGCGAAACATTACGATGGCGCGGAAGAAGCGATGCGCTGGCATACTCGCGGCGTAACAACGCTTGTTGTTACCAGCGGCGAGATGTTGCAACGGCTCTGGTCGCTGACTCCCGAGTGGTATCGTGAGCACTGGTTACTACGCTGTCGGCTATTGGTCGTCAGTGAACGTCTGGCGCACCTTGCCCGGGAGCTGGGCTGGCAAGATATTAAGGTCGCTGATAACGCCGACAACGATGCGCTGTTGCGCGCATTACAATAACTCTCATAATGGGATGCCATAATGACGGAACAAGAAAAATCCTCCGCCGTGGTTGATGAGACCAGGGAGAGCGTGGAAACCACGCCACAGCCAGTTAATACCGAGAAAAAAAGTAAGAACGGCGCCGCGCTGGTATTAAGCGCGGTGGCGATCGCGATTGCCCTGGCGGCAGGTATTGGGCTTTATGGCTGGGGGAAACAGCAAGCAACCGCGCAAACGGAAACCAGCGATGCGCTGGCGACGCAACTGACCGCCTTGCAAAAGGCGCAGGAGAGCCAAAAAGCGGAGCTGGAAGAGATTATCAAAAAACAAGCGGCGCAGTTAGAAGACGCGAATCGCCAACAGGCGGCGCTGGCGAAACAGCTTGATGAAGTACAACAAAAAGTCGCCACCATTTCCGGCAGCGATGCTAAAACCTGGCTGCTGGCGCAGGCTGATTTCCTGGTGAAACTCGCCGGACGCAAGCTATGGAGCGATCAGGACGTCACTACCGCCGCTGCGCTGCTCAAAAGCGCTGACGCCAGTCTGGCGGACATGAATGACCCCAGCCTGATTACCGCACGACGCGCGATTACTGACGATATCGCCAGCCTGTCATCCGTTGCGCAGATCGACTACGACGGCATTATTCTCAAGCTCAATCAGCTCTCTAACCAAATCGATAACCTGCGTCTGGCGGATAACGATACCGATGGTTCGCCGATGGATTCAGACAGCAGCGAGCTGTCCAGCTCGTTAAGCGAATGGCGCGTTAACCTGCAAAAAAGCTGGCAGAACTTTATGGACAGCTTTATTACCATTCGCCGCCGCGATGATACCGCCGTACCGCTGTTGGCGCCCAACCAGGACGTCTATTTACGCGAAAATATTCGCTCCCGCCTGTTAGTCGCCGCGCAGGCCGTGCCACGCCATCAGGAAGAAACATACCGTCAGGCGCTGGATAACGTTTCGACCTGGGTTCGCGCTTATTACGATACTGACGACGCCGCGACAAAAGCCTTCCTGGAGGAGGTCGATAAATTAAGCCAGCAAAATATTACGATGGATCTGCCGGAAACCCTGGGAAGCCAGGCGATTCTTGAAAAACTGATGCAAACCCGCGTGCGTAATCTGCTGGCGCAACCGACAGTCTCTACGGCAGCGCCTGCCACGCAGACAGACGCTCCGGCAGCCGCGCCGCAAGGAGAATAATGATGCTAAAAGTATTATTGCTCTTTGTGTTGTTGCTCGCGGGTATCGTGGTCGGCCCGATGATAGCCGGTCACCAGGGCTATGTGTTAATCCAGACCGATACCTACAACATTGAAACCAGCGTCACCGGACTGGCGATCATTCTCATCGTCGCTATGGTGGTGCTATTCGCCATTGAGTGGTTACTACGCCGTCTGTTTCGTACCGGCGCACACACCCGCGGTTGGTTTGCCGGTCGTAAACGCCGTCGCGCCCGCAAGCAGACCGAACAAGCGCTGCTGAAGCTGGCGGAGGGCGACTATCAGCAGGTTGAAAAGCTGATGTCAAAAAATGCCGACCATGCTGAACAACCGGTGGTCAATTATCTGCTGGCGGCAGAAGCGGCGCAGCAGCGCGGCGATGAAGCACGCGCTAATCAGCACCTTGAACGTGCGGCAGAGCTGGCGGGGAACGACACCATCCCGGTCGAGATCACGCGCGTGCGCTTACAGCTGGCGCGCAATGAAAATCACGCGGCGCGTCACGGCGTGGACAAACTGCTGGAGGTCACGCCGCGTCACCCGGAAGTTCTGCGTCTGGCGGAGCAGGCCTATATTCGCACCAGCGCATGGAGTTCTTTACTGGATATCATCCCATCCATGGCGAAAGCGCACGTCGGCGATGAAGCGCATCGCGCCATGCTCGAACAACAGGCGTGGATAGGACTCATGGATCAGGCGCGCGCCGAGCAGGGCAGCGAAGGATTACGCACCTGGTGGAAAAACCAAAGCCGTAAAACCCGCTATCAGGTGGCGCTGCAGGTCGCGATGGCCGAGCATCTGATCGAATGTGACGATCATGATATGGCGCAGCAGATTATCATCGACGGTCTGAAACGCCAGTATGACGATCGGCTGGTGCTGCCCATTCCTCGCCTCAGAACCAATAATCCGGAACAACTGGAGAAAGTGCTGCGTCAGCAAATCAAGACGGTAGGCGATCGCCCGCTGTTATGGAGCACGCTCGGCCAGTCGCTAATGAAACACGGTGAATGGCAGGAGGCGACTCTGGCTTTCCGCGCCGCGCTAAAACAACGCCCGGACGCGTATGATTATGCCTGGCTTGCCGATGCGCTTGATCGACTGCATCAACCGGAAGAGGCTGCCGCCATGCGGCGCGACGGCTTGATGCTGACATTACAGAACAATCCCCCGCAGTAATTCCCTCTTGCCCGGTGGCGCTTCGCTTACCGGGCTTACCGCCTACACAAAATCATTCGGGATGCATAAAAAAACGCCTGCCCGGTTAAGGGGCAGGCGTCAAAACAGGTCTGTATGACAACATAAAGGGGTGCTTCACTCAACGTTGTGTCCAGGGTGTTTGATGAGGCGTAAGCGACATCTGTCAGTGGACGATAAGCACCGTAAACGGCTCTGCATCATTCCTGAGTTTATGAGGCCAGAAGGCGAACATAAGAGATGGAATGAGCATCTACCCGTACATTATTGCACATAACGTGCCATCTTTGCACCGCTAAAAAACAGGCGCAGGCGTTAAAAAAACGTAGAGAATTCACGCGATTGACATCCCCCCGCTGCTGGCGAGGTTTTAGCGTGTCGCCCGGCGGAGACAGAACAGGATGCTTTTTACAAAGTGATTATAAATCAATAGATTACTCGTCACCGAATAGCGACAAATGAAGCTTGGGATATCGCCAACAAATCATAATGGCAACACGTGCGGGATAAGGGGTTGAAAAGGAACAGAAAACAAAAAACCCCGCCGAAGCGGGGTTTAAAATTGGTCGGCGAGAGAGGATTCGAACCTCCGACCCACTGGTCCCAAACCAGTTGCGCTACCAAGCTGCGCTACTCGCCGATATACTGCTTTTTTGAATTTTTAGTTCAATTCATTGAGTCGTGGTGCGAGGGGGGGGACTTGAACCCCCACGTCCGTAAGGACACTAACACCTGAAGCTAGCGCGTCTACCAATTCCGCCACCTTCGCGTTTCACAACTCTATATTAATGGGGTGGCTAATGGGATTCGAACCCACGACAACTGGAATCACAATCCAGGGCTCTACCAACTGAGCTATAGCCACCACTGAAACTTTTTACGCGGTATTAAACCACCGCAGCTCAAGCACCTAAATAAATGGTACGCCCGACAGGATTCGAACCTGAGACCTCTGCCTCCGGAGGGCAGCGCTCTATCCAGCTGAGCTACGGGCGCTTAGCGCCGTTGCGGGGGTGGATAATACGGACTTCACACCCCGCTGTCCAGTGCCTTTTTAAATAAAATGCGCGTTTGGTTATGCTTTGCGCATTTTGGCGCTTATTCCCCCACCTTGTGGGCGGTTCCGTGACGATTCAGGCCGAAAACTTTGTAGACCAGCGTGACGGCCAGCAGGAAGATGACGCCGACAAACAGCGACATGCGCGTATCTTCATTAAAGTACATGCCGATTAAAACGCAAACCAGAAACGCCATCGTCAAATAGTTCGCCCACGGAAACATAATGGAACGAAAAGGATGATCCGCAATCGCTTCTTTATGCGCCCGACGAAAGCGCAGTTGGCTAATCAGAATGACAAACCACGGCACCATCCCCGGCAGTACGCTGGCGCTATAAACGTAAACAAAGACGCGCTGCGGATTGGGGATGATGTAGTTCAGGCAAGAACCTACCAGCAAAATCAAAATAGAGAGCGCCACGCCCGCGACCGGCACGCCGTGGCGAGAGACTTTCGCGACTGCCGCCGGCAGTTGACGGTTTTTCGCCAGCGCGTAAAGCATACGCCCACAGCTATACATTCCGCTGTTACAGCCGGAGAGCGCCGCCGTCAGCACGACAAAGTTGATAATGCCTGCCGCGGCGGTGATGCCGATTTTCGCAAAGGTGAGCACAAAGGGACTGCCGTTGCTGCCAATCTCATTCCACGGGAAAATGGTGACGATCACGAAAATCGCGCCAACATAAAAAATCAGGATACGCCACAGCACCTTACCCACCGCGCTACGCAACGTCACCTGCGGATTCTTCGCTTCACCGGCGGTAATACCGATCAACTCAACCCCTTGATAAGAGGCCACCACGATACATAATGCGGTCAGAAAGCCTTTCCAGCCGCCGGCAAAAAAGCCGCCATGCTCGGTCAGATTACCAAAGCCAATCGCCTGGCCGCCGTTACCAAAGCCGAAGAAAATCACCCCCAGACCGATGATGATCATCACAATAATCGTGGTGACTTTGATCATCGCAAACCAGAACTCGATTTCACCATACAGGCGCACCGCAGCCAGATTCGCCAACGCGACCAGTCCGACGGCAATCAGCGCCGGTATCCACTGCGCCATCTCCGGAAACCAGAACTGGACGTAGACCCCAATGGCGGTAATTTCCGAGATCCCGACCGCCATCCACATAAACCAGTATGACCAGGCGGTAAGATAGCCAAAAAAAGGACTCATATACCGGTGGGCGTACACGGCAAAGGAGCCGGTAACAGGTTCCAGAAAGAGCATCTCCCCCATCGAACGCATGATGAAAAAGACGAACAATCCGGCGATGATATACGCCAGCAGCACTGACGGGCCCGCCCATTTCAGCGTACTGGCGGCGCCCATAAAGAGTCCGACGCCGATGGTGCCCCCGAGGGCAATCAATTCAATATGACGAGCTTCCAGCCCACGCTGTAGCTCCGGTTTTTTCTCTGCCATAAATCCTCATGTCGTGTTTGCAACGGTTCCGGTAGTACCGGTTATTGTTATGGGTACATCGATTGTTGCGAATATTTTCTTAAATTTGGACAAATGGCAAATGGAGCATTAAAAAAATGCACTTATTGTGTAATAAATCATCGATTATGTTGTAAATGAGCAGCGCCATAAGCACAATCCGCTGCTCAAGTCATCAGAAGGGAGAATTAGAGATCGCCAGTATAGTGCCAGCGAAGGTAGCGCAGCAGACGCATCTGGCGGGTAATACGCTTCGGTTGCGAAAGCAGACGATACAACCACTCCAGCCCCAGGTTCTGCCATATTTTTGGGGCGCGTTTGACGTGACCGGTAAACACATCATAGGTCCCGCCCACCCCCATATATAACGCATGGGGATGCACTTCCCGACAATCGCGCATGAGTAATTCCTGTTTTGGCGATCCCATCGCGACGGTGACAATTTTCGCGCCGCTGGCATGGATACGCGCAAATAGCGCCTGACGCTGCTCCGGCGTAAAGTAACCATCCTGGCTACCCACAATATTGACGTTCCACTGCGTCCGCAGTTTTGCTTCCGTCTGCGCCAGCACCTCAGGCTTGCCGCCGACAAGAAATACCGGTGTGCCTTCTTTCCCCGCGCGCGCCATTAACGCTTCCCAAAGGTCGGCGCCAGCCACACGAGAAACCTGCGCCTGCGGAAATTTTTTACGTATTGAACGCACCACGCTGATGCCATCGGCATATTTAAATTCCGCCGCCCCTATCAACGCGCGGACTTCCGGATTATCTTCCGCCGTCAGCAGCTTTTCGGCGTTGATCGCCACCAACGTGCCTTGCTTCAGTTGACCATCGGCAAACAGATAATTCAGCGCGTGTGACATGTCGCGCCAGCCAATCAGAGGTAACCCGCGCAGCGAGTAAAGGGGCGCAGCGGCATTATTGGTCATAGTTTTCCTTCCACCTGTGCCTGAGGGAGCGAAGTTGTACGTTTATGAATCAGTCCGGCGCTATCAAATAACCAGAACAGAAGCTTAGCGACCAGCAGGCTGGCGCCAAAAACCACCAGGAAGAAAACCACGCGCGAAACAAACGAATCCAGCCCTTCTCGCGCCAGCACAATCATATTAAAGATGGCGCCAAAGCAGAAACTGTGCAGAATCGCCGCCTTATAGCGATTGGGCTCCCGGTTACCCAGTTCATACAGCCAGTCGAACCATTTGATAATCAGCCCGACGACGATCGCGCCGAGCGGAATAAACAGCGCCCCGCCCATAACCACCAGCGATCCGATAAGCGTTGGCGATATCGCCAGGCCAGAATGGTTGTTCAGGACTTCCCAGGTGAAGTAATTCGCAGAATTCAGCACGATACTGGGTCGCCCCGGCCATAACCAGGTGGGAATAAAGACGTAGAAATCACGCACGATAGGGGCCAGCCCCTGAAAATCGATATTGTGGTAATTTTGCAACAGCAGCGCCAGATTCTCCCACGGCGAAAAGGTATCGCGCGTCAGATAAAGAAACGTATAGAACGCCTCATCGCCGCTCACATTTAATCCGTAGCGTTTGAGCGCCAGCCAGAACATACCGACAATCCCCAGCACGCCCGCCGCCGCCAGCATCCACAGGCTGATCCAGCCCCGAATAATGCCGATAAACAGGAAGATAGCAAACGCAATAATGATGTTAGCGCGCGTGCCGCCGACAATCATGTAGGTCAACAGACCAAACGCGACGGTGCTCACCAGAAAGAACAGCCACGCTTTGCTGTCCTGGCGCAGGAAATAGACCACCAGCATCGCCGGAATGAAGAAATAGAAGAACCGTTTTAACGCCACGCCGGAGACTTCGCTGGAAAATATCTGGCTGTAGGAGTGCAGCCGGAACAGCAAAAAGCCGTTATGCATAAAGAAAATCGCCACGCTCACCAGCGCGATGCCCATCAGGATCACCCAGGTAAGGTGGGTTTCCACCCGGTTCATGGTAAATAGCGGCTTGCGTGGTACATCCACAACGCGTTTGCGTAAACGCGTTTTATAGGTCACGTAATATACGCCGTAGAAACAGGCGGCGGATAATAGAGCCTGCAATAAGATTTCCGGCGGCGCGACGCCAACGTCGAAACGAAATACCAGCACGCTGGTTAGCGGAAAACCAAAAAAGAAGGTCAACAAAAACAGCAACGAAAAGAAAACGTTGAAGTTAAAACGCACGCGGCGGAATTCAAACCAGGTCAGCGTGGCGATAAACAGCGTAGAGAGCAGCCAGACCACCAGCAGCCCGCTGAATTGCATTAAACTCATTCGGCTTCTCCTGCGGCGATTCTCAACGCATTATGCCACGGTTGCAGGTAGTTGGGGCTAAAGAAGGTGATGCCGCTTTTATCTACCGATGCGAGCTGACGCTGCGCCTCGCGCACGACCTGCTCATTAAGATCGTCCGTGGTAAACAGGACGGGCAGATGCTGTTCCGCCATATCCTGCCAGAAAGGATTGTCGCGATTCAGTACGCACGGGATATCGGCCTGAATTAGCAGACACAACGTCCCAATCCCCTGTTGTCGGGCAAAAATAAAATAACCGAGGTCGCACTGACGCAATAGCGCAAGATAGGCATCAAATTCCATTTTTTCGCTAAGAATTTGTAGATTTTCGGCGCTAAATAGCGCCAGGCCGGCCTGACGAACCTCATCAATATAGGCCTGGTTATTGGCCGGATAGCCCATCGGCACCACCACGTTTACCGTATCACCAAACTGCTGATACACCGCCCGTAACGCCGCAATGTGTTGGTTACTGCGATCGCCGGAGTTCCCTACCAAAATGGTCAATTTCCCCGCACGTTGGCGCTCTTTTGCCATAGCATTCAGGGAAGGGTCCATGCGCGTCGGAAAATAGAGCAACTCGCCGCGTACGCCCGGGTGCTGGCGCGCAAAATAGCTGAGATCGCCGCGCGTCGCGAATACGCCCCCTACTCGCCCCTGCGCGATACGACGAAGCGGGTAGAAAAGGCGGAATTTCAGCCCGTTGGACACTTCGTAGAGATCCGCGCCCCAGATATGCCAATAAAACTGGGCTGGCTTAATACCGCCGCTTAACAGCGCCAGCCACAGACTGGTGTTGAACTGACCGTGAAAGAAGAATCTTTGTCGACGATTTGCTTTCGCTTTGGCGATAACCGCCTGCGCCAGCGCTTTCTTACTGCCATAAAAACGAAGCGAGAGCGCCGGACAGCTTTCCGTGAAGCCGTTATCTTCACCGGCAACCATAAATTCGCGCGCGTGCTCGCTTGTGGCAGCCAGCGTATCATTGAAAAACCGCAGCACGGTGTGGTTATGGTGAGGGATATCCGATCCCAGGACGTGAATCAGTACAGTCATGCTCGCCTACGCCAGAGTAAAAATACGCCGCAACAAAGTGAAAAATAGACAATATAGGTGACCATATAAGCCTGTGCCGCACCCAGCGCGCCGTGAGCGGGAATCAGCCAGTTAGCGAACGCCGTTAACAGAATGAACTGGCTAATTTCAGCCAGAATGTAAAATCGCAACGACGCTTTGGCAATCACCAGATAACCGAAAACATAGGCGCCGACTTTCAGCACGTCGCCCACTAACTGCCAGGCGAACAGATCGCGCATCGCGGTGAATTTGGCGGAAAAAAGCAGCCAGATAGTAAAATCGCGCAGTAGCCAGACGGTAAAACTCGCCGCCGCAACCGCCGGTAAAACAAATTTCAGCGCTTTTACCACTTCACGCGTAATGTCCTGTTTTTCCGTCAGGCGTGAGAGCGTGGGTAACAGGTAAACACTGAAGGAGGCGGTGATAAATTGCAGATAGGCGTCAGAAATACTGCTTACGCCCTGCCAGATCCCGACATCGCTCCAGCTATAGTGCGCGGCCAGTTGGTTTCGCATCATCACATAGGCGACCGGCATCGTAACGGAGGTAATCAGCGCCATCAGGGTAAATTTACTGAGCTGCTCTGCCAGACCGTTGTTCCAGGAGGGCTTGAGATAGCGTAGCGGGACGGTGCCGCGCTTAATCAGTATTATACCGGCAGGTACTACTACCAGCGCCGGCACCAGCGCCAGGCCAAGCAGAGCGCCTTCATAGCCGCCGACACGGTAGCAGAGATACCAGGCGGCGACGCCCAAAAAGCTGCCGACAATTAACGATAAGGCATTACCCGACGCGTCACGAAAGCCCTTCATTAGCGCCAGCAGCAGGTTCGCCCAGGCGATCCCCATTTGTACCAGTGCAACCAGACGCACCAGCCCTTGATAGTCCGTGTGACCGAACAATCCCTGGCTAATCGGCGCCGCCGCCAGCAGGAAGACCAGCGCCAGCAGCGTAGAGAACCCCAATACCATCGCGGAGGAGGTTCCCACCACGGTACGTAACTGCGCCGGGTCATCATGATGTTGTGCGACGAGTTTGGTAACGCCGTTAAATATCCCGGCGCCAGCCAATACGCCCAGCACGGTGATCATCTGGCGGAAGTTACCCGCTTGTCCCACGCCCGCCGGGCCAAAAGAGACGGCCAGTAGTTTCACCACCAGCAGTCCGGCGCCAATTTTTACCAGCGTACTGACCGCCGTCCACAGGGAGGCTTTAGCAAGCGACATATCAGGAGAAATAATTTAGCAAAGTAGCAATCACCGTTCGTTGATCGACGGGCGCAAGGTTATAAAACAGCGGCAGACGCAGCAAACGTTCGCTCTCTTTTGTGGTGTAGACATCGTCCCCGATAAACTCGCCGAATTTATCGCCCGCCGGACAATCATGCAGCGGAATGTAATGGAATACCGCCATGATTTCCGCCTCTTTCAGGAAATTAATCAGCGCGCTGCGATCGGCGATATCCCGCAGTTTGATGTAAAACATGTGGGCATTATGCCCGCAGTTTTCCGGAATAGAAGGCAGCTCGATACGCCCGGCGCGCGCCAGCGGCGTTAACGCATCGTAGTAAGTCTGCCACAGCGACAGACGCTGTTGATTGATACGATCGGCGGCCTCCAGTTGCGCCCACAGATAGGCAGCCTGCAGATCGGACATCAAATAACTGGAGCCGATATCCCGCCAGGTGTATTTATCCACCTGACCACGGAAGAACTGGCTACGGTTGGTGCCTTTTTCGCGGATGATCTCCGCGCGTTCAATTAGCGTACGATCGTTGATCAGCGTCGCGCCGCCTTCGCCGCCAGCGGTGTAATTTTTGGTTTCATGGAAGCTAAAACAGCCGATGTGACCGATCGTCCCTAACGCGCGCCCTTTGTACGTGGACATCACACCCTGGGCGGCATCCTCGACAACGAACAGATTATACTTATCCGCCAGCGCCATGATGACGTCCATTTCACAAGCGACGCCAGCGTAGTGTACCGGCACGATAGCACGGGTTTTATCAGTAATCGCCGCCTCAATCAGCGTTTCGTCAATATTCATCGTATCCGGACGAATATCGACAAACACAATTTTCGCGCCGCGCAGGACAAAAGCGTTAGCAGTGGAGACAAACGTAAAGCTCGGCATGATCACTTCATCGCCGGGCTGAATATCCAACAACAGAGCCGCCATCTCCAGCGATGCGGTACAGGAAGGCGTTAGCAACACCTTCGCGCTGCCGAAATGTTGCTCCAGCCACTGCTGGCAACGACGCGTAAAGCCGCCGTCGCCGCACAGTTTGCCGCTGCTCATTGCAGACTGCATGTATTCGAGTTCGGTTCCCACCACCGGCGGCGCATTAAAAGGAATCATGTTGTCACCTGTATAACCAGTACGCAGTGCTTTCGATGTTGGCACCGCTTTGTATGTAACGTTTAAGCGCGGCGGTGTTGCCCAATTGGGTCGCCACCCGCAATGTTGCTTTGCCGCGACTCTGCGCCCAACAGATCGCCGCTTGCATAAGTTCCGCTCCCGCGCCGCGTCCGGCCAACAGACCGATGCGCGCGTCGGTATCATTCAATTCCCGCAGCGAGACGTAACCGCGGATAGCGCCTGTCTCCGTGCGAAGCACCAGGCATTGGTGATCAAACGTGCCGCGTACCGCATTCTCAATCCACTGGGCGTAAAAACGGACGCTGGCGTCGGGCGCATACCACGGCGCGCGAAAACGACTCTGCGTAAACGCCTCTCCGGCCAACTGACGCAAAGCAGGAATGTCTTTAAGGTTTGCAATTTCCGCGCCATGCTGGTCGCGATGCCCTTTTACCGGCAACGCAAAATCCACCTCGCCTTCAACCAAAGAGAATCCCAGCGATTGCAACGCCGACAGCCAGGCGATGTTTTCAGCCGGCACTTTTACCTGCACGCGTTGCCACGCCTGCAGCTCTTCTGGCGTTAATTCGGGCGCTGAGGCATCGATACGCACAATGCCGCTATTCACGCCAAAGAACGTATTTTCCCAGAGTAACGGTTCAATACTGGCGCGGACGGGCACGGAGCAACTCCAGTAAATATTGGCCATAGCCGGTTTTTTCAAGCTGACTGGCGGCGCGTTTCAAACCATCATCATCCAACCAGCCGTTGCGCCAGGCAATCTCCTCCAGACAGGCAATTTTGAAGCCCTGGCGCTTTTCCACCGTCTGCACAAAAGTGCTCGCCTCAATCAGACTGTCGTGGGTGCCCGTATCCAGCCAAGCGAAGCCGCGGCCCAGCAGTTCAACGGTCAGCTTACCTTCCTCCAGATACATCTGGTTGATAGAAGTGATCTCCAGCTCGCCACGCCCGGACGGTTTCACGCGCTTCGCATACTCGACGACCTTGCTGTCATAGAAATAGAGGCCGGTGACCGCCCAGTTAGATTTAGGCTGTTTCGGCTTTTCTTCCAACGAGAGCGCGCGAAAATCATCGTCAAACTCCACGACGCCAAAGCGTTCCGGGTCCATGACCTGATAGCCAAATACCGTAGCGCCTTCGGTACGCGCCGCGACCTGACGGAGTTTGGGGCTAAAACCCTGACCAAAAAAGATATTGTCGCCCAATACCAGGCATGAGGGTTCACCGTTGAGGAACGTTTCGCCAATGATAAAGGCCTGCGCCAGCCCGTCCGGACTGGGCTGCTCGGCATAATGTAAATCGATACCGAATGCTGCGCCGTCGCCCAACAAACGCTGAAAGTCGCGTTTATCCTCCGGCGTGGTGATGATCAAGATCTCACGAATTCCCGCCAGCATTAGCACCGATAACGGATAGTAAATCATCGGTTTGTCGTAGACGGGCAGAAGCTGCTTTGACACGCCGCGCGTAATGGGATGCAACCGGGTACCGGAACCTCCCGCCAGAATGATGCCTTTCATTCGTTTCTCCTCCAGGAGTAAGAACCTGCCGTTTAGCGTTTCAGTCCTAAGCGTTCGCCCTGATAACCGCCATCCTGCACGGGTTTCCACCAGGCCTCATTGGCGAGATACCACTGAACGGTTTTTCGCATCCCGCTTTCGAAGGTTTCCTGCGGCGTCCAGCCCAGCTCGCGGGCGATTTTCGACGCGTCGATGGCATAGCGTAAGTCATGGCCGGGTCGGTCGTCGACGAAGGTAATCAGATCGTGATAATTCGCTACACCCTGCGGTTTTTGCGGGGCCAGTTCCTCCAACAGAGCGCAGATCGTCCTGACCACATCCAGATTTTTACGTTCGTTATGACCGCCGATATTATACGTTTCGCCCACCGCGCCGTTCGTCACCACGTGATACAACGCACGGGCATGATCCTCTACATACAGCCAGTCGCGAATTTGCTGACCGTTGCCATAGACCGGCAATGGTTTACCCGCCAGCGCGTTCAGAATCATCAGCGGGATCAGTTTTTCCGGGAAATGGTAGGGCCCGTAGTTATTAGAGCAGTTGGTGACAAGCGTAGGCAGACCGTAGGTACGTAACCAGGCGCGTACCAGATGGTCACTGCTGGCTTTGGAGGCGGAATAAGGGCTGCTTGGCGCATATGACGTGGTTTCGGTGAAGAAATCGTCTGCAGTATGCAGATCGCCATACACTTCATCGGTGGAGATATGGTGGAAGCGGAACGCCGCTTTAGCGTCCGCGTCAAACGCGGACCAGTAAGCGCGAGCGGCTTCCAGCAAGGTGTAAGTACCAACGATATTCGTTTCAATAAACGCCGCCGGGCCGTCGATGGAACGGTCTACATGGCTTTCCGCCGCCAGGTGCATCACGCTATCGGGCTGATACTGCTGGAAAACTCGCTCCAGTGATGCCCGATCGCAGATATCCACCTTCTCAAAGGCGAAACGGTCGCTTTGCGCCACCGACGCCAGAGACATCAGGTTGCCCGCATAGGTGAGTTTATCCACCACCACCACCGCGTCTACCGTTTCATGGATGATATGCCGCACCACCGCAGATCCGATAAAGCCTGCGCCGCCGGTCACCAGAATGCGTTTCATCAGCGCCAGACTCCTTTGGTATCAACCACATAACGTTGATGAACCGCATCGCCGGGGATAGCTTTAAATTCGTCGTGATCGACCAGCATCACCAGCACATCGGCGGCGGCCAGCGCCGCGTCCAGCTTCGCCAGCGTGCAAAGTCCGTCCAATTTTTTCGGCAACTGACGGATATTCGGTTCGACGACCAGGGTTTCGCCGCTGTGCCAGCGGGCGATACTTTGCGCGATCCCCATCGCCGGGCTTTCGCGCAGATCGTCGATATTCGGCTTAAAGGCCAGCCCAAAACAGGCGATTTTCACTTCGCTGGCGCGTTTATCGGTGGCCGCCAGGCAATCTGCGACCGCGGCTTTTACCTGATCGACTACCCAGTGCGGTTTGCTGTCGTTCACTTCACGCGCGGTGCGAATCAGTCTCGCCTGCTGCGGATTTTGCGCCACAATAAACCACGGATCGACCGCAATGCAGTGCCCGCCAACGCCTGGGCCCGGCTGCAAAATATTGACGCGCGGATGGCGGTTCGCCAGACGGATCAATTCCCAGACGTTAATCCCCTGTTCGGCGCAAATCAGCGACAATTCATTCGCAAAGGCGATATTCACATCACGGAAGCTATTTTCCGTCAGCTTGCACATCTCTGCGGTGCGCGAGTTGGTGACAACGCATTCGCCCTCAAGGAAAATTTTGTACAGCGCGCTGGCGCGAGCCGAACATACTGGCGTCATACCGCCAATCACGCGGTCATTTTTAATGAGTTCCACCATCACCTGACCCGGCAGCACACGCTCCGGACAATAGGCGATATTCACGTCGGCCTGCTCGCCCGCCTGCTGGGGAAAGGTCAGATCCGGGCGCATCCCGGCCAGCCAGCCAGCCATTTGCTCCGTTGCGCCGACCGGCGATGTTGATTCCAGAATCACCAGTGCCCCTTTTTTTAATACCGGCGCAATGGATTTCGCCGCGGCTTCCACATAGGCCATGTCAGGGTCGTGATCGCCTTTGAATGGCGTCGGCACGGCAATCAGGTACGCATCGGCCTCGACAGGTGTCGTCGTCGCACGCAGAAAGCCGCCTTCCACCGCCATCTTCACCACATTGCCCAACGCCGGCTCCACGATGTGAATTTCACCGCGATTTATGGTGTCTACCGCATGTTGGTTGATATCCACGCCGATAACCTGCTTCTGGCGGGAAGCAAAAGCGGCCGCAGTCGGTAATCCGATATACCCCAGCCCAATAACAGAAATGGTCGTAAAACTCATAA
Organism: Salmonella sp. 32100201201700099SM; assembly: GCF_017572645.1. NCBI lineage: Bacteria > Pseudomonadati > Pseudomonadota > Gammaproteobacteria > Enterobacterales > Enterobacteriaceae > Salmonella > Salmonella sp. 32100201201700099SM. The sequence continues at coordinate 27,921 of NZ_JAGERQ010000016.1, read as the reverse complement.
CGATACCCGATAACTTTTTAACGCCTGTAAAATGCGCGCGCATGATTGCCCGTCACCATAAGGATTATGGGCGCGGCTCATGGTTTGATATTCATTTTCGTCGTGCAGCAGACGCATAACTTCCGCCACAATGCGCCGGGAGTCCGTGCCGATCAGTCTTACCGTACCAGCGGTAACGGCTTCCGGACGCTCTGTGGTTTCACGCATGACCAATACCGGCTTACCTAATGACGGCGCTTCTTCCTGAATACCGCCGGAATCGGTCAGAATGAGCCAGGCGTGATTCATCAGCCAGACAAAAGGTAAGTAGTCCTGCGGCTCAATCAGTACCACGTTTTCAACATGGCCGAGGATACGGTTGACAGGTTCGCTGACGTTGGGATTGAGATGCACCGGATAGACAATTTGCACATTCTGGTTCGCGGCGGCGATTTCCGCCAGCGCCTGGCAGATATGCTCAAAGCCCTGACCAAAGCTTTCACGCCGATGACCGGTCACTAAAATCATCTTCTTATTCGCGTTGAGGAAAGGATACTGCTCGGCCAGTTCAGCCCGTAATATATCGCTCGTCAGAACGCGATCGCGTACCCAGATCAGCGCGTCGATAACGGTATTGCCAGTGACAAAAATGCGCTCATCCGGAATGTTCTCCCGCAACAGATTCTGCCGCGAGTTTTCCGTCGGCGCAAAGTGGTACATCGCCAGATGTCCGGTCAGCGTGCGGTTTGCCTCTTCCGGCCAGGGGGAATAGAGATCGCCGGTTCGCAACCCGGCTTCTACGTGCCCTACCGGAATTCGTTGATAGAAAGCCGCCAGGCTGGTAGCAATCGTAGTGGTGGTATCGCCATGAACCAGCACCACATCAGGTTTAAAATCTGCCAGGATCGGCTTTAATCCCTCCAGAATTCGGCAGGTAATTTCCGTCAACCCCTGTCCCGGCTGCATAATGTTGAGATCGTAATCAGGCACAATAGAAAAAAGAGTTAATACCTGATCAAGCATCTCCCGATGCTGCGCAGTAACGCATACTTTGGCCTCGAAATGAGGATCTTTTTCCAGCGCATGGACCAGAGGCGCCATCTTAATGGCCTCCGGTCGTGTACCAAATACAGTCAGTACTTTCACATCGATTCTCTTCGAATAGACAGTAGGGGCCCAGCCCCCTACTGCAGAGGTGTTGCTAAATCGTGCGGCGACGGGTTAAGGCAACGCCCGCACCGATTAGCGCCCCAACGATACCCCACATGATCATCAGGAAGGCTCGGCGTGGGCTATCACGTTTTACCGGTTCTTCCGGCGTACGCAAATAACGATAGGTCTGAAAACGAGGGTCCAGGGTCGGCCCCACATTAAGCGTATTCAACATTGCCCGATTTTGAAAGTAGTCCAAATCGAACGCAGGGCCAACCGCTTGCAGATTTTCAAGACGCGCCTGCAACATAGGGCGACCGAGTAAAAAAAGCTCTGAGTCCGGTAATTCATCAGCCGGAACATCCGTCGCGCTACGAGAAATATTATGTTGTTCCGCAATTTTGAGCGCCTGCTCAATACTGTTTACACGACGTGAATAGATCGCTTTCGCAACCTCTTCCTGCCGTTTGACCTGCGCTTTCATCTGCACGGTACGCGCAGCCCAGGCACCTTTTAATTCATCATTCAGATGGCTCGCTGCCCGCTGACTGGCGAATGCGACATACTGACGCAGCAGATTATTGGCGTCCGGCGCAGTTTCAGCAATCAGCTTCACGTTGTCATTGATAGCGCGTGTAAAATCGCCTGGCGTAAACTGTATGTTATTGATCAGTTCATCAAGCATCGCCGCATCAGCTTTGCTATTCCCGACCATTCGCTGCTTGTAATAGTCCGTCTGTAACCAGAAATCGCGACGCGTATCCCAGGAGGCAAGCTGCATGATGAACTCTTTATACGCTTCATCCATCACCGAGGGCTTATCGGAAGAAGCAGGATCGGTCTTAATATCCAGGTTGCGCAGAAACTGCTGCTGGGAGTAATAACCGCCCAACATATTTACGGTTGGGCGATCGGTGATCGCCGTCGCACTCCACTCCTGACGAGCAAAAAAGGTATAGGCTAACGCGATAAGGGCAAATAGCAGGCCAATGCCGATAATCCAGAATTTGCCAGCCCATAAAGTACGAAACAACCCGCGAATATCCAGTTCATTTTCAGCGCTCACCGCGCGTGCCCCCGGTAATGGTTGTGTCATCGTATCCTCATTTACTTGGTTAAGTTTGGCCGGTTCTCACGTTGCCTGCGCAGGCGACGCTTCACACGCTTAATAAATCTCGCCACCTTCCAGGCCCGCTTAATGCAGTAGCCATAGAGGAAGAATGCTAGCAAAAAGAGCACCAACATAACCCATTCAGGAACAAAATGAGAGTATTCTGCCGTTACGCCTACTCCCGCCAGAATCGCCGCTGCGAGCGTAATAAGAACAAATGCCTGGCGGGAAGTAAACCCTGCTCGCATAACCAAATGATGAATATGTTGGCGATCAGGGGAAAAGGGGCTCATCCCTTTACGCAGACGGCGATACATAATCGCCACCATATCCATCAATGGAATAGCGATAATCCATAGCGCGGTAACCGGGCTGATAGAGTGAGTTTTCCCCTGCGTCGTTTCCAGTAAGAGCCAGATGACGGTAAAGCCAATCAGTGTACTACCGGCATCGCCCATAAAGACTTTGTAACGCCGCCCCAAAATACCGAGATTAAGCATAATGTAAGGCAGAATCGCGGCGATCATGGCAAAGCACCACATTGCCAGACTAGTCTGACCATCAAACCATAAAATCAGCCCCATCGCCGCAAATGAGACGCTGGATAACCCACCCAGCAGGCCGTCAATACCGTCCACCATATTGAAAGCGTTGATCGCCGCCCATACCGCAAACAGAGTAAGGAAATAGCCAAAGGGGCCAAGCACTAACTCCCAAGGCCCAAAGATGTAACCAAGGCTACCTAAGTGAAGTTTTGCGATAACCATCATTACAACCGCAATAACAGCCTGAACCACAGCACGAATTTTTACACTGATATCAAAACGGTCATCCATCGCACCAACAAAAACCAATACACCAGCGCAAATAAGATATAGCGATAAGTGCGGTATGTAGTAATCCGAGAGGCCAAACATAAAGCAGATTCCTGCAAACACAGAAATCCCGCCGACTAATGGGATAACGCCCTGATGTCGTTTACGAAAGTTTGGTTTATCCACTAAACCAATTTTTATGGCTACTTTTCGCGCAAGAAAAATAAAAATGGTCGTGAATAAAAAAATACTGATTAGCTCAGATAAAGCGGTGAGTAACTTCACAGTGTATGTGCTCTCAGCATATATCATTTCCTTAAAGTATAATGCGTTACGCCAGCTCCTAGAAGAGACCTGTTAGAACATTACACTTTTTACCGCAAACAATGTGTATTGTGCATGGTGTTACTCTGTAGCGCATATCCCGATGACCAGTTTATATGACATGACGCCAGGATGAATCGCAAAACAAAAACGCCACGTAAAAACGTGGCGTTTTCAGGTAAAGACCAGGTTATGAGCGCTTCATCATCTCGAAAAAGTCGTCATTAGTTTTGGTCATCGCCAGTTTGTTAATGAGGAATTCCATCGCGTCAATTTCACCCATCGGATGGATGATTTTACGCAGGATCCACATTTTCTGCAGCTCTTCCTGAGTGGTGAGCAGCTCTTCTTTACGGGTACCGGAACGGTTGTAGTCGATAGCCGGGAAGACACGTTTTTCAGCGATCTTACGCGAGAGATGCAGCTCCATGTTACCGGTGCCTTTAAACTCTTCGTAGATAACTTCGTCCATCTTGGAACCGGTATCGATTAGCGCCGTCGCGATGATAGTCAGGCTACCGCCCTCTTCCACGTTACGCGCCGCGCCGAAGAAACGCTTCGGACGATGCAGGGCGTTAGCGTCCACACCACCGGTCAATACTTTACCGGAAGCCGGCACCACGGTGTTGTAGGCACGCGCCAGACGGGTGATGGAGTCGAGCAGGATGATAACGTCTTTCTTGTGTTCAACCAGACGTTTCGCCTTCTCGATAACCATTTCGGCAACCTGAACGTGGCGGGATGCCGGTTCGTCAAAGGTAGACGCAACCACTTCGCCTTTCACCAGACGCTGCATCTCGGTTACTTCTTCCGGACGTTCGTCAATCAGCAGCACCATCAGCACGCAGTCTGGGTGGTTATACGCGATGCTCTGCGCGATGTTCTGCAGCAGCATGGTTTTACCCGCTTTCGGCGGCGCGACAATCAGACCGCGCTGGCCGCGACCGATCGGCGAAGCCAGATCCAGAACGCGCGCCGTTAAGTCTTCGGTAGAACCGTTACCACGCTCCATACGCAGACGAGAGTTTGCGTGCAGCGGGGTTAAGTTCTCAAAGAGGATTTTGTTACGGGCGTTTTCCGGTTTGTCGTAGTTAACTTCGTTAACTTTCAACAGCGCAAAATAGCGTTCACCTTCTTTCGGCGGGCGAATCTTACCAGAAATGGTATCACCAGTGCGGAGGTTGAAACGGCGGATTTGGCTGGGGGAAACGTAGATATCATCAGGACCGGCGAGGTAGGAGCTGTCTGCAGAACGGAGGAAACCAAATCCATCCTGCAATATCTCCAGCACACCGTCGCCAAAGATATCTTCGCCACTCTTTGCGTGCTGCTTCAGGATGGCAAAAATAATGTCCTGCTTGCGCATACGGGCCAGGTTTTCAAGCCCCATACTTTCGCCGAGAGTGATCAGCTCAGAAACCGGCGTATTCTTTAATTCGGTAAGATTCATAATGGTGTGAGTTCTTAAACTTGGGGTAAATCTCGAACTTAATGTTGTGAATGGTATGGCAGGGTCATCCATGCCTGTTTACGGCTATCAACTCATGTCTGTTCGCTGTCTGGTCACAGGAAAGTACGCAGAACTGAAACGACAAGACGGAATGAGCGAAGAGCCAGGAATCTTTCCACTTCTCGTGCGAGAAAAAACGGGAAGTGACGGATAAAACCAGATTCAAACTTAATAAGGTATGTTTAATTCGAAGTCAATACTAACTTAGCACGACTCAGACCGGGCGTCCAGAGATCCTGACAATTTAAGAATAACGTAAGGACAACAGACGCCACGAAACTGCCTGATACCTTAATCATTCGTCGAATGACAGACGCCTGACCATACAGCGCCTTTGTCATTCGACGTATAAAAGGTATTACGCCAGATTGGCGTCGAGAAACTCTTTCAACTGACCTTTAGACAGTGCGCCTACTTTGGTTGCCGCCACTTCGCCATTTTTAAACAGCAGCAGAGTCGGAATACCGCGGATGCCATATTTAGGCGCAGTACCTGGGTTCTGGTCAATGTTCAGTTTGGCAACGGTCAATTTGCCCTGATATTCGTCAGCGATTTCATCCAGAATCGGAGCGATCATTTTACACGGCCCGCACCACTCTGCCCAGAAATCAACGAGGATAGCCCCGTCCGCTTTGAGTACATCCGTGTCAAAACTGTCGTCAGTCAGGTGAATAATTTTATCGCTCATATATAACTCCACAGGAATAAGCCTGGCGTGTTGGTGTAGCATTAACCAACGAGGTGCTGATGTTAACTTCGCCAACAAAGGTTGACTTTATTTCACCGGATACGCTTTCGTAAAGCAATAGTAAGCTGATATTCTACCACACTATGAGCAAAACACATTTAACAGAACAGAAGTTTTCCGACTTCGCCCTGCACCCACAGGTGGTTGAAGCCCTTGAAAAAAAAGGGTTTTATAATTGTACGCCCATTCAGGCACTGGCCCTTCCGCTAACGCTGGCGGGTCGTGACGTTGCAGGGCAGGCGCAAACCGGTACCGGGAAAACGATGGCGTTTCTGACGTCAACGTTTCATTATTTACTTTCTCATCCCGCGATCGACGATCGCAAGGTGAACCAGCCGCGCGCGCTGATCATGGCGCCGACGCGTGAATTAGCCGTACAAATTCACGCAGACGCGGAGCCGTTGGCGCAAGCGACAGGCTTAAAATTAGGCCTGGCTTACGGCGGCGATGGTTACGACAAGCAGCTTAAAGTGCTGGAAAGCGGCGTTGATATTCTTATTGGTACGACGGGCCGACTGATCGACTACGCCAAACAAAATCACATTAACCTCGGCGCCATTCAGGTCGTCGTACTCGATGAAGCCGATCGCATGTACGATTTGGGCTTTATTAAAGATATCCGCTGGCTGTTCCGTCGTGTGCCGCCGGCTGCGCAGCGTCTGAACATGTTGTTCTCCGCCACCCTGTCTTATCGGGTTCGCGAACTGGCGTTTGAACAGATGAACAACGCCGAATATGTTGAAGTGGAACCGGAGCAAAAGACCGGCCACCGCATTAAAGAAGAGCTTTTCTATCCCTCTAATGAAGAGAAAATGCGTTTACTGCAAACGCTGATCGAAGAAGAGTGGCCGGATCGCGCCATTATTTTCGCCAACACCAAGCATCGTTGCGAAGATATCTGGGGACACCTGGCGGCAGATGGCCATCGTGTTGGTCTGCTGACCGGCGATGTCGCGCAGAAAAAGCGCCTGCGGATTCTGGATGAGTTCACCCGCGGCGATCTGGATATTCTTGTGGCGACCGATGTCGCGGCGCGCGGGTTGCATATCCCCGCCGTAACGCACGTCTTTAACTACGATCTGCCAGACGATTGTGAAGACTATGTTCACCGTATCGGTCGTACCGGTCGCGCTGGCGCCAGCGGACATTCCATCAGCCTGGCTTGCGAAGAGTATGCGCTGAATCTGCCCGCTATTGAGAGCTATATCGGCCACTCGATTCCGGTCAGCAAATACAATCCGGAAGCGCTCATGAACGATCTGCCCAAGCCGTTGCGCCTGACGCGTTCGCGTCCTGGCAATGGTCCGCGCCGCGCTGGCGCTCCGCGTAATCGTCGTCGTTCAGGTTAAGAAAAGTTATGCCATACACAAAATCATTTAGCCTGTATCAAGGCGGCAAGAAAACAAATCCCGATGAGCTTAGGAAGAGTACGCAGCCAACACGGATACAGGTTGAAGGATGAAGTGTATGAATTCCACCTCGTTGTATGCCGCCATTGATCTCGGTTCCAATAGTTTTCATATGCTGGTCGTGCGCGAGGCGGCGGGAAGCATCCAGACGCTGACCCGAATCAAACGTAAGGTGCGTCTGGCCGCGGGTCTGAACAACGACAACCACCTTTCAGCCGAAGCGATGGAACGCGGCTGGCAATGCCTGCGTCTGTTTGCTGAACGTTTGCAGGATATCCCGCAGCCGCAAATCCGCGTGGTTGCCACCGCAACATTGCGTCTCGCCGTTAATGCGGGGGAATTTATCGCGAAAGCGCAGACTATCCTTGGTTGTCCGGTGCAGGTTATCAGCGGCGAAGAAGAGGCGCGGCTGATTTATCAGGGAGCCGCTCATACCACCGGCGGCGCAGATCAGCGACTGGTGGTGGATATCGGCGGCGCCAGCACTGAACTGGTTACCGGCACTGGCGCGCAAACCACGTCGCTGTTTAGCCTGTCGATGGGCTGCGTAACGTGGCTTGAACGCTATTTTAGCGATCGTAATCTGGCGCAAGAAAACTTTGATGATGCGGAGAAAGCCGCGCGCGATGTACTGCGTCCGGTCGCCGATGAACTGCGTTTTCATGGCTGGAAGGTCTGCGTGGGTGCCTCCGGCACCGTACAGGCATTGCAGGAAATCATGATGGCGCAGGGGATGGACGAGCGCATTACGCTCGCCAAACTACAGCAGCTGAAACAACGCGCGATACAGTGCGGACGTCTGGAAGAGCTGGAAATCGAAGGCCTGACGCTGGAGCGCGCGCTGGTTTTCCCAAGCGGGCTGGCTATTCTGATCGCCATATTTACCGAGCTGAACATCCAGAGCATGACGCTGGCAGGCGGCGCGTTACGCGAAGGGCTGGTGTATGGGATGTTGCATCTGGCGGTAGATCAGGATATCCGCAGCCGCACGCTGCGAAACATTCAGCGTCGGTTTATCGTCGATACCGATCAGGCGAATCGCGTGGCGAAGCTGGCAGATAACTTCCTCAAACAGGTAGAAAATGCCTGGCATATTGAGCCTATCAGTCGTGAACTGTTGCTGAGCGCTTGCCAATTGCATGAGATCGGTCTGAGCGTTGATTTTAAACAGGCACCCTATCATGCCGCCTATTTAGTACGCCATTTGGATCTGCCTGGCTATACGCCCGCGCAGAAAAAGTTGCTCGCCACCCTCTTACTGAACCAAACCAATCCGGTCGATCTCTCTTCGCTTCATCAGCAAAACGCGGTACCGCCCCGTGTTGCGGAACAGCTATGCCGTTTGCTGCGACTGGCGATTCTTTTTGCCGGTCGCCGTCGTGACGATCTGGTACCAGAAATTACGCTACAGGCGCTAAATGAAAATCTGACGTTAACCTTGCCTGGCGACTGGCTGGCGCACCACCCGCTGGGTAAAGAGTTGATTGATCAGGAAAGCCAGTGGCAAAGCTATGTACACTGGCCGCTGGACGTTCGCTAACCGTAGTTTGATTGCCGGATGACGCTTCGCTTATCCGGCCTACGATTTCGCTCGCTTTGCCGCCATCATGGCTTTCAGATTAGCCAGGTGACTTTGCCCTTTTTGCATTCGCTCCTCCGCGCTTACCACTTTGCGCTCCTGCTCCCAGATTAAATCATCCTGCGGTAGTTCTAACAGGAAGCGGCTGGGTTCCGGGCGCACCAGTTCCCCATACTGACGGCGCTCTTTACATAATGTAAAGGTGAGCTCTTTCTGCGCACGAGTGATCCCGACATAGGCCAGCCGACGCTCTTCCTCAATATTGTCTTCGTCAATGCTGCTTTGATGCGGCAAAAATCCTTCTTCCATTCCCACCATATAGACATACGGGAATTCCAGTCCTTTCGACGCATGAAGCGTCATCAACTGTACCTGATCCAGCTCTTCTTCGCTCTCGCCGCGCTCCATCATATCGCGCAGCGTAAAGCGTGTAACCACCAGGGTGAGCGTCATCGGCTCATCGAGTTCGTTGCCTTCCAGCATCTCAGTCATCCAGCTAAAGAGCTGGTTAACGTTTTTCATACGCATTTCCGCCGCTTTGGGGCTCGGCGAGGTTTCGTACAACCAGGATTCATAGTCAATACCGTGGATGAGATCGCGCACGGCGGCGACAGGCTCACGTTCGGCCAGACGCTGGATTTCCCCCAGCCAGTGGGTAAAACGCGTCAATGAATCGTAACCACGTCCGGTCAGCTTCTGGCTAAGCCCCATATCAAAGCTGGCGGTAAAAAGGCTTTTATTACGCGTCATTGCCCATTCACCCAGCTTTTGCAGAGTGGCCGGGCCGATTTCGCGTTTTGGCGTATTCACGATGCGCAGGAAAGCGCTGTCATCATCCGGGTTGGTCAACACCCGCAGATAGGCCAGCAAGTCTTTAATCTCCGGACGGGAGAAAAATGAGGTGCCGCCGGAAATTTTGTACGGAATGCGGTTCTGCATGAGGAATTTTTCAAATACCCGCGACTGATGATTCCCGCGATACAGAATGGCGTAATCCTTGTACTGGGTCTTGTTCACAAAGTGATGGGCAATCAGTTCGCCGGTAACGCGCTCAGCTTCATGCTCTTCATTGTTTGCGCTTAACACTTTGAGTTCCGCGCCGTAACCGAGTTCGGAAAAGAGGCGCTTTTCAAAGACGTGCGGATTGTTGGCGATGAGAATATTTGCCGCTTTCAGGATGCGGCCCGAAGAACGATAGTTTTGCTCCAGCTTAATCACCTGCAGCGCCGGAAAATCCTGGCTCAGTAACACCAGGTTTTGCGGACGCGCCCCGCGCCAGGAGTAGATAGACTGATCGTCATCGCCTACGACCGTAAAGCGCGCGCGTTGCCCAACCAGCAGCTTAACCAACTCATACTGGCTGGTGTTAGTATCCTGATATTCATCCACCAGCAGATAACGAATTTTATTCTGCCAGCGCTCGCGCACCTCGTCATTGCGTTGCAGCAGCAGCGTCGGCAGCAAAATCAAATCATCAAAATCGAGAACGTTACATGCCTTCATATGGGCGTCGTAAAGCCCGTAGCAGTGGGCAAAAATACGATCGCGTTCACCTTTCGCCCCCGCCGCTGCCTGTGCAGGCGTTTTGAGATCGTTTTTCCAGTTGGAGATCGTGGAGATCAACTGTTGCAACAGAACCTTGTCGTCTTCGATCAGGCCTTCGGTCAGCTCTTTGAGCAAGGCGACCTGGTCGGTATCGTCAAACAATGAAAAGTTCGATTTCATCCCCAGCGCAGCGTACTCGCGCTTAATAATATCCAGCCCTAGCGTATGAAAGGTGGAGATCATCAAACCGCGCGCTTCCTTACGGCCGAGCGTCTGCCCGACACGTTCTTTCATCTCACGCGCTGCCTTGTTGGTAAACGTCACCGCCGCAATATGCCGGGCCTGATAGCCGCATCCGCGGATCAGGTGGGCGATTTTATTGGTAATTACGCGAGTTTTACCAGAACCCGCTCCTGCCAGCACCAGGCAGGGTCCGGTGACGAATTCGACAGCGTGTTGTTGGCCAGGATTTAAACGCATAGGAATAGTGCTCAATCTTCGAACGGGGGAGGGATTGTAGCAGAAAGCGAGGCCCAGAGAAGACCAGGCTGCTTTTTCAGGCAGCCTGGAAAAGGTCAATCAGCAGGCTCTGGCGGCAAGCGACGTATAGCCATTACGCTGTGCGCTCTTGATCCAACTGTAAGAACCCATTAGCGCGATCGCCGTCAGCAGAACATACTCAAGCGACATCGCATAAACGCCCTGTACTGCATAGATCACGACGCTAATTACATCAATAATCACCCACAGCAGCCAGTTTTCCACGTACTTGCGGGTCATCAGCACCATCGCCGCAATCGACAACACCAGCATGGTGGAATCCCAGAACGGGAACGCGTCCGGCTGGAGTTCAGGCATCGCCACCTGCATACCTACCGTTTGCAGCAGAGCGAGCATAACGCGGGTCAACATAGCGAAGACCGGATCGATAAACCACGTCATCAGCAGAATGCTAATAATACATATGCCCCCCAACCTCCATGTTTGTTGACAAGAAAGCCAGCGTACTTTCAGAGCGGCTTCCCGGGCGTCATTCTGCCGGCTCCATGCGTACCAGCCGTAAATATTCGCCGCAAAGAAAAACACCTGAAGTAGCAAGCTGGCATACAGTTGAATCTGAAAAAAGATGGCGGCAAACAGAGTGACGTTAATCAAGCCAAACAGGTAATTAATGATTTTTTCCCGGCTGGCGCACCAGATGCACAATAAGCCAAAGACGGTACCGATAGCCTCAATCCACGATAGCGCATACCCACCCTCGCCGAGAGGAATGTTGACCATTACATTGTTAATGCTGAAAAAGTCCATCATTGCTCTCCTTGCAAACTATCGAAATAAATGGCCTGAAGCGCCAGAGAAATCTGGCGCTCTTCACCTTGCTGGCACAAGGTTTCCTGCTGAACATAATGGTTAATGCTGCTCTCCAGACAGCCACTATGCGCGACGACCACGTTTAGCAACGACGCGGTACGCAGCCCACGTAACGCTCCCACCACCATCAGCGCGGCGGTTTCCATATCCGCGCCGAGAACTCCCCTGGCCGACCATTCGGCATCCAGTTCAGCTTCGCGATCGGTATAAAAACTGTCATGGCTGCGCACCAGCCCGCAAACGGCAGAGATGTTCATCTGTTTCGCCTGCTGTATCAGCGTGGCGGTAAGATAAGGGTCCGCACAGGCCGGATAACTGGCGGGCGCATAGGTTTTGCTGGCGCCGTCGTCAGCCACCGCGCCGCAACTACCGATACGGATTAGCGTGTTGACGCCAACCTGGCGTAACTCCTCAATGGCGATAGCGGTTGACGGTCCGCCGATTCCCGTGGAGAGCACGACTATTTCAACCCCCTGGTACCAGCCGCGCGCCGCGCGAAACTCCCGGTTTTGCCCCAGAATCTCAGCCTTATCAAGAAAACGGGCGATTCTATCCACCCGCCCGGGATCGCCGGGCAAAAGCGCATATTTCGCGCGGGTCATGCTTGTGTTAAGCCGAATATGGGGTTGCATCTCCCTCTCCTTATTGTTCTGAGAGGTTCAGATTTCCGCCTCCTGTTTGAGTTTTTCAGGAGCCAGTAAAATGATCCGCTCACCGTCGGTATCGATAATGTTCAGCGATTTCAGATCGTGCAGTATCCGGTTGATACTGCGCGTCGCCGCCGCAAATTCCTGACCAAGATTCTGCTTATCAAGCAAAATAGTGGTTGATTCATATTGTTGATAACGCAGCCATAATGCCTGGCATACGCGCTGATGCAGCGAGTACAAATTGTCGCTACTGGCCTTTTTCGACAACTGGTAATACTGTTGGCTGAAAAACCGCAGCATTCGCTGGTTAAAGTGGTTATCCAGCGCCAGCCAGCGGCAAAAATGTGCTTGCGGCAGGCTAAGTAGCTGTACATTGCCGACGGCTACGACAGAACAGATGTAATGCCGCGACTCAAATATCTCTAGCTCGCCCAGCATGTCTCCTTTGCCATAACGCGCCTGCCGGTAACGGCGTCCATCTTCAGCTTCGTAAAAAACATCCACTTCGCCGGCCACGATGAGCGAAAATTGCTGGCATGTTTCCCCCTGGCGGCAGATAAGCGCGCCGCGGGAAATGTCGTCAAATCGCCAGCACTGCATGATTTCCAACGGGCAGTATTTGAGTAATTCATAGAGCACTGGGTCGCGTACGACCTGGCGTAGCCCTAAAAGCCAGTCGTCTGGAAATTCTGCGTTTTTCATTATGTTCATGGTATCTCGCCCCTTGTCAGAAAGGACAGGACCGTCGTCCCGCCCATCCGAAATACGCCCGCTAAAAATGCCGCTTATCTCCCGGTTCATTAAATCAGGCGGGACATCTGTCCTGTAATGGCGAAGAGTATATGTCTGACGGCCTAAGGAGTGATAAAGTGACGGCCAATCTTTGCGACGTGAGAACACAATAATGGCAAAAATGGCAGCAGCACTGCATATTCTTGTAAAAGAAGAGAAACTGGCTTTAGATCTTCTGGAGCAAATTAAAAACGGCGGCGATTTTGAGAAGCTGGCGAAGAAGCATTCTATCTGCCCATCCGGTAAAAAAGGCGGTCATTTAGGCGAATTTCGTCAGGGCCAGATGGTTCCGGCATTCGATAAAGTAGTCTTTTCCTGCCCGGTACTGGAGCCAACCGGCCCACTGCATACCCAGTTCGGTTACCACATCATTAAGGTATTGTATCGTAAATAAAAAGCCGGGTGGCGGCTACGCCTTACCCGACCTACATCGTCTGCTTGATTTTGTCGGTCGGGTAAGCGCTAGCGCCACCCGACAAGGTATATCAACCCGCTACCGCAATACGCTTCATATCCGTCATATAGCCGCGCAGTTTCTTACCTACCTGCTCAATCGCATGACTACGAATCGCGTCGTTCACGTCGCGAAGCTGTGCGTTGTCTACCGCGCCTTCCGGGATAGCACTACCCAGATCGCCCGGTTGCAATTCCGCCATAAACGGTTTCAGTAGCGGTACGCAAGCGTAAGAGAACAGGTAGTTACCGTATTCTGCGGTATCGGAGATAACCACGTTCATTTCGTACAGGCGCTTACGGGCGATGGTGTTGGCAATCAGCGGCAACTCGTGCAGTGATTCGTAGTAAGCGGATTCTTCGATGATGCCGGAATCGACCATGGTTTCGAACGCTAGCTCAACGCCCGCTTTCACCATCGCGATCATCAGAACGCCTTTATCGAAGTACTCCTGCTCGCCGATTTTACCTTCAAACTGCGGCGCGGTTTCGAACGCGGTTTTACCGGTCTCTTCACGCCAGGTCAGCAGTTTCTTATCGTCGTTCGCCCAGTCAGCCATCATGCCGGAAGAGAATTCGCCGGAGATGATGTCATCCATGTGTTTCTGGAACAGCGGCGCCATAATCTCTTTCAGCTGTTCGGACAGCGCGTAAGCACGCAGTTTCGCCGGGTTAGACAGACGGTCCATCATCAGGGTGATGCCGCCCTGCTTCAGCGCTTCGGTGATGGTTTCCCAGCCGAACTGAATCAGTTTTTCGGCGTATGCCGGGTCGGTGCCTTCTGCCACCAGCTTGTCGAAGCACAGCAGAGAACCGGCCTGCAGCATACCGCACAGAATGGTCTGCTCGCCCATCAGGTCAGATTTCACTTCCGCCACGAAAGAAGATTCCAGTACGCCCGCACGGTGACCGCCGGTGGCCGCAGCCCAGGCTTTAGCAATCGCCATACCTTCGCCTTTCGGATCGTTTTCCGGGTGAACGGCGATCAGCGTTGGCACACCGAAGCCACGCTTGTATTCTTCACGTACTTCGGTGCCCGGGCACTTCGGTGCCACCATCACCACGGTGATGTCTTTACGGATCTGCTCGCCCACTTCGACGATGTTGAAGCCGTGGGAGTAACCCAGCGCTGCGCCGTCTTTCATCAGCGGCTGTACAGAACGTACAACGTCGGAGTGCTGTTTGTCCGGCGTAAGGTTAACCACCAGGTCAGCCTGCGGGATCAGCTCTTCGTAGGTGCCTACTTTGAAGCCGTTTTCGGTCGCTTTACGCCAGGAGGCGCGCTTCTCAGCAATAGCTTCTTTACGCAGGGCGTAGGAAATATCCAGACCGGAGTCACGCATGTTCAGGCCCTGGTTCAGACCCTGAGCGCCACAGCCGACGATGACCACTTTTTTACCCTGCAGGTAGCTCGCGCCGTCGGCGAATTCGTCGCGGCCCATAAAGCGACATTTACCCAGCTGCGCCAGCTGCTGGCGCAGATTCAGTGTATTAAAGTAGTTAGCCATGATGGTGTACTCCGTGATGTTGTGTTGTCGCGCTTATTGTTCGGTTTACAGATTGCTATCTGTGCGAATGAACCCACATTACAACAGGAAATTTATTGCGGAAATTGATATATTCACAACGTTATGTTGCGGTTTATGCAACGTCAAAAATCGGAGGTCTGTCTGTGGATTTACGCGATCTAAAAACCTTCCTGCATCTGGCGGAAAGCCGCCATTTTGGCCGCAGCGCGCGGGCGATGCATGTCAGTCCTTCCACCCTTTCCCGACAGATTCAGCGGCTGGAAGAAGACCTCGGCCAGCCGCTGTTTGTGCGCGATAACCGTACGGTCACGCTGACCGAAGCGGGTGAAGAGCTGCGAGTGTTTGCCCAACAGACGCTTTTGCAATATCAGCAGTTGCGCCATACCCTCGATCAGCAGGGGCCGTCCCTTTCCGGCGAACTCCATATCTTCTGTTCAGTGACTGCGGCGTACAGCCACCTGCCGCCGATTCTCGACCGTTTTCGCGCCGAACACCCTTCTGTTGAAATCAAATTGACGACCGGAGACGCCGCCGATGCGATGGAAAAGGTGGTAACGGGAGAAGCG
Organism: Salmonella sp. 32100201201700099SM; assembly: GCF_017572645.1. Classification (NCBI taxonomy): domain Bacteria; kingdom Pseudomonadati; phylum Pseudomonadota; class Gammaproteobacteria; order Enterobacterales; family Enterobacteriaceae; genus Salmonella; species Salmonella sp. 32100201201700099SM. The sequence goes on along the minus strand of NZ_JAGERQ010000016.1, from coordinate 12,388 downwards.
GACCTGGCAATCGCCGGCAAACCAGAAACGCTGCCCGGCGCGGTGGCGTTTTCGATGCTGGAAAATCTGGCGGTGGTGCTGATCGCCCCGGCGCTGCCCTGCCCGGTGCGTAATCAGGTGTCGGTTGATAAGCCCGACTGGTCAACGGTGCCGTTTATCATGGCCGATCAGGGACCGGTACGCCGCCGCATTGAGCTGTGGTTTCGCCGCCATAAAATCAGCAATCCGCAGATTTACGCCACCGTCGGCGGTCACGAAGCGATGGTCTCAATGGTGGCGCTGGGCTGCGGCGTGGCGCTGCTGCCGGAAGTGGTGCTGGAAAACAGTCCGGAGCCGGTGCGCAACCGGGTGATGATTTTAGAACGCAGTGATGAAAAAACGCCGTTTGAGCTTGGCGTCTGCGCGCAAAAAAAGCGGCTGCATGAGCCGCTAATTGATGCGTTCTGGAAGATTTTACCGAATTAGTTTTACGGCCCTACCATTACCCGAACAGGCTTCCCAATACGGCTAAGCATATTCACCAGAGCATCAATGGTGAATTTGCTGCATTTCTTGTTGACGACATCCGAAACGCGCGGTCGGGATATATGCAAAACTGTAGCAACCTCGACTTGCTTCATCTGGTTTTGCGTAATCCAGAGGGTAATTTCTTCCATTAGCTGTTGTTTAATGGCTAACGTGTTTTCGATTTCATTCAGGGAATCAGCGTAAAACTTTTCTGCGTCCTGCTTATGAAACCCCAAATCAGCAAAAACATTACCGCCAGATGGCGTCACATGGCGAATATCACTATCAGTTTTGGCAATCACAAGCTGTTTCTCCGTTGTTGCACCACCCGGTTATAACGCGTTCTGGCGATGTTTTTATCATGCTGACTGGTTTGTTGCGTCTGTTTTTGGAAACTATGCAAAACGTAGAGTGCTTCTGCAAACTTAGCGACATACATAACGCGATAGATACCATTGTTGTTACGAATACGAATTTCATTTACCCCAGCCCCAATTTCTGAAAACGGTTTCCAGTCATCGGGTTCAATTCCATACTGAATTTTGTGAAGCTGATAACCGACTGCTTTACGTACCGTTATGGGAAAAGCCAGGAGATCCTCCAGAGAAGATCCCACCCATCGAATTTCTTTTTCATTGGAGAGAGCTCGGGTGAGTAACATAACATCTTTTTGTATAAAATTTTATACATTGTTTTTAGCAGGTGCAAGTGATGGCGGTGCTAACGATATGGTGAGCCGAGTTTCACCACAAGCAGATTGGGCGCCTTCTGGAAAACGTCTCGCAAAATGAAATGAGTGGATGCTCCGGGCTGGCAGGAAAGCCCAATAACTGAGGGAAGATAATATCTGGATATTAGGCCCACTTTACTTTGTGGGCCCGAAAAACTAAACGCTGAATTAACCCGCCAGAAAGAACCGGAACGCCGGGTTATTGCTCTCATCATGGCATTCATAGCCCAGTTCATGCAGCCGGGTTTCGAAATCCGGCTCATGATCGCCTAACTCGAACGCCGCCAGCACGCGGCCATAATCGGTACCGTGGCTGCGGTAATGGAATAGCGAAATATTCCAGTGCGTGCCAAGCGTATGCAGGAATTTGAGCAACGCGCCGGGCGACTCCGGAAATTCGAAACTATACAAACGCTCCTGTAATGGCTTGGAGGGGCGCCCGCCGACCATATAGCGCACATGCAGCTTCGCCATTTCATCGTCGGAGAGATCCACTACGCTATAACCGCCGTCGCACAGTTGGGTGATAATCTCTTTTCGTTCCTCCAGCCCCTGACTGACGCGTACGCCGACAAAAATACAGGCATGTTTCGCGTCGGCAAAACGGTAGTTAAATTCGGTGACCATACGCCCGCCAAGCAACTGGCAGAATTTGAGGAAGCTCCCCTTTTCTTCCGGAATGGTCACCGCCAGTAACGCTTCGCGCTGTTCCCCCAGCTCGCAGCGTTCAGACACATAGCGCAAGCCGTGGAAGTTGACGTTGGCGCCGGAAAGGACGTGCGCCAGGCGTTCGCCGCGAATATTGTGCTGGGCGATATATTTTTTCATCCCCGCCAGCGCCAGCGCGCCGGACGGCTCCGCCACCGCACGCACATCTTCAAACAGGTCTTTCATCGCCGCGCAGATCGCGTCGCTATCGACTGTAATAATGTCGTCGAGATATTCCTGGCACAGGCGGAAGGTTTCGTCGCCGATGCGTTTTACCGCCACGCCTTCAGCAAATAACCCAACGCGCGGGAGATCCACTGGATGACCGGCTTCCAACGCCGCTTTCAGGCAGGCGGAATCCTCCGCTTCGACGGCAATCACTTTGATTTGCGGCATCAATTGTTTGATCAGTACCGCTACGCCCGCCGCCAGGCCGCCGCCGCCAACCGGCACAAAGACACGATCGAGATGCGAATCCTGCTGAAGCAGTTCCAGCGCCAGCGTGCCCTGCCCGGCGATCACCATTGGGTGATCAAACGGCGGCACCCAGGTAAAACCCTGCTGCTGCGCCAGCTCAATAGCTTTCGCTTTCGCTTCATCAAAATTAGCGCCGTGCAACAGCACTTCGCCGCCAAAACCGCGTACCGCATCGACTTTAATATCCGCCGTTGCTTTTGGCATGACGATCAGAGACTTCACGCCAAGCCGCGCGGAGGAGAACGCCACGCCCTGTGCATGGTTCCCCGCCGACGCGGTAATCACGCCGTGGGCTTTTTGTTCTTCGGTCAATCCGGCCATCATCGCGTAAGCGCCGCGCAGCTTAAAGCTATGTACCGGCTGCCGGTCTTCGCGTTTGACGAGAATAACGTTGTCCAGACGTGACGAGAGCTTTTCCATTTTTTGCAGCGGCGTCACCTGCGCCGCTTCGTATACTGGCGCGCGTAGCACCGCGCGCAGATACTCCGCCCCTTCCGGCGCGACTGACAGAGGTTGAGATTCCGCCATCATCAACCTCCCAGTTTCGATTTATCGCGCACCGCGCCTTTATCGGCGCTGGTCGCCAGGCTGGCGTAGGCACGCAGGGCAAACGAAACCTGACGCTGACGATTTTTCGGCGTCCAGGCTTTATCGCCGCGAGCTTCCTGCGCCTCGCGGCGTGCGGCGATTTCAGCCTCGCTCAACTGCAACTGAATGCTGCGGTTCGGGATATCAATCGCAATGGTGTCGCCATCTTCAATCAGCGCAATAGTGCCGCCGCTGGCCGCTTCCGGCGAGACGTGGCCGATGGAAAGACCCGAAGTACCGCCGGAGAAACGCCCATCGGTGATGAGCGCGCAGGCTTTGCCCAGCCCCATCGACTTCAGGAAACTGGTCGGATAGAGCATTTCCTGCATTCCCGGCCCGCCTTTCGGCCCTTCGTAGCGGATTACGACCACATCGCCTTCCACTACTTTGCCGCCGAGAATCGCCTCTACCGCATCGTCCTGGCTTTCGTAAACTTTGGCAGGACCGGTAAATTTAAGGATGCTGTCATCCACGCCCGCGGTTTTTACGATGCAGCCGTTTTCGGCGAAGTTGCCATACAGCACCGCCAGACCGCCGTCTTTGCTATAGGCATATTCCAGCGAGCGGATGCAACCCGCTGCGCGGTCGTCATCCAGCGAATCCCAGCGACAATCCTGAGAGAACGCCTGGGTAGTACGGATACCGGCAGGGCCAGCACGGAACATTTTTTTAACCGCTTCGTCCTGCGTAACCGTGATGTCGTACTGTTCCAGCGTTTGCGGCAGCGTCAGGCCTAATACGTTTTTCACGTTGCGGTTCAGCAGCCCGGCGCGATCCAGCTCGCCTAAAATACCCAGCACACCGCCGGCACGGTGAACATCTTCCATATGGTATTTCTGGGTACTTGGCGCCACTTTACACAGCTGCGGCACCTTGCGGGACAGCTTGTCGATATCACTCATGGTGAAGTCGATTTCCGCTTCCTGCGCCGCCGCCAGTAGATGCAGAACGGTATTGGTCGAACCGCCCATCGCAATATCCAGCGTCATCGCATTCTCAAACGCCGCCTTGTTGGCGATGTTACGCGGCAGTGCGCTTTCGTCATCCTGCTCGTAATAGCGTTTAGTCAGTTCAACAATCCGCTTACCAGCATTGAGGAACAACTGCTTCCGGTCAGCATGGGTCGCCAGCAGCGAGCCGTTGCCCGGCTGCGACAGGCCCAGCGCTTCGGTCAGGCAATTCATGGAGTTAGCGGTAAACATGCCGGAGCAGGAGCCGCAGGTTGGACAGGCGGAGCGTTCAACCTGGTTACTTTGATCGTCAGAGACTTTCGGGTCCGCTCCCTGAATCATGGCATCAACCAGATCGAGCTTGATGATCTGATCGGACAGTTTGGTTTTCCCGGCTTCCATCGGGCCGCCGGAGACAAAGATCACCGGAATATTCAGGCGCAGCGAGGCCATGAGCATCCCTGGGGTGATTTTGTCGCAGTTGGAGATACACACCATCGCGTCAGCGCAGTGAGCGTTCACCATGTACTCCACGGAGTCGGCGATCAGCTCGCGCGACGGCAGTGAATAGAGCATACCCCCGTGCCCCATGGCGATCCCGTCATCCACGGCAATAGTGTTGAACTCTTTCGCCACACCGCCGGAAGCTTCAATCTGTTCGGCGACCAGCTTACCGAGATCGCGCAGATGAACGTGACCCGGCACAAACTGAGTGAATGAGTTCACCACGGCGATAATCGGTTTGCCAAAATCACTGTCGGTCATTCCGGTGGCGCGCCACAGCGCGCGGGCACCCGCCATATTACGACCATGAGTGGTGGTGGCGGAACGGTACTTAGGCATGCTTTATTTACTCCCCATCTTTTCCCTTCATACTTCACGCCACAGGTGCGTTGGCTGCCTCACTCCAGTCACTTACTACAGTAAGCTCCAGGGGATTCGCTGCGTTGCCGCCTTCCTGTGACGCAAATTATTTTGGGAAAATATTAATTTTATTTATTATGAAATTACCGGATCCAACCAGCCCCATTTATCCTCGGTTTCTCCAGTGAAGAGACCAAAGAAGGCTTGTTGGATACGCTTGGTAACAGGGCCGCAACGGCCTTCGCCTACCTGGATACCATCAACGCTGCGTACCGGAGTAATTTCTGCCGCAGTTCCGGACATAAACACTTCGTCGGCCAGATACAGCGATTCACGGGACAGCACCTGCTCACGCACTTCAATACCCAGCTCTTTCGCCAGTTTGATGATCGCGTCGCGAGTAATGCCTGGCAGCGCGGAAGAGGTAAACGGCGGAGTAAACAGCACGCCATCTTTTACCTCAAACAGGTTTTCGCCTGCGCCTTCGGATATATAGCCGTTTACATCCAGGGCGATGCCTTCCTGATAGCCGTGGCGGCGCGCTTCGCTACCCACCAGCAGTGAGGAAAGATAGTTCCCGCCCGCTTTGGCGGCGGTCGGAATGGTGTTCGGCGCAGCGCGGTTCCAGGAAGAAACCATCGCATCGATCCCCTGATCCAGCGCTTCGGCGCCCAGGTATGCCCCCCACGGGAACGCGGCGATGATGACGTCAGTGGTGTATCCCGGGGGCGGGTTAACGCCCATACCGACATCGCCTACAAATACCAACGGACGGATATAGGCGCTGGTCAGATTATTTTTACGAATTACGTCGCGGCAGGCTTCCATCAGCTCATCAATGCTCTGGGAAACCGGAAAACGATAAATTTTTGCTGAGTCGCGCAGGCGCTGCATATGTTCACGATGACGAAACACTACCGGGCCTTTGTGAGAGTCGTAGCACCGAATCCCTTCAAATACCGACGTACCGTAGTGCAGCGCGTGAGACATTACGTGAACCTTCGCGTCTTCCCAGCGCACCATCTCGCCATTGAACCAAATGTAATCAGCTTTTTTCGTCGTCATTTTTCTTCCTTTTGCGCTCAGGCGCGGATTTGTTGTGATGTGGCAGCGCTCTGGCAGATTGCGACATGCGCAACATCTACCAGTTTACTTAACTGACTAAACAGTAAGTCGACCGACCGGGGACTGGCAACGGTCAATTCAATATTTATATTCTGCGCATCGGTCGCGGCTTCCATATTCATGGAGCACACCTGAAAACCACGATGGCGCACCACGCGTAAAACACGTTCTAAGGTTTCTGGATTAAAGCGTGCCGATACATTGACCTGATGTTGCATCATGATAATTTCTCCAGCATTTCAGAGTTACTGGCGCCAGGCGGCACCAACGGCCAGACATTTTCAAGTTCGTCGATTGAGACGTGAAGCAGGTACGGCCCTTCGCTTGCCAACATCGTGTCGAGTGCCGCTTCAACCTGGTCTTTACGAGTAATGTGCTGGCCTGGAATGCCGAAGGTGCTGGCCAGCATGAGGAAATCGGGGTTATCGGTCAGGGTGGTTTCGCTATATCGCTCCTGGAAAAACAGTTGCTGCCATTGTCGAACCATCCCTAACCGCTGGTTGTCGAGTAAGACTATCTTCAACGGTAACTGCTTGCGTTTTACGGTGCCCAACTCCTGAACATTCATCATGAAGGAGCCGTCACCGGAGATACAGATAACGGTATCATTCGGTCGCGCTACCTGCGCGCCAACGGCCGCCGGTAAGCCGAATCCCATCGTCCCCAGACCGCTGGAAGTGATGAAGTTCTCCGGGCGGGTGTAAGTCATATGCTGGGCTGACCACATCTGATGCTGCCCCACATCCGTCGTCACCACACTGTCTGCGGGTTTGCGTTCCGACAATTGCTTCAACAACAACGGCGCATAGATAGTCTCGCCAGGATGGTCATAGCGCCAGGCGTGTTCTGCGCGCAGCTCTGCACAAGACTGACGCCATGCGTCGATCTTCAGCGGTTGCTGTAATGCCGGCAACAGCGAATTTAAATCGCCCTGCAACGCGACGTGTGCCTGACGCAGTTTGTTCATTTCCGCCGGGTCGATATCCATATGGATTACGCTGGCGTTAGGCGCAAACGTATTCAGCTTACCGGTCACCCGGTCATCAAAACGTGCACCCACTGCGATCAGTAAATCACACTCTTGCACCGCGAAATTAGCCGCTTTAGTACCGTGCATTCCCAGCATGCCCAGATAGTACGGATAATCAGCTTCAACAGCCCCCAGACCTTTCAGCGTGCAGGTAACTGGCATTTGCGTTACCTCGATAAATTTACGCAGCGCCGGAACCGCCTTCGCCATACCAACACCACCGCCGACGTACAGCATGGGTTTTTTCGCCTGTTCCAGCATCTGGCGCGCCTGTTCCACATCAGCCTGCGGGAAAGTCGCTTCGTTATCGACGGTAGTAAACCAGGGTTCCAGCTCACCGCTGGCCAACTGGATATCTTTCGGGATATCCACCAGAACGGGTCCGGGACGGCCAGCGTTGGCGACTTCAAAAGCCTCCGCCATGATGCGCGGCAACTCTGCCAGCGACTGCACCAGGAAGCTGTGTTTGGTACAGGCCAGCGACAGCCCTAACACATCCACCTCCTGGAACGCATCGGTACCGATGAACGGGGCGGAAACCTGACCCGTGATCGCGACAACGGGGACCGAATCTAACAACGCATCCGCCAGGCCAGTGATCAGGTTAGTGGCGCCAGGGCCCGAGGTGGCGATACAAACACCGGTTTTGCCAGTAGAACGGGCATAACCGATTGCCGCCATTGCGGCACCCTGCTCGTGTCGGCACAACAAATGCTCCACACCACCGTCATACAACGCGTCGTAAACCGGCATAATTGCGCCGCCAGGATAACCAAATACGGTTTTCACCCCCTGCGCTCGCAAAGCATGTACCACCCACTGTGCCCCGTTCATAGTTACATCCCCGTCGTAAATCTTGAGAAACAGAATTTTATGCTGTTATTCACGCTCTGCTCCTCGCTTAAGTTTTTCAGGCCAAAAAAAAACCCCGGACCTTTCGGTGCGGGGGTCTTAGTTCGTTAAGGCTTGATTTCTAAGCCTTTCCTCGTCCAAGTGCAGCCCCGCACGGTGGGATAATAATCACCACCACGCTAATCACGACCAGGCTAATCACTCGTAGAAGGGCTGTCATTTTTGTCTATTCTTGCATCTTGTTCGAAGGAATACCTAAAGAGTTACCATAGGTTTTGCCAATAGCACAAGATATTTTTTTAACCACGTTTCAGATAATGCAGGTGAATGCCTAAAAGGGCTTTGTTTTTTATAAGAAAAATTAGCAACTGAAAAATTTTCACGTTTTCCTCCCCCTTTTGGTGCGCTTTACACCCTGTTTTCCTTCTTTTCGCTTCTGCGAGCGTTCTTCCAGTTTGATGTTTCTTACCTGAAAATGACGCCAAAATTCAGGAATCAGCCGCTAAAAAACAAAAAGTCAGTAATTCGATTTTCTCTTCTATTCCGCATAATCCACGTAACAGGAGGGATTATGTCACTGGCGATTGTTCATACTCGCGCCGCACTTGGCGTCAATGCGCCGCCTATCACTATAGAGGTGCATATCAGTAATGGATTACCGGGATTAACCATGGTTGGCCTACCGGAAACCACGGTAAAAGAGGCGCGTGACCGGGTACGTAGTGCGATTATTAATAGCGGATATGAATTTCCGGCTAAAAAAATAACTATTAACCTTGCTCCAGCCGATCTACCGAAAGAGGGCGGAAGGTATGACCTGCCTATTGCTGTTGCGCTTCTGGCCGCGTCTGAGCAGCTTACAGCGTCGAATCTTGAGGCATATGAGCTGGTGGGTGAGTTAGCGCTTACAGGCGCATTACGCGGCGTTCCTGGCGCAATATCAAGTGCAACGGAAGCCATCAGGGCCGGCAGAAATATTATCGTCGCAACAGAGAACGCGGCGGAGGTTGGGCTTATCAGCAAAGAAGGATGTTTTATCGCCGATCATCTACAAACCGTCTGCGCCTTTCTGGAAGGGAAACACGCCCTGGAAAGACCTTTAGCTCAGGATATGGCATCGTCTACCGCAACTGCCGATCTTCGCGATGTGATCGGTCAGGAGCAGGGTAAACGCGGCCTGGAGATTACAGCGGCAGGGGGACATAATCTGCTATTGATCGGCCCGCCGGGTACGGGTAAAACCATGCTGGCCAGTCGACTGAGCGGGATTCTTCCACCATTAAGCAATGAAGAGGCGTTGGAAAGCGCCGCGATCCTCAGTCTGGTTAATGCCGATACGGTACAAAAACGATGGCAGCAACGTCCCTTTCGCTCACCTCATCATAGCGCCTCACTTACTGCTATGGTCGGCGGCGGCGCAATACCCGCCCCGGGAGAGATATCGCTGGCGCACAACGGAATTTTATTCCTTGATGAATTGCCTGAATTTGAACGACGCACACTGGATGCGCTACGTGAACCTATAGAATCCGGTCAAATTCATTTATCCCGTACCAGAGCGAAAATAACGTACCCTGCCAGGTTCCAGTTAATCGCCGCAATGAATCCCAGCCCGACCGGACATTATCAGGGAAACCATAATCGCTGCACGCCAGAACAGACACTACGTTACCTTAATCGGTTGTCAGGCCCGTTTCTTGATCGTTTTGACCTTTCGCTTGAGATACCGCCTCCTCCGCCCGGGATTCTTAGCCAACACGCCTCAAAGGGTGAGAGCAGCGCTACGGTAAAAAAGCGGGTCATCGCCGCCCATGAACGGCAGTACCGACGCCAGAAGAAGTTAAACGCGCGTCTGGAGGGTCGCGAAATCCAAAAATATTGTGTTTTACATCACGATGACGCCCGCTGGCTTGAAGACACGCTGGTGCATCTTGGATTATCCATTCGCGCCTGGCAGCGTTTACTAAAAGTTGCCAGAACCATTGCCGACATAGAACTGGCTGACTAGATCTCGCGTCAGCATTTGCAGGAGGCGGTAAGCTATCGGGCGATAGACAGGTTGTTAATTCATTTGCAAAAGCTGTTGGCGTAAAAAAAGGGCATTACGCCCTTTTTATTGTCTATGGAAAACCCCCAGCTAGGCTGGGGGTTCCGGAAAGCTTTCAGCTTTAAGCCAGTTATTAAAACCCCTTTTGATTTGTTAAAACATCTTGCGGTCTGGCAACTGCAAAAGTTCAACAAGAAATCAAAAGGGGGTCCCAATGGGGGACGAAAAGAGCTTAGCGCACACCCGATGGAACTGTAAATATCACATAGTTTTCGCGCCAAAATACCGAAGACAGGCGTTCTACGGAGAGAAGCGTAGAGCGGTAGGCAGCATTTTAAGGAAACTATGTGAGTGGAAAAATGTGAACATTCTGGAAGCGGAATGCTGTGCAGATCATATCCATATGCTTCTGGAGATCCCGCCGAAGATGAGCGTGTCAGGGTTTATGGGTTATCTGAAGGGAAAAAGTAGCCTGATGCTTTATGAGCAGTTTGGCGATTTGAAATTCAAATACAGGAACAGGGAGTTCTGGTGCAGAGGGTACTACGTCGATACGGTGGGTAAGAACACGGCGAAGATACAGGATTACATAAAGCACCAGCTTGAAGAGGATAAAATGGGTGAGCAGTTATCGATCCCTTATCCTAGCAGCCCGTTTACGGGCCGTAAGTAACGAAGTTTGATGCAAATGTCAGATCGTATGCGCCTGTTAGGGCGCGGCTGGTAAGAGAGCCTTACAGGCGCATCAGAAAAACCTCCGGCTATGCCGGAGGATATTTATTAATCATCAGCTTCGGTGTAGTCTTCTGCGCCTTCAACTTGCGGCTTGCCGCCAGACAAGGTGTGGAAGCGTTTTGGACGCTTGATACGCGTCATATACTTGGACCAGACGCGTTCTGCATCCGTTACCGGCTCGCGTTCACCGCGACATACCGCTACAAACAGCTTCTCTTCTTCAGTCACAGGCTCACGCTTGCCAAGATCCAGATCATTAAAGGCATGACCATGACGCTCAAGCAGTTGTGCCTCTTTAATCGTGAAATCACCGTGACGAGAGAATCCACGTGGATAATGTTTATTGTCAAAATATCGATTAGTCGTCGTAAAGCTTTCCGCCATCCTGCACGCTCCTAATTCTTTGTCTGAGCTATTTATGGCGCGGAGTATTAGTTACGCTTGACAGAGTGTAAAACAAAACATTTAAATCATAACGAAAAATAATTTTGTGGAGAGCACAGTGGATACGGAATTGTTAAAAACTTTCCTGGAAGTTAGCCGGACACGCCATTTCGGGCGGGCCGCAGAAGCACTTTACCTGACGCAATCCGCGGTGAGCTTTCGTATCAGGCAACTGGAGAATCAACTGGGCGTAAACCTTTTTACGCGGCACAGAAACAATATCCGTTTAACCACGGCTGGCGAAAAACTTTTACCGTATGCGGAAACGCTGATGAATACGTGGCAGGCGGCACGTAAAGAGGTGGCGCATACCTCACGCCATAACGAGTTTTCCATCGGCGCCAGCGCGTCTTTATGGGAGTGTATGCTTAACGCCTGGCTGGGTCGACTGTACCAACTACAGGAGCCGCAAAGCGGCCTGCAGTTCGAAGCCAGAATCGCTCAACGGCAATCGCTTGTGAAGCAACTTCATGAACGCCAGCTTGATCTCCTCATTACTACCGAAGCGCCCAAAATGGATGAGTTCAGCAGTCAGCTGTTAGGGCACTTCACTTTGGCGTTATATTGCAGCAGCCCTGCCCGTAAGAAATCAGAACTCAATTATCTGCGGCTGGAGTGGGGACCAGACTTCCAACAGCATGAAACAGGGCTGATCGCAGCAGATGAAGTACCGGTATTAACAACCAGCTCAGCCGAACTCGCCCGACAGCAGCTTAGCGCATTAAATGGCTGTAGCTGGCTTCCTGTAAACTGGGCAAATGAAAAGGGCGGATTACATACCGTTGCCGACAGCGCAACGCTTTCACGGCCGCTATACGCCATTTGGCTGCAAAACAGCGATAAATACTCGCTGATCTGCGATCTGTTAAAAACGGATGTGCTGGATGAACAATGAAAATGATGAAAAGAAAAAGAAGGGAACTTACGATTACCTGATCAGATAATCAGGTAATTTCAGGCAAAAAAAAATCCTTAGCAGATGCTAAGGATTATTTCTGGCAGGGGCGGAGAGACTCGAACTCCCAACACCCGGTTTTGGAGACCGGTGCTCTACCAATTGAACTACGCCCCTAATTAGGGTGGCGGAACGGACGGGACTCGAACCCGCGACCCCCTGCGTGACAGGCAGGTATTCTAACCAACTGAACTACCGCTCCACCGAATTCTTTTACAACCACTTATTTTTACATCAATTTACTGCTTAATTTGATGCCTGGCAGTTCCCTACTCTCGCATGGGGAGACCCCACACTACCATCGGCGCTACGGCGTTTCACTTCTGAGTTCGGCATGGGGTCAGGTGGGACCACCGCGCTACTGCCGCCAGGCAAA
>NZ_JAGERQ010000015.1:0-95142 GCF_017572645.1 Salmonella sp. 32100201201700099SM | reverse complement strand
TGTCGCATTTGTTCAGGAACACGATGATGTACGGAACGCCTACCTGACGACCCAGCAGGATGTGCTCACGGGTCTGCGGCATCGGGCCGTCAGTCGCAGCAACAACCAGGATCGCGCCGTCCATCTGCGCAGCACCGGTGATCATGTTTTTTACATAGTCGGCGTGCCCCGGGCAGTCTACGTGTGCGTAGTGGCGGGTCGGGGTATCGTATTCAACGTGAGAAGTGTTGATGGTGATACCACGCGCTTTTTCTTCCGGAGCGTTATCGATCTGGTCGAATGCACGAGCAGCACCGCCGTAGGTTTTAGCCAGTACGGTGGTGATTGCAGCGGTCAGGGTAGTTTTACCGTGGTCAACGTGGCCGATGGTGCCGACGTTAACGTGCGGTTTTGTACGTTCAAATTTTTCTTTAGACACGGCTATATTCCTTACTATAGCGCTCTCCCCTTCAGGAGAGAGCACGGGATTTTGGTTTTTAACCCTGCGGCTTATTTACCACGGGCTTCGATTACGGCCTGAGCAACGTTGTTCGGCGCATCATCATACTTCAGGAATTCCATAGTGTACGATGCGCGACCTTTGGTCAGAGAACGCAGCTGAGTTGCATATCCGAACATTTCAGACAGCGGTACTTCAGCGTGGATCTTAACGCCTGTAACTTCAGATTCCTGACCTTTGAGCATACCACGACGGCGGCTAAGGTCGCCGATAACGTCACCGGTATTCTCTTCAGGTGTTTCTACTTCAACCTTCATGATCGGCTCAAGCAGAACTGGTTTTGCTTTCTTAAAGCCTTCTTTAAAGGCGATAGACGCAGCCAGTTTAAACGCCAGCTCAGAGGAGTCAACGTCATGGTAAGAACCGAAGTGCAGACGCACACCGAGATCAACTACCGGATAACCCGCCAGCGGGCCAGATTTCAGCTGCTCCTGGATGCCTTTATCAACGGCCGGGATGTACTCGCCAGGAATTACACCACCTTTGATGTCGTTGATGAACTCGTAACCTTTCGGGTTAGAGCCCGGCTCCAGCGGGTACATGTCGATAACAACATGACCATACTGACCGCGACCACCAGACTGTTTCGCGTGTTTACCTTCGATGTCGGTAACTTTCGCGCGAATCGCTTCGCGGTAAGCAACCTGAGGTTTACCCACGTTCGCTTCAACGTTGAATTCACGCTTCATACGGTCAACGATGATATCCAGGTGAAGTTCACCCATACCAGCGATGATGGTCTGGTTAGATTCTTCATCAGTCCATACGCGGAATGACGGGTCTTCTTTCGCCAGACGGCCCAGAGCCAGACCCATTTTTTCCTGGTCAGCTTTGGTTTTCGGTTCTACCGCGATGGAGATTACCGGCTCAGGGAATTCCATACGTTCCAGAATGATCGGGTTTTCCGGATCACACAGGGTGTCACCGGTAGTCACGTCTTTCAGGCCGATAGCAGCCGCGATGTCGCCCGCGCGAACTTCTTTGATCTCTTCACGTTTGTTAGCGTGCATCTGAACGATACGACCGAAACGCTCACGTGCGGTTTTCACGGAGTTCAGTACGGTATCACCAGAGTTAACCACACCGGAGTACACACGGAAGAAGGTCAGGTTACCCACAAACGGGTCGGTAGCGATTTTGAACGCCAGCGCAGAGAACGGCTCGTCGTCGCTTGCGTGACGCTCAGCCGGAGTATCTTTACCGTCGTCCAGAATACCGTTGATCGCAGGTACGTCTACCGGGGATGGCAGGTAATCAATTACCGCATCCAGCATCGCCTGAACACCTTTGTTCTTAAATGCAGAACCACAGGTTACCAGGATGATTTCGTTGTTCAGAACGCGCTGACGCAGAGCTTGTTTGATCTCTTCTTCAGTCAGTTCTTCACCACCCAGGTATTTTTCCATCAGCTCTTCAGAAGCTTCTGCGGCGGACTCGATCAGGTTCTGGTGCCATTCGTTAGCCAGGTCCTGCATGTCAGCCGGGATATCTTCGTATTCGAAGGTAACGCCCTGGTCGGCATCGTTCCAGTTGATGGCTTTCATTTTCACCAGGTCAACAACGCCGGTGAAACCTTCTTCAGCACCAATTGCCAGCTGCAGCGGAACCGGGTTCGCGCCCAGACGGGTTTTGATCTGACCAACAACTTTCAGGAAGTTCGCGCCCATGCGGTCCATTTTGTTAACGAACGCAATGCGCGGAACTTTGTATTTGTTTGCCTGACGCCATACGGTTTCAGACTGCGGCTGAACACCACCAACTGCGCAGTAAACCATTACCGCACCATCGAGAACACGCATGGAACGTTCTACTTCGATAGTGAAGTCAACGTGCCCCGGGGTGTCGATGATGTTGATGCGATGCGGTTCATACTGCTTAGCCATACCAGACCAGAATGCAGTAGTCGCTGCGGAGGTGATAGTAATACCACGCTCCTGCTCCTGCTCCATCCAGTCCATGGTAGCTGCGCCGTCATGAACTTCACCGATTTTGTGGTTTACACCGGTGTAGAACAGAATACGTTCGGTAGTAGTGGTTTTACCGGCGTCGATGTGCGCACTGATACCGATATTACGGTAGCGTGCGATGGGTGTTGTACGAGCCATTTGATTCCTCGTTGATATCTTTAGGCGTTCAGTTAAGTTATCCAAAACGGGCGACTTACCTGAAGCGCCCGCCTGGTGACTATGACTCCGAAGGGATTACCAACGGTAGTGTGCGAACGCCTTGTTGGCTTCTGCCATACGGTGAACGTCTTCACGTTTCTTAACTGCAGTACCTTTGTTGTCTGCAGCGTCAGAAAGTTCGTTCGCCAGGCGCAGAGCCATGGATTTATCACCGCGTTTACGAGCAGCTTCTACGATCCAACGCATTGCCAGAGCATTACGACGGACCGGACGGACTTCAACTGGTACCTGATAAGTAGAACCACCTACACGGCGGGATTTAACTTCTACAGTCGGGCGAACGTTTTCGAGAGCGACTTCGAAAGCTTCCAGTTCAGATTTACCAGAACGCTGAGCCAGGGTCTCCAGCGCGCTGTATACGATTGATTCTGCAGTAGATTTTTTACCATCTACCATCAGGATATTGACAAATTTAGCCAGCAGTTCTGATCCGAACTTCGGATCCGGCAGAATTTTACGCTGACCAATGACGCGACGACGTGGCATGGAAATACTCCGTTGTTAATTCAGGATTGTCCAAAACTCTACGAGTTTAGTTTGACATTAATTTAAAACGTTTGGCCTTACTTAACGGAGAACCATTAAGCCTTAGGACGCTTCACGCCGTACTTAGAACGAGCTTGCTTACGGTCTTTAACGCCGGAGCAGTCAAGCGCGCCACGAACGGTGTGGTAACGAACACCCGGGAGGTCTTTAACACGACCGCCACGGATCAGGATCACGGAGTGCTCCTGCAGGTTGTGACCTTCACCACCGATGTAGGAAGTCACTTCAAAACCGTTAGTCAGACGAACACGGCAAACTTTACGCAGTGCGGAGTTCGGTTTTTTAGGAGTGGTAGTATATACACGAGTACATACGCCACGTTTTTGCGGGCATGCTTCCAGCGCAGGCACGTTGCTTTTCGCAACTTTGCGAGCACGTGGTTTGCGTACCAGCTGGTTAACTGTTGCCATTAAATAGCTCCTGGTTTTAGCTTTTGCTTCGTAAACACGTAATAAAACGCCCTCACACAATATGAGGACGCCGAATTTTAGGGCGGTGTCGAAAAGGTGTCAAGAAATATACAACGATCCCGCCATCACCAGGCCATCTGGTTGGCATACTTAACCGTGAGTCTGACAAACTCAGTATAGTCAACCCTGACGACACTGTCTGAAATTTGACCACCCAGGCCGCGAGCGTCAATGTCTTCTTTCAAGGCATAGACCGTTATGGGGGCATCGCGCAGACTTTCAAGGAAGCGGTTACCTTCAATCGCGACGGTAACGCCATCCTGGAGCAGCAAAAGCGCATCGCCCTCTTTTAGCAGGCGCAGCAAAGCGGGAAAATCAACGCCCGAAGCGCAATGAGGTAAGGTATGCAGCATAAACGCCTCAGAATCTCAGGATGACATCATAGTTGCCAAGCTCGCGGCGTAACGCCACGGGTTCCAGCGGCGTGGCGTTTACCACAAAATTAACGTTTTCCAGACCACGCTCGCGCAGCGATGCCGCGCAGATCCAGCATTGATCAATATCGTACAAATCAAAGAGCTTGAAAGTAGCAATATAGTCACGCGCCAGCACAGCGTCTGGTTTTTGCCCCGGTAATAACTGAAAGACGCCGTCGCTGATAAAAAAGACGCCCAGCGCTTCCGTTAGCGCTGACGTCGCCAGCAGCGCATCCAGTCCTTCACGGCCTGAGGCGCTACCGTGCGGCGCGGTGGAAAAGACAAATGCAATACGTTTCATTAAAACTGCACCACCCGATCGCAGGTGAGAGATGCCTCCGCCAGCGCGCCCAGCCCGCTTAGCGTAAAGCCCGGCTGAAGATTGGCGGACGGCAACGCTAGTCTGCCGGCTTCAGTTTCATCAATAATACCGCGACGAAGCGCCGCCGCGACACAGATGTTCAGCGCTACGCCATGCTGCGTATTCAATTTCTGCCAGGCGCGTACCAGATCATATTCATCGCTCGCCGGCGAGGTCAGGAGATTGGCGTTATAGACACCTTCCCGATAGAAAAAGACGCTGGCTAACTCATGCCCCTCATTGAGCAGCGCGTGGGCGAACTGCAATGCGCTGCTGGCCTGCTGGGTGCCATATGCCGGCCCGGTGACCATAATGGCATAACGCATTATTTATCCTGCCCCTGAAAATCGCCGCTTTTGAACTGGCGAATATAGAGGTAAACCGTGTGTTTTGAGATATTCAGACGATCGGCTACCTGGTTAATGGCGTCTTTAATATCGAAAATGCCTTTTTCGTACAGGTTAAGGACGATCTGACGATTTTTCGCATTGTTAGAGACATTACGATCGGCATTCACCTCTTCAATCGTGAACTCCAGCGTCTGGGTGACTAAATCTTCGACTGAGGAGGCAAAATTAACCGCTGAGCCGACTTCCGGTGTTTCCGGCGGAATAAAGGTATTCATAATCTGTGAAAATGGCACATCAAGATTCATGTTGATGCACAGTAGACCAATGACACGCTGCTCGCGGTTGCGAATGGCAATCGTCAACGACTTCATCAAGACACCGCTTTTCGCGCACGTGAAATAGCATTTCGACACGCTACTGTCCGCCCCTGTCATGTCGTGCAACATGCGCAACGCCAGGTCGGTAATCGGCGAGCCAATTTTACGGCCCGTATGTTCGCCATTGGCAATACGAATGGCTGAACATTTTAGATCCTGCAAAGAGTGCAATACGATTTCACAATGGGAACCTATAAGCATCGCTAACCCGTCCACTACCGCTTCGTAGGATTTCAGAATATCGAAGTCGGTTTGCTCGAAGGGACGCTGATCCAGCAAATCAAGTTCACTGGTTTCGTTGGTTAAAAGCGACCTGGACATGAAAAAAAACACTCCTTTTCAGGAGCCTGTCGTTATGTTTTCAGGGCAGGCTCATTATTTACGCGGATGATTAAATTAATACAGTGAGGGTTCCTCTTTCCAGTACTAATTTGCTCGTCTATTTCAGACTACGTGTGCGTTGGCGGTCATTCAGCCTACGGTCCCGCCCTTAACGACCAGCGCAAGCGCCGTTATCCGCAAATCAAATTATGGTGAGTAATATATCCGGCCTGCATAAAAAAAACCGCCGCTATTACAAGCGGCGGCTCTCAGTTTTTATTTTTTAGCAGCATCTGCGGCTTTAGCGTCAGCCGCATCGGCAGGTTTAGCATCCGCTTTCGGCGCTGGTTTGATATCCAGCAGCTCTACGTCGAATACCAGGGTTGAGTTTGCCGGGATCCCCGGAACGCCCGTTTTACCATAGGCCAGCTCAGGTGGGATAACCAGCTTGATCTTGCCGCCTTTCTTAATATTTTTCAGACCTTCAGTCCAGCCAGGGATAACGCCGTCCAGACGAAAGGAGAGCGGTTCGCCGCGCGTGTAAGAGTTATCAAACTCTTTACCGTCGATCAGCGTACCTTTGTAGTTCACCACAACGGTATCGCTATCTTTCGGCGCCTCGCCTGTACCTTCTTTCTCTACTTTGTAAAGCAGGCCGGTAGAGGAGGTTTTCACGCCTTTCTCTTTAGCAAAAGCGTCGCGGAACGTTTTACCTTTTGCTTCGTTATCGGCAGCGTCTTTTTCCATCTTCGCCTGAGCAGCGCTCTTCACGCGTGCTTCAAACGTCTGCAGCGTTTGCTCAATTTCCTGATCGGACAGTTTGCTCTTATCGGCAAAGGCATCCTGAACGCCGGCAATCAACTGATCTTTATCCAGTTTGATGCCCAACTTTTCCTGCTCTTTAAGCGAATTTTCCATGTAACGACCCAGCGAGGCGCCCAGCGCATAAGCCGCTTTTTGATCGTCGTTTTTAAATGCTGCTTTGCTATCAGCGGTAGCTGCCGGTTTCGCCGCATCAGCAGCAAAAGTGATCGGTGCGTGCATAGCAACGGCCATTGTAGTTGCCAGCAGCGTGGCTTTAAACAGTGATTTCATCCATATCTCCAGGGCCGGGGCATCTCGCCCCATGTTAACTTACGTAAGAAGCGTACTATAAATCGTTGCAGAACAAATCAACATACGAACACGCCCTATTATCACTTCTTTTCAGACTCTTTTTGTTTAAATTAGTTTCGTGGGGCGTGTAATGGTTGCTGTGAAAGCCGGTAAAGTTAAGTAGAATCCGCCGACGGAGACAACATAAAGAGGTACATCATGCAGGATATCACGATGGAAGCTCGTCTGGCTGAACTGGAAAGCCGTCTGGCGTTCCAGGAGATTACCATAGAAGAACTAAACCTGACGGTAACCGCACATGAAATGGAGATGGCGAAGCTGCGCGATCATCTGCGTTTGCTCACGGAAAAGTTAAAAGCCAGTCAGCCGTCAAATATCGCCTCTCAGGCAGAAGAAACGCCGCCGCCGCATTATTGAGACGAAAAAAAAAGCGGGGTTAACCCGCTTTTTTTGTGCCCGATGATTTATCGAACCAATGATAATACCCTAAGGATTTCGAGTCACAGCAAGGCGGCAAGCTTGAAAATTCCCCGGGAACATAGATAACTATGTGACCGGGGTTTGAAAGCGTAGCCAACACCGCGGTGGCTTGAAAGACGACGGGGATTAATGGCAACCGCAGCCGCCTTTACCACCACCGCCGCAGCAGCCTTCGCCGCCGTGCTCGTGACCATGGTCATGACCATGACCGCCACAGCAGCCGTCTTCACCGTGATCGTGGTGGTGATCGTGCGCGCCGTGAACATGACCGTGAGCCAGCTCTTCTTCAGTCGCTTCACGAATCGCAACAACTTCTACGTTAAATTTCAGATTCTGGCCAGCCAGCATGTGGTTACCATCAACCACAACGTGATCGTCTTCCACTTCGGTAATTTCTACCGGTACCGGGCCCTGGTCGGTTTCCGCCAGGAAACGCATCCCTACCTGCAGTTCATCAACGCCCATAAAGACGTCTTTAGGCACACGCTGCACCAGATTTTCGTCATACTGGCCGTAAGCGTCGTTCGCGCCAACAGCGACATCAAATTTGTCGCCAACTTCATGGCCTTCCAGCGCCGTTTCCAGGCCAGAGATCAGAGAGCCGTGGCCGTGCAGGTAATCCAGCGGCGCACTCACCGGAGACTCATCAACCAACACACCGTCTTCTGTACGTACCTGATAGGCCAGGCTGACCACCAGGTCTTTTGCTACTTTCATGATATCTCCTGAGCATGGGAAGAATAGTGGCGCAGATTGTAGCGGAATTCTGCAGCCGTGTACCCCTTAGCTTAAAAAAACCTGCGGCATATCGCTAGTCCGGATGAAAAATCCCGATCACTTGCTCTTCTTTGCGAACATGCTCGCGAACGTCTTTATCCGCTTCCCGCATTTGATGCCCGCACTTAACGCATTCAACAATATCGACATTATTTTCACGCCACATCGCCATTGTGTCCTGCGCCTGACAGGCTGGACATTTCGCGCCTGCGATAAAACGTTTACGGATTGCCATTGTTTTACCCCTACTCAAATTCATCCCAGCCATCCAACTGGCGCCGTTCCTGTTGCATTTCGCGCTGAAAAATCTCCTCCAGCTCGCGTCGGGCCTCTCTGGCGCGCGAAATCTGTACCATGTCGCTATGCTCCGGGATCAGCCCCCGCAACATTCGCATATCCAGCCGACGAAAATGCAACTGCGCGCGTTGCGCCTGATGCGGATGCATACCTAACGACACCAGAGTCTTACGTCCCAGTTCCAGCGCGCTGGAAAACGTTTCACGGGAAAACTGCGTGACGCCAGCCTGTAATAACTCATGGGCCTCCACACGTCCACGCGCTCGCGCAAGAATATGCAGATGAGGAAAATGCTGCTGACACAGCGCCACCAGCTTCATCGTGTCTTCCGGTTCATTACACGTGATGACTATCGACTCCGCCGCTTCCGCGCCCGCAGAACGCAGCAGCTCGACTTGTGTAGCGTCGCCGTAATACACTTTATAACCATATTTGCGCATCAGATTAACGGCGCCGATATCGCGTTCCAGCACGGTGATACGCATCTTATTCGCCATCAATAAGCGAGCGATCACCTGACCAAAACGGCCAAAGCCGACGACAATTACCTGGGGCTTATCATCCTCAACCCACGGCTTTTCATCATTCTCTTCCGGGCCATTAAGGCGGCGCGATAACCACTTATCAATCCCTTTCATCAGTAGCGGCGTGGTCATCATTGATAACGTGACAGTCACCAATAATAACGCCATCTGATCGCCCTGAAACAGGCGCTGAGAAGAGGCGGTAGAAAAGAGCACAAAAGCGAACTCGCCCCCCTGACTCAGCACGCTGGCAAACTGCATCCGTTCAGAACTTCTTATTCCATATAGCCGCGCCAGCAGATACAGCGTCAGCATTTTTATGACGACCAGAATAACAACGCTCGCCGCCACCCACAGTAAATGGGTATAAAGTACGCCGAGATTTAGCGACATACCGACGGAGATAAAGAACAGCCCAAGCAGTAAACCTTTAAAGGGATCGATAGCGTTTTCCAGCTCATGCCGGTATTCACTCTCTGCCAGTAAAACGCCGGCAATGAAGGTTCCCAGGGCCATCGACAGTCCCAGCGCGTCCATAAATAAGGCGGCGCTCAACACCAGCAACAGCGTCGCGGCAGTGAAGACCTCCCGCACGCCGGACGCAGCAATAAAACGAAATACCGGGCGCAGCAGGTAACGACCGCCAATCAGCATTACCGCGAAGGCCAGTACCTTCATTGCCACTTTAAACCAGTCGAAATGCTCGTCGGCCGATCCCGCCAATAAAGGCACCAACGCCAGCGCGGGGATCACCGCTAAATCCTGAAACAGTAAGACGGAAAACCCTAACTGCCCGGACTCGCTACGGTTCATGCCTTTCTCGCGCATCAGTTGTAGCGCCATCGCCGTCGAAGACATCGCCAGGCCAATCCCGCCGACGACCGCCGCCTGCCATAAGAAATCAGCAAGCATCAATAATCCCGCCAGCACCGCCGCGCTTAACAGCACCTGAGCAGCGCCAACGCCGAAGATAGAGCGCCGCAGTTGCCAAAGCCGGGACGGATTGAGTTCGAGGCCAATGATAAACATCAGAAACACGACGCCCAGTTCGGAAAAGTGCAGGATCTCGTCAACGTCGCTGATAAATCCCAGCCCCCACGGGCCAATCGCAATTCCCGCCAGCAGATAACCTAATACCGCGCCGATGCCCAGCCTGGCGGCTAACGGCACCGCCGCCACCGCCGCGAAGAGGAACAACACCCCCGCGGTCAATAAATCAGCACCTTCCATCAATAGCCTCCCGCGCTCACAGGATTCGCCAGCCACTCGCCATAGGCTTTCGCATGACTGGCCAGCGTCTGCGGCGACTGGCGGCGCGCCCAGTACACAATAATGGGCGGCATCCAGTGCATCCGGCACATGGCCGCGGTCAGTTCAAAAGGGCGGAGTACATCGCTCATTGGATAGCGGTTTAGCGCGTCATACCGGTAAGCGCTCTCCGGCTCGCCGGTCGTAATCACGCTACGCCAGTACTTTCCCACCAGTTGGTTTCCCCCTGGTCCGCTGGCGAACCCTCGACTCAAAACGCGATCAAGCCATTCTTTTAGTAAAGCCGGACAGCTATAGGTGTAAAGGGGATGCTGAAAAACAATGACGTCGTGCTCACGTAACAGGGCTTGTTCATAGGGCGTATCGATAAAAAAATCAGGATAGCGCGCATAAAGATCGTGCACGGTTACGTTATTGTGCTGTATGGCCGGTTTAAGCAGTACCCGGTTAGCAACCGAGTCCTGAGATTCCGGATGGGCATACAACAGCAAGACTTTCGCTGGCTGAGACATCAATCCCCCTCCCGGTTGTTTTGGGTCGATACATGCCATTCTTCAGGCCGCTTCTACGTTGACAGCGTTTGTTCAACTCAGGAACGTACTCTATGTCCGCCGCTGGGGATTAATGAGAGATATTCTTGTCCCTCACCAAAGGCGACCTGAATGCTTTTGTGTATCGTTGTTGTTTTGAGCTACCATTGCGCTCCAGCGCGGCGGCACGCCCGAATATTACATTATCATAATGATAAATTAACATAGTCTGAACATACGGCGCCTTATGATTGTTTTCTCCTCGTTACAAATTCGTCGCGGCGTGCGCGTCCTACTGGACAATGCCTCGGCTACCATTAATCCAGGCCAGAAAGTCGGCCTGGTGGGTAAAAACGGCTGCGGTAAATCTACCCTGCTGGCATTGCTAAAAAATGAAATCAGCGCCGATGCCGGGAGTTTTACCCTGCCCGGAACCTGGCAATTAGCGTGGGTGAATCAGGAAACACCTGCGTTGCCTCAGCCAGCGATTGAGTATGTCATTGACGGCGACCGTGAATACCGGCATCTGGAGGCGCAGCTTAACGACGCCAACGAACGTAACGACGGACATGCTATCGCCTCCATACATGGCAAGCTGGACGCCATCGACGCATGGACCGTTCGCTCGCGCGCCGCCAGCCTGTTACACGGCCTCGGCTTCTCTAACGATCAGCTGGAACGTCCGGTCAGCGACTTTTCCGGCGGCTGGCGGATGCGCCTTAATCTGGCCCAGGCGCTGATTTGCCGTTCCGATTTACTGCTGCTCGACGAACCGACCAACCACCTCGATCTGGATGCCGTTATCTGGCTGGAAAAATGGCTGAAGAGCTATCCGGGCACCCTGATTCTGATCTCCCACGATCGCGACTTTCTTGACCCGATAGTGGATAAAATTATCCATATCGAACAGCAGACTCTGTTCGAGTACACCGGCAACTACAGCGCGTTTGAAGTTCAGCGCGCCACGCGCCTGGCGCAACAGCAGGCGATGTATGAGAGTCAGCAGGAGCGTGTGGCGCATCTGCAAAGCTACATCGACCGTTTCCGCGCCAAAGCGACCAAGGCCAAGCAGGCGCAAAGCCGTATCAAGATGCTGGAGCGTATGGAGTTGATTGCCCCGGCTCATGTCGACAACCCGTTCCATTTCAGCTTCCGCGCGCCGGAAAGCCTGCCGAACCCGCTGCTGAAGATGGAAAAAGTCAGCGCAGGTTATGGCGATCGCATCATTCTGGAATCCATCAAGCTGAACCTGGTGCCCGGCTCGCGTATCGGCCTGCTGGGTCGCAACGGCGCGGGGAAATCGACGCTGATCAAGCTGCTGGCGGGCGAACTGGAACCGTTGCACGGTGAAATCGGCCTCGCCAAAGGCATTAAGCTCGGCTACTTCGCCCAGCACCAGTTGGAGTTCCTGCGCGCCGATGAATCCCCGTTGCAGCATATGGCGCGTCTGGCGCCGCAGGAACTGGAGCAGAAGCTGCGCGACTATCTCGGCGGCTTCGGTTTCCAGGGCGACAAAGTAACGGAAGAGACGCAACGCTTCTCTGGCGGCGAGAAAGCGCGTCTGGTGCTGGCGCTGATCGTCTGGCAGCGTCCAAATCTGCTGCTGCTCGATGAACCGACCAACCACCTGGATCTCGACATGCGCCAGGCGCTCACCGAAGCGCTGATTGATTTTGAAGGCGCATTGGTCGTCGTGTCGCACGACCGCCACCTGATTCGCTCCACCACTGACGACCTCTATCTGGTTCACGACAAAAAGGTCGAACCGTTCGACGGCGACCTGGAAGATTATCAGCAGTGGCTGAGCGACGTGCAGAAGCAGGAAAACCAGGCCGACGACGCGCCGAAGGAAAACAACGCCAACAGCGCCCAGTCACGCAAAGATCAGAAGCGTCGCGAAGCCGAGCTACGCACTCTGACGCAGCCGCTGCGTAAAGAGATTACCCGTCTGGAAAAAGAGATGGAAAAGCTCAACGCCCAGTTAGCGCAGGCGGAAGAGAAGCTCGGCGACAGTAGCCTGTATGACCCCAGCCGTAAAGCGGAGATGACCGAGTGTCTGCAACTGCAGGCCAGCGCCAAATCCGGGCTGGAAGAATGTGAAATAGCATGGCTTGAGGCGCAGGAGCAGCTTGAGCAGATGATGCAGAACGACTAAGAGCCTATCCCATTAGGCTATTTTATTCGCCATTTTAGGGCCGGGCAGTGCTCGAAATCCTCACGTACTATGTGTACGCTCCGGTTTCTGCGCGCTGTCCGGCCCCAAACTGGCTTCAACAATTACGCCTACTGGGATAGGCTCTAACGCACGGGGCGGGCGATGAACCTGTCAATCACCGATGACATTACCTTCCGCAAGCTCACCATCTTCATGATGTTTGTGGAGAAGGGTAACATCGCCCGCACCGCCGAGGCGCTGCACACGCTGGAAGAGAACGTTCGTGGTCCGCTGTTCGTCCATAAAGGCCTCTTCGGTACTCGTCCCGATATAAAGGTTACCGTTGCGGTCGGCAGCACCGGAACAGAAGGCTGCGTTATGTGATTTAGCGGCAAAGGTTGCCGTGATTTATTTTCGTCAGCGCGTCGTTCACGCCAAATAATTTAAACGTCACCTCATCAACGCCAAGATTTTTCAGACGCGCAGTGTGTTTTTTAATATAAGCCTGCGCCGTTTCTTCGGATTCAAACAAGTAAATGCCGCCAGCTTGCTGGTTTTTCTCGCTTTCTGTCCAGATTTTCCAGATGAAGCCCGGCTCCTCATTGATAGACTCCGCCAGCCCGACCAGTTGCTGAGTCATCTCCTCGCCAAAAGGGCCGCTAAAGTTAAAATGGATCTGTAAAAGTGTCTTCGACATGCCTTCTCCTTGAGTCACATAACTATCGTGTTGCCACACTACCACGATTAATTCGGCTGATGCAGAGGTTCACGCGATTTCTGTGGGGTATTGCGCGCGCCTTGCATACCGCCCCCTCTGGTGAAATGAGGCGCAATTTTATTTCGCCAGACGACCAATTGAACGTAAAATCACATATTGACTAATCTGTGAACCTTATGCGCGGTATAGTATTGTTTCCAATTATCAATTGTTCTGGTGCTATGGTTGAGATCACGTCCACAGAAATGACCCCGCCTGTCAATGACTCGCATGAATTTATTCCCATGCGTGGCATTCGTAATCGCCATTTACAAACTATGCTGCCGCGCTTAATCCGCCGCAAAGTGAAGTTCAACGCCCACTGGCAGCGGCTGGAGCTACCGGACGGCGATTTTGTCGATCTGGCATGGAGCGAAGAACCGCAACAGGCAAAGCATAAACCGCGGCTGGTGGTCTTTCACGGTCTGGAAGGCAGCCTGAACAGCCCCTATGCCCACGGGCTGATTGAGGCGGCGCAAAAGCGCGGTTGGCTGGGCGTGGTGATGCACTTTCGCGGCTGTAGCGGCGAACCCAACCGTCTGAATCGTATTTACCACTCCGGTGAAACGGAGGACGGAGCCTGGTTTTTACGCTGGCTACAGCGGGAGTTCGGCGCCGTTCCGACAGCCGCCGTGGGCTATTCGCTCGGCGGTAATATGCTGGCGTGCCTGCTGGCGAAAGAAGGCCGCGATATTCCCATCGAGGCGGCGGTGATTGTTTCTGCGCCCTTTGTTCTCGAAGCCTGTAGCTACCATATGGACAAAGGGTTTTCCCGCGTCTATCAGCGTTATTTGCTTAATCTGTTAAAAGCGAATGCGTCACGCAAGCTGGCGGCGTATCCCGGGTCGCTGCCGGTGAATCTGGCGCAACTGAAATCAATGCGCCGAATTCGCGAGTTTGACGACCTGATCACCGCGAAAATTCACGGCTTTGCCGACGCCATCGACTACTATCGTCAGTGTAGCGCCATGCCGTTGCTTAACCAGATTGCTAAACCGACGCTGATTATTCACGCTAAAGACGATCCGTTTATGGATCATCATGTGATCCCTAAAGCGGAAGATCTGCCCCCGCAGGTGGAGTATCAGCTGACTGAGCATGGCGGACACGTAGGATTTATCGGCGGTACGCCGCTGCGCCCTGAAATGTGGCTGGAACGCCGAATTCCTGACTGGCTGACAACGTACCTGGAGGCGTCATCATGATCATTCCCTGGCAGGGGCTCGCCCCCGACACGCTGGACAACCTGATCGAAAGCTTTGTGTTGCGCGAAGGCACCGATTATGGTGAACATGAACGTTCGCTTGAACAAAAAGTCGCTGACGTAAAACGCCAACTGCAATCCGGCGAGGCCGTACTGGTATGGTCTGAATTACATGAAACGGTCAATATTATGCCGAAAAAGCAGTTTCGCGAATAAAACGCCTTTGCCGACAATACATTATTACTAAAGCTCAATCATGGAGTTGCCATGTCAGCCAAACATCCGGTGATAGCAGTAACAGGGTCAAGCGGCGCGGGGACCACCACCACCAGCCTCGCGTTTCGTAAAATTTTCGCGCAGTTAAATCTGCACGCCGCCGAGGTGGAAGGCGACAGTTTTCATCGTTACACCCGCCCGGAAATGGACATGGCGATCCGCAAAGCGCGTGACGCCGGGCGGCATATCAGCTATTTCGGGCCTGAAGCCAATGACTTCAGTCTACTGGAACATACCTTTATTGAGTACGGGCAGACGGGTAAAGGCCAGTCGCGTAAATATCTGCATACCTATGATGAAGCCGTACCGTGGAATCAGGTTCCCGGCACGTTTACCCCCTGGCAGCCGCTTCCCGAACCGACCGATGTGCTGTTTTATGAAGGACTGCACGGCGGCGTCGTCACCCCGCAACATGATGTCGCGCGTCATGTTGATCTGTTGGTTGGCGTGGTGCCTATCGTCAACCTCGAGTGGATTCAGAAACTGATTCGCGACACCAGCGAGCGCGGACACTCCCGTGAAGCGGTGATGGATTCCGTGGTGCGTTCCATGGACGACTACATCAATTACATTACGCCGCAGTTCTCGCGTACCCATATCAACTTCCAGCGCGTACCGACCGTCGACACGTCCAATCCGTTCGCCGCAAAGGGTATTCCCTCGCTGGATGAGAGTTTTGTGGTGATCCATTTCCGCAATCTGGAAGGGATCGATTTTCCCTGGCTACTGGCGATGCTCCAGGGCTCGTTCATTTCTCACATTAATACATTAGTGGTGCCGGGCGGCAAAATGGGGCTGGCGATGGAGCTGATTATGTTGCCGCTGGTGCAGCGGTTAATGGAAGGCAAAAAAATCGAATAACCGCGGTGAAATGCCCGATGACGCTACGCTTATCGGGCCTACGAGATAAAAACGGGTAGGCCGGATAAGGCCACGCCGCCATCCGGCATCACGTGTTACGCCGCAATCACTTCATACGAATGGGTAATATTGACCGCTTTTTCCAGCATTAGCGCCACCGAGCAATATTTTTCCGCGGAGAGATCGACAGCGCGCGCGACGGCAGCCTCTTTCAGATCGCTGCCGGTAACGATAAAATGCAAATTAATGTGCGTAAACAGGCGCGGCGCGTCTTCCCGGCGCTCGGATGTCAGCTTCACTTCGCAGTTGGTGACATTCTGACGGCCCTTTTGCAGGATTGATACCACATCAATAGCGCTACATCCGCCAGCCGCCATTAATACCATCTCCATCGGACTCGGCGCTTTGTCACCGGAGTTGCCATCCATTAAAATCTGGTGGCCGGAGGAGGACTCTCCGAGGAATGTGAGTCCTTCAACCCACTTTACACGCGCTTGCATATTTCGTAACTCCAATGTTTCAATTTTCCTGAAAGATTACGCGCATACAACAAAACTCGCAATGGAAGGCGACCTGGGTCATGCTGAAGCGAGACACCAAGAGACACACGGCGAAAGCTATGCTAAAACAGACAAGATGCTACAGTAATACATTGACGTACTGCATGTATGCAGAGGACATCACATTACAGGCTACAATCTATTTTCGTAGCCCCCTTCCCAGGTGGCGGGAAGTATATTTTTGCAACCCCAGAGACAGTGCCGTTTTCTGGCTCTGGAGACAGCTTATAACAGAGGATAACCGCGCATGGTGCTTGGCAAACCGCAAACAGACCCGACTCTTGAATGGTTCTTGTCTCATTGCCACATTCATAAGTACCCGTCAAAGAGCACGCTGATTCACCAGGGTGAAAAAGCAGAAACGCTGTACTACATCGTTAAAGGCTCCGTGGCAGTGCTGATCAAAGATGAAGAAGGGAAAGAAATGATCCTTTCTTATCTGAATCAGGGTGATTTTATTGGTGAACTGGGCCTGTTTGAAGAAGGCCAGGAACGCAGCGCCTGGGTACGTGCGAAAACCGCATGTGAGGTCGCTGAAATTTCCTACAAAAAATTTCGCCAATTAATCCAGGTCAACCCGGATATTCTGATGCGCCTCTCTTCCCAGATGGCTCGTCGCTTACAAGTCACCTCTGAAAAAGTAGGTAACCTCGCCTTCCTTGACGTCACCGGGCGTATCGCTCAGACGCTGCTGAATCTGGCGAAACAGCCCGATGCCATGACGCACCCGGATGGGATGCAGATCAAAATCACCCGTCAGGAAATCGGCCAGATCGCCGGCTGCTCCCGAGAAACCGTTGGTCGTATTTTGAAAATGCTGGAAGATCAAAACCTGATCTCCGCGCATGGCAAGACCATCGTCGTCTACGGCACCCGTTAATTCCGTCAGAATGGCGCGTTTTATCATGCGCCATTTTTGTTTGCATCGATGTGGCGAAGACTGATTTATCACCCAGAGATTAATTACGCACTACGGCAAACGCTGGTGCTGTGCCTGCCTGTGGCTGTTGGTTTATTGATAGGCCAGCTACACCTGGGCTTGCTTTTCTCTCTCGTTCCCGCCTGCTGCAACATTGCAGGTCTGGATACCCCGCACAAACGTTTTTTTAAACGCCTGATCATCGGCGCGTCGCTGTTCGCCGGATGCAGTCTGGTAACGCAACTTCTGCTGGCGGAATCCATCCCCCTGCCGTTGATCCTGACCGGGCTCACGCTGGTGCTTGGCGTGACGGCGGAAATTAGCCCGCTTCACGCGCGGCTACTGCCAGCGTCGCTGATTGCCGCCATCTTTACCCTGAGCCTTGCGGGATACATGCCCGTCTGGGAGCCGCTGCTCATTTATGCGCTGGGCACGCTATGGTACGGCGTGTTTAACTGGTTTTGGTTCTGGCTATGGCGCGAACAGCCGCTGCGCGAGTCATTGAGTTTGTTATACCGTGAACTGGCCGATTATTGTGAAGCGAAATACAGCCTGCTCACCCAACATATCGATCCGGAAAAAGCGCTGCCTCCCCTGCTGATACGCCAGCAAAAAGCGGTCGATCTCATTACCCAGTGTTACCAACAGATGCATATGCTTTCGGCGCACAACAATAATGATTACAAGCGCCTACTACGGGCTTTTCAGGAAGCGATGGATTTGCAGGAGCACATTTCCGTCAGCTTGCATCAGCCGGAAGAGGTACAGAAACTGGTAGAACGCAGCCATGCGGAAGAGGTGATTCGCTGGAATGCGCAAACGGTCGCCGCCCGTCTGCGCGTGCTGGCGGATGACATTCTTTATCATCGTCTGCCGACGCGCTTCTCCATGGAAAAACAGATTGGCGCTCTGGAGAAGATCGCCAATCAGCATCCTGAAAATCCGGTAGGCCAGTTCTGCTATTGGCACTTCAGTCGAATCGCCCGTGTGCTGCGTACTCAGCGACCGCTGTACGCCCGCGACCTGATGGCCGATAAACAGCGTCGTTTGCCGCTACTTCCGGCGCTGAAAAATTATATGTCTCTTAAATCGCCGGCGCTACGCAACGCCGGACGCATCAGCGTGATGATGAGTATCGCCAGTCTGATGGGCAGTGCGTTGCACCTGCCTAAACCGTACTGGATACTCATGACGGTGCTGTTTGTCACCCAAAACGGCTATGGCGCGACGCGCGTACGTATTCTGCACCGTTCGGTCGGAACGCTGGTCGGCCTGGTGATTGCCGGCGTCACGCTGCACTTACATATTCCCGAAAGCATTACGCTGGCGGTCATGCTGGTACTAACGCTGGCAAGTTATCTGATTATTCGTAAAAACTACGGCTGGGCGACGGTCGGCTTTACGGTGACGGCGGTATACACCATCCAGTTACTGACGTTAAACGGAGAGCAGTTTATTGTGCCGAGGCTGATCGATACGCTGATTGGCTGTTTAATTGCCTTTGGCGGCATGGTCTGGCTGTGGCCGCAATGGCAAAGCGGGCTATTACGTAAAAACGCCCATGATGCGCTGGAAGCCGATCAAGAAGCTATCCGACTGATCCTCAGTAACGATCCGCAGGCCACCCCGCTCGCTTATCAAAGAATGCGGGTCAACCAGGCGCATAACACGTTATTCAACTCGTTAAATCAGGCAATGCAGGAACCCGGATTCAATACCCACTATCTGTCGGATATGAAACTGTGGGTCACGCACAGCCAGTTTATTGTCGAGCATATCAACGCCATGACGACGCTGGCGCGGGAACACACCATGCTGACGCCGGATCTGGCGCAGCGCTATCTGGAATCTTGCGAGATTGCGATTCAGCGCTGCCAGCAGCGCCTGGAGTACGACAGGCCAGGAGGCTCCGGCGATGTCAACATTCTGGAGTCGCCGGACATGCCGTCACATGGCTTATTGAGCACTCTGGAGCAACATTTACAGCGCATCATTGGCCATCTGAACACCATGCACACCATTTCGTCGATGGCCTGGCGTCAGCGTCCGCATCACGGTATCTGGCTGAGTAAGCGGCTACGGGATACAAAAGGTTAAGACCGACTGCCGGATGCGCTACGCTTATCCGGCAATCCGCCATCAGGCAACCACCTTCCCTACCGCCTGCGCAAAGCGCTGCATTCCTTCATTGATATCCGCCTCTTCCACCACCAGCGACGGGGCAAAACGCATCACGTCGGCTCCGGCATTGAGCACCATCACGCCGGCCTCCGCGCCTGCGTACAGAAAATCGCGAGCCCGACCTTTGTACTTCGGCTTCAGTTCCGCGCCAACCAGCAGCCCCATGCCGCGAATATCGCTGAAAATGTCAAATTGCTCGTCAATCGCCTGCAAATGTTGCACAAACTGTTGCCGCTTAGTGTGAATGCCTTGTAGTACCTCTGGCGTATTAATAATATCGAATGCCGCGCCAGCCACCGCACAGGCCAGCGGATTGCCGCCATAAGTTGAACCGTGCGAACCAACATGGAAGGCCGAGGCGATCTCCTGCGTGGTCAGCATGGCGCTCACCGGAAAACCGCCGCCTAACGCTTTGGCGCTGGTGAGGATATCCGGCGTGACGCCGTAGTGCATATAGGCAAACAGGTCTCCGGTGCGCCCCATCCCGCACTGCACTTCATCAAACACCAGCAACGCCTGATGCTTGTCACACAGGTCGCGTAACCCTTTGAGGAATTCCGGTGTAGCCGCCTGCACGCCGCCTTCACCCTGAATCGGCTCGACCACCACCGCGCAGGTGTGGTCATCCATTACCGCTTTCACCGCATGAAGATCGTTGAAGGGAACGTGAATAATATCGGCGGGTTTCGGCCCAAAGCCGTCGGAATATTTCGGCTGCCCGCCGACAGAGACGGTAAACAAGGAACGGCCATGAAAGGCGTTATGGAAGGCAATGATTTTCGTTTTGAACGGGCTATGGCGCACGCAGGCATAATGACGCGCCAGTTTAAAAGCGGTTTCGTTCGCTTCGGTGCCGGAATTCATAAACAGCACGCGCTCGGCAAACGTGGCGTCGATCAGTTTACGTCCCAGACGCAACGCCGGTTCATTGGTAAAAACGTTACTGGTATGCCACAAGGTTTCCCCCTGGGATTTCAGCGCCTCGACCAGTGCCGGATGGCAATGGCCCAGCGCAGTCACTGCAATCCCGCCGGCGAAATCGATATACTCTTTGCCCTGCTGATCCCATACGCGGCTGCCTTTACCTTTGACCGGAATAAAGTCCGCCGGTGCATAAACAGGCAGAATCACCTCATCAAAAGTTGCGCGCGTAATAGCCGTTTGTTCAGTTGCCATATCATTACCACCCGGTTAAGCAGAAAATTCAGTGAAATTATACTCACAAAATATGAATAAAAAATCACTCAATGACAACCATTAATCAACGTTGAAGAAAATTTTCCAGTAGCGCGTGTCCCTGTTCGCTAAGAATACTTTCCGGGTGGAACTGCACGCCTTCCAGATCCCACTCGCGGTGGCGAATGCCCATAATCTCCTGCGTTTCGCTCCAGGCGGTGATCTCAAAACACTCTGGCAACGT
The DNA here is from genome assembly GCF_017572645.1 of Salmonella sp. 32100201201700099SM. NCBI lineage: Bacteria > Pseudomonadati > Pseudomonadota > Gammaproteobacteria > Enterobacterales > Enterobacteriaceae > Salmonella > Salmonella sp. 32100201201700099SM. The sequence continues at coordinate 74,290 of NZ_JAGERQ010000015.1, read as the reverse complement.
GGCAGGGTCGACAATCAGCGAGTGGTAACGTGTCACGGTTAACGGGCTGGGCAATCCCCGAAACACGCCCTGTCCATTATGCGTAACAGGTGACGTTTTACCGTGCATCACTTTCGCTGCCCGCACCACCGACGCGCCAAAGGCCTGCGCCATCGCCTGATGACCCAGGCAAACGCCCAGCATCGGAATACGTCCGGCATAATGGCGGATGACCGCCAGTGAAATGCCAGCGTCATTTGGCGTACAGGGGCCAGGAGAGATAACGATTTTTTGCGGGTTCAAAGCGTCAATGTGCGCCAGCGTCAGCGCATCATTGCGCCGAACCTGCACTTCCGCGCCCAGTTCACAAAAATACTGGTAGAGGTTCCAGGTAAAGGAATCATAGTTATCGATAAGCAGGATCATGGCGGCTCCGGGTGAGTAGAACCGCCCTATTTTACTCAGTTTCGCGAGCTTCGCTTATCGCTTTCTGAAAAATCGCCTGCAAAGCGGAGAGATCGCCCATCGCGCCGCTCTGGTTCGCCTGATTCCATGTATCAACCGCAATACCTTGCCAACTCAGCGCGTAGCCTGCATGTAAGGCCAGCTGTTCAAAGAAGATGCGCTGCGCCAGCCCGCTCCCCAAACGAAACGGATGAAGCACGTTAATTTCACAGTAGTAATGCGCCAGCCGCTCGACAAACTTCTCGTGCGCCAGACCGACCAGATAGCCCTCTTCTTCCAGATCCTGCATCAGAGCGTTGCCCTCTTTTTCGATATAGGCAAAGTGGCAGAAACGGGTATCACCCTGGTAAATATCGACCTCCCGCAGTTGCCCTGCCCAGTCGAAAATATCCTGATAGAGCTGGCGATGAATCGCGCACAGATGAGGCAAGCCGCGTACCAGCGGCCCCAGTTCAATCGTGGCGGCGCGGAGCGCGGTCATTTCATATGCCGCTTGCGCCAGTCGCTGGGCCTGATGAATCCCCAGCCGATTACGCATCACATTCAGCCCCGGATAGAGGTACGGATCGCGCCCTTCGCCAAATTTATCGCTCATAGTGCCTCCGAAGCTCGTCAAGACGTGCCAGCGCTTCATCGGCGGTCAGGGTTACTAAGGGGATCTCAATACCTTCGAGACGGCGACTTTGCTGGAAGTTAACGTTGCGCCGCTGTTCCCAAAAGCGTGACTTTTGTTTATCGGTAAGTTTCTTCACCGGGCCTCCCTGAATATGTCTGTGCTTGACCACAAGTATAAGCAGCAATTTCAGGTTACGCTGAGACAGGGAGAAAACGCGGGCGGCTCGCACCCGCGCAGGCATGTTTTATGGCAGGACTTTCGCGGAAAGGATAACGACTGGTTTTGTCGGCACATTCTGATAAGGCCCGACATCGTGCGTCGGTACCTGTGAGATTTTATCGGCGACATCCATACCTTTTACCACTTTACCAAATACCGCATAGCCAAAGTCGCGCTGGCCGTGGTCGAGAAAAGCGTTATCCGCGACGTTAATAAAGAACTGGCTGGTGGCGCTGTCTTTATCTGCGGTGCGCGCCATCGCGATCGTGCCGCGAGTATTACGCAGGCCGTTGTCGGCTTCATTCTTAATAGGCGGATTCGGTTTCTTCTGCTGCATCTGCTCGTTAAAACCACCGCCCTGAATCATAAAGCCAGGAATAACGCGGTGAAACGTAGTGTTGTTATAGAAACCACTGTTGACGTAATCGACAAAGTTTTTCACAGAAACCGGCGCTTTCTGGCTGTTCAGCTCCAGCTCAATATTCCCGGCGGAGGTGGTTAACAGCACATGAGGATCACCTTTTGCTGCCAACGCTACGGGAGAAAGAGCAGAAAGAGCGAAAACAGCTGCGACAGCCGCCAGAGTCGATTTGAGCATGAGATTTCCTTAAAGAGAGCAGAAATAAAGCAAGTGGAATGATTCTAAAGAGCCTTCCTGGGCCAGGCCAGCCCTTTACCTAATTTTACGTATATGAAACAAATGTAACGTTACGACGCAACGCCTTGTCCTTGCAATATGATGTGACAAACATCACATTAAAAAATGTAATGAACATTACTATCACTAATAATTATTTAAATACATCACAAAAGCGCCTAAAATCTGCCCGCTTAACGCGCCCTCCACGCGCTTCACTTCTCTTCAAGGCCAGACATGACTAACAGCAACCGCATCAAGCTCACATGGATCAGCTTTCTTTCCTACGCCCTGACCGGGGCGCTGGTGATTGTCACCGGGATGGTGATGGGAAATATCGCAGACTATTTTCATCTGCCCGTTTCCAGCATGAGTAACACCTTTACTTTCCTGAACGCCGGGATTTTGATCTCGATCTTCCTCAATGCGTGGCTGATGGAAATCGTCCCGCTGAAAACACAGCTACGCTTTGGTTTTATCCTGATGGTGCTGGCGGTGGCCGGGCTGATGTTCAGCCATAGCCTGGCGTTGTTCTCAGCGGCGATGTTTGTGCTGGGGCTGGTCAGCGGGATCACCATGTCGATTGGCACCTTCCTGATTACGCAACTGTATGAAGGGCGTCAGCGCGGTTCCCGACTGCTGTTTACCGACTCCTTCTTCAGCATGGCGGGGATGATTTTTCCTATGGTCGCCGCCTTCCTGCTGGCGCGTAGTATTGAGTGGTACTGGGTCTACGCCTGCATCGGCCTGGTCTACCTGGCGATTTTCATCCTGACCTTCGGCTGTGAATTTCCGGCGCTGGGTAAACATGCGCAGCACTCTCAGGCGCCTGTCGTCAAAGAAAAATGGGGCATTGGCGTACTGTTTCTGGCCGTCGCCGCGCTGTGCTATATCCTCGGTCAATTAGGCTTTATCTCCTGGGTGCCGGAATACGCCAAAGGCCTCGGCATGAGCCTGAATGACGCCGGGGCGCTGGTGAGTGATTTCTGGATGTCCTATATGTTTGGCATGTGGGCGTTCAGCTTTATCCTGCGCTTTTTCGATCTGCAACGCATTCTGACCGTACTGGCGGGTATGGCGGCGGTACTGATGTATCTGTTTATTACCGGCACGCAGGCGCATATGCCGTGGTTTATTTTGACGCTGGGCTTCTTCTCCAGCGCCATTTATACCTCCATCATTACGCTGGGATCGCAGCAAACGAAAGTGGCCTCGCCTAAGCTGGTTAACTTTATTCTGACCTGCGGCACTATCGGAACGATGCTGACCTTCGTCGTCACCGGCCCGATTGTGGCGCACAGCGGTCCACAGGCGGCGTTACTCACCGCGAATGGTCTGTATGCGGTGGTCTTTGTGATGTGCTTTGCGCTCGGCTTTGTATCCCGTCATCGCCAGCATAGTTCGCCAGCGGCGCATTGATAATGATTGCCGGATGGCGACATCGCCCTCCGGCACTCTATCCCCCTCCTGACGAGGTAGGCCTGTTGGTCTAAAAACCCCTCATTTTGTATGTTATTTGTACAAACCTGAAAAGCCTGACAATTCCGCCACTTATAAAAATCCTGACAAATCAGCCATATACCCATTAAGAGGTATATAAAGGTGAATTTGATTTACATCAATAAGCGGGGTTGCTGAATCGTTAAGGTAGGCGGTAATAGAAAAGAAATCGAGGCAAAAATGAGCAAAGTCAGACTCGCTATTATCGGTAATGGTATGGTCGGCCACCGCTTTATTGAGGATCTCCTTGATAAATCCGACGCTAGCCTGTTCGACATTACCGTGTTCTGTGAAGAACCCCGTAAAGCCTATGACCGTGTCCACCTGTCATCCTACTTCTCTCACCACACCGCGGAAGAGCTCTCTCTGGTGCGTGAAGGATTTTACGAGAAGCACGGCGTAAAGGTACTGGTTGGCGAACGCGCAATTACCATTAACCGTCAGGAGAAAGTGATTCACTCCAGCGCGGGTCGTACCGTTTATTATGACAAGCTGATCATGGCGACCGGTTCATATCCGTGGATCCCGCCGATTAAAGGCTCCGAAACCCAGGATTGCTTCGTTTACCGTACCATTGAAGACCTCAACGCTATCGAAGCCTGCGCCCGTCGCAGCAAGCGCGGGGCGGTGGTCGGCGGCGGTCTGCTGGGGCTGGAAGCCGCTGGCGCGCTGAAAAACCTCGGCGTGGAAACGCACGTCATTGAATTTGCGCCAATGCTGATGGCGGAACAGCTCGATCAGATGGGCGGCGAGCAGCTACGTCGCAAGATCGAAAGCATGGGCGTGCGTGTACACACCAGTAAAAACACGCAAGAGATTGTTCAGCAGGGTAACGAAGCGCGTAAGACTATGCGTTTTGCCGATGGCAGCGAGCTGGAAGTCGATTTTATCGTCTTCTCTACCGGTATTCGCCCCCGCGACAAGCTGGCTACCCAGTGCGGTCTGGCCGTCGCGCAGCGCGGCGGGATCGTGATTAACGACACCTGCCAGACGTCCGACCCGGATATCTACGCTATCGGCGAGTGCGCCAGTTGGAACAACCGCGTTTACGGTCTGGTCGCACCAGGCTATAAAATGGCCCAGGTCGCCGTTGACCACATCCTCGGCAGTGAAAACGCCTTTGAAGGGGCGGATCTCAGCGCCAAGCTGAAGCTGCTGGGCGTGGACGTCGGCGGCATCGGCGACGCGCATGGCCGCACGCCGGGCGCGCGTAGTTACGTTTACCTCGATGAAAGTAAAGAAGTCTACAAACGTCTTATTGTCAGTGAAGATAACAAAACGCTGCTCGGCGCAGTACTGGTCGGGGACACCAGCGATTACGGCAATTTGCTGCAACTGGTACTGAACGCCATCGAACTGCCGGAAAACCCGGATTCGCTGATCCTGCCGTCGCACGCGGGCAGTGGTAAACCCGCTATCGGCGTGGATAAACTGCCGGACAGCGCGCAGATCTGCTCCTGCTTCGATGTGACTAAAGGCGATCTGATCGCCGCTATCAATAAAGGCTGCCATACCGTGGCGGCGCTGAAAGCGGAAACCAAAGCCGGAACCGGCTGCGGCGGCTGCATCCCGCTGGTGACGCAGGTACTGAACGCCGAACTGGCGAAACAGGGTATTGAAGTCAACAACAACCTGTGCGAGCACTTTGCTTATTCTCGTCAGGAACTGTTCCACTTAATCCGCGTGGAAGGTATCAAAACCTTTGAAGAACTGCTGGCGAAACACGGTAAAGGCTACGGCTGCGAAGTGTGTAAGCCGACCGTCGGTTCGCTGCTGGCGTCGTGCTGGAACGAATACATCCTCAAGCCGCAGCACACGCCGTTGCAGGATACCAACGATAACTTCCTGGCGAATATTCAGAAAGACGGCACCTACTCGGTGATCCCGCGCTCGGCGGGTGGTGAAATCACGCCGGAAGGTCTGGTGGCCGTGGGTCGTATCGCCCGCGAGTTTAACCTCTATACCAAAATCACCGGTTCTCAGCGTATCGGTCTGTTCGGCGCGCAAAAAGACGATCTGCCGGAAATCTGGCGTCAGTTGATTGAAGCGGGCTTCGAAACCGGTCACGCGTACGCCAAAGCGCTGCGAATGGCGAAAACCTGCGTCGGCAGCACCTGGTGCCGCTACGGCGTGGGCGACAGCGTCGGTTTCGGCGTCGAGCTGGAAAACCGCTACAAAGGCATTCGTACCCCGCACAAAATGAAGTTCGGCGTCTCCGGCTGTACCCGTGAATGTGCGGAAGCGCAGGGCAAAGATGTCGGCATTATCGCGACAGAAAAAGGCTGGAACCTGTACGTCTGCGGTAACGGCGGCATGAAACCGCGTCATGCGGATCTGCTGGCAGCCGATCTCGATCGCGACACGCTGATCAAGTACCTCGACCGCTTTATGATGTTCTACATCCGTACTGCCGACAAACTGACCCGTACCGCGCCGTGGCTGGATAATCTGGAAGGCGGCATCGAGTATCTGAAATCGGTCATCATCGACGATAAGCTGGGCCTGAACGAACATCTGGAAGAAGAGATGGCGCGCCTGCGTGCAGCGGTGGTCTGCGAGTGGACGGAGACCGTCAACACGCCAGCGGCGCAGGTTCGTTTCAAACACTTCATCAACAGCGACAAACGCGACCCAACTGTCCAGGTTGTGCCTGAACGCGAACAGCATCGTCCGGCCACGCCGTATGAACGCATCCCGGTCACTCTGGTGGAGGAAAACGCATGAGCCAGTGGCAAAACATCTGCAAAATTGATGACATCCTGCCGGGAACCGGCGTCTGCGCGCTGTCAGGCGGCGAGCAGGTGGCGATTTTCCGTCCTTACCATAGCGATCAGGTGTTTGCGATCAGCAACATCGACCCGTTCTTTGAGGCCAGTGTGCTGTCTCGTGGGCTGATTGCGGAACACCAGGGCGAACTGTGGGTCGCCAGCCCGTTGAAAAAGCAGCGCTTCCGCCTGAGCGATGGTTTATGCATGGAAGATGAGCAGTTTTCTGTGAAACATTACGACGCGCGGGTAAAAGACGGCGTGGTGCAGTTGCGCGGTTAATTATTTTTGGGAGGCGCAACGCCTCCCCTTTTTTGTATTTTTTTTCATTTTAATTGTTATCACAAAATCATTTGTACTGCATCGCGGCGGCAACTGAGCAAATCCCCAGGAACATAGTTCACTATGTGACTGGGGTGAGCGAGGGCAGCCAACAAAGAGGCAGTGCAAAGGATGAAGTGAGAAAAGGATAATCAAATGTTTACAGACACTATTAATAAGTGTGCGGCTAACGCTGCGCGCATCGCACGCCTGTCGGCGAATAATCCGCTCGGCTTCTGGGTCAGTTCGGCAATGGCCGGGGCTTATGTCGGTCTCGGCATCATTCTTATTTTCACCCTCGGCAATCTGCTCGACCCGTCCGTGCGTCCTTTGGTGATGGGAGCGACCTTCGGTATCGCCTTAACGCTGGTCATCATCGCCGGTTCCGAACTGTTTACCGGCCACACCATGTCCCTGACGCTGGGCGTCAAAGCAGGCACCATCAGCCACGGTCAAATGTGGGCTATCCTGCCGCAAACCTGGCTCGGCAACCTGGTTGGTTCCGTGTTTGTCGCCCTGCTTTACAGCTGGGGCGGCGGCAGTTTGTTGCCGGTCGATACCAGTATCGTTCACTCAGTCGCGCTGGCAAAAACCACCGCGCCCGCCACGGTACTGTTCTTCAAAGGCGCGCTGTGTAACTGGCTGGTTTGTCTGGCAATCTGGATGGCGATTCGCACCGAAGGCACGGCAAAATTTCTTGCTATCTGGTGGTGTCTGCTGGCCTTTATCGCTTCCGGCTACGAGCACTCCGTCGCGAATATGACGCTGTTCGCCCTCTCCTGGTTTGGCCATCACAGCGACGCCTATACCCTGTCCGGAATCGGACACAACCTGTTATGGGTCACTCTGGGTAATACTTTGTCCGGCGTCGTGTTCATGGGATTGGGTTATTGGTATGCTACGCCGAAATCGGAGCGTCCTGTTCCGCAAAAAACCAACCAAATTAAGGTTACAGCCAACCATTAAGGGGTAATGTCGTGGACCATTTGCCTATATTTTGTCAATTACGCGACCGCGACTGTCTGATCGTCGGCGGTGGCGATGTCGCAGAACGCAAAGCACGGTTACTGCTGGAAGCAGGCGCACGTTTAACGGTCAATGCGCTGAACTTTATTCCACAGTTCACCGTATGGGCAAATGAAGGCATGTTGACTCTGGTTGAGGGGCCGTTCGACGAAACGCTTCTCGACTCGTGTTGGCTGGCGATCGCGGCCACTGACGACGATACCGTCAACCAGCGTGTCAGCGACGCGGCGGAGTCACGCCGTATCTTCTGCAACGTGGTGGATGCGCCGAAAGCCGCCAGCTTTATCATGCCCTCCATTATTGACCGCTCGCCGCTGATGGTCGCCGTCTCCTCGGGCGGCACTTCCCCGGTGCTGGCGCGTCTGCTGCGCGAGAAGCTGGAATCGCTGCTGCCGCAGCATCTGGGGCAGGTCGCGCGCTATGCCGGGCAACTCCGCGCCCGGGTGAAAAAGCAGTTTGCCACCATGGGCGAACGTCGTCGCTTCTGGGAAAAATTTTTCGTCAATGACCGGCTGGCGCAGTCGCTGGCGAATGCCGATGAGAAAGCGGTTAACGCGACAACCGAACGCCTGTTTAGCGAACCGCTGGATCACCGTGGCGAAGTCGTGCTGGTCGGCGCCGGGCCGGGCGATGCCGGGCTGCTTACGCTGAAAGGATTACAACAAATCCAACAGGCGGATATCGTGGTTTACGATCGCCTCGTTTCCGACGACATTATGAACCTAGTACGCCGCGATGCCGATCGGGTCTTTGTGGGGAAACGCGCGGGTTACCACTGCGTCCCACAAGAGGAAATCAACCAGATCCTGCTGCGTGAAGCGCAAAAAGGTAAACGCGTGGTACGCCTGAAAGGCGGCGATCCCTTTATCTTTGGTCGCGGCGGCGAAGAGCTGGAAACGCTGTGTCATGCCGGTATTCCTTTCTCAGTAGTACCGGGGATTACCGCGGCTTCCGGCTGCTCCGCCTACTCCGGTATTCCGCTAACCCATCGCGATTACGCACAGAGCGTACGTCTGGTCACGGGTCACCTGAAAACCGGCGGCGAGCTGGACTGGGAAAACCTGGCGGCAGAAAAACAGACGCTGGTGTTCTACATGGGGCTGAATCAGGCAGCGACTATCCAGGAAAAACTGATCGCATTCGGTATGCAGGCCGATATGCCGGTTGCGCTGGTAGAAAACGGTACCTCCGTGAAGCAACGCGTCGTCCACGGTGTGCTGACGCAGCTCGGTGAATTAGCGCAACAGGTTGAAAGCCCGGCGCTGATTATCGTTGGTCGCGTGGTAGCCTTACGCGATAAATTAAATTGGTTCTCTAATCATTAATTAAAATAACGCCCTGTTATTCAGGGCTTTATTTTACAACTACTCGTAATCTAAAATTATTTTTACTTAAAATTGAATTAAGCAATCCATTTTAAATACACCAAACGAATTTAAATAGCAATTATATTGCGTAAAAACCCTTTCATTCGTCAAATTCACCCATTATTCATTCACCCAACAAATAATATCGTTAAGCCTTCAATTTGACCTGGCCTGGTTATCGGGTGATAAAATAAACACTAAATCATAATTTTCTTCTGGCCATTTCATCATTGCCTGTATCGCTATCCGCATATGTTTAGTACGCAAGGAAATATTAATTAAGGATGAACTCTATGCAAAAGAAAAAACTTATTTCTATCGCTATCGCTTTAACGCTGCAAAGTTATTACATTCCGGCCATCGCCGCAGAGAATAACGATGATGAAAAAGAATGTCCCAGTAATATCGCCTCCCTGCCTAAAGAAAAACGCGCAAAACTCTCACCGACCTGCCTTGCTACATTACCTGAAAATGATAATCACTGGGGCTGGATTGCTGGCGGCGTTGCCGCACTGGTCGCGGGTGTGGCTATTGGCGTTGAAAATAACGGTGGCGGAGATTCTACTCATTCTTATATTCCCCCTACGCCCGACGATGGCGGCAACGTTACCCCGCCCGACGATGGCGGCAATGTCACCCCGCCTGACGATGGCAGCGATGACAATGTGACCCCGCCCGACGATAGTGGCGATGACGATGTGACCCCGCCCGATGATAGCGGCGATGACGATGTAACCCCGCCCGACGATAGCGGCGATGACGATGTAACCCCGCCCGATGATAGCGGCGATGACGATGTAACCCCGCCCGATGATAGCGGCGATGACGATGTAACCCCGCCCGATGATAGCGGCGATGACGATGTGACCCCGCCCGACGATAGCGGCGATGACGATGTGACCCCGCCCGATGATAGCGGCGATGACGATGTGACCCCGCCCGATGATAGCGGCGATGACGATGTAACCCCGCCCGATGATAGCGGCGATGACGATGTGACCCCGCCCGACGATAGCGGCGATGACGATGTGACCCCGCCCGATGACGACGACACGCCCCCGGATGACTCTGTTATAACCTTCAGCAACGGCGTCACCATCGATAAAGGCAAAGACACCCTGGCCTTCGATAGCTTCAAACTGGATAGCGGCAGCGTTCTCGAGGGTGCCGTGTGGAATTATTCAGAACAGAACAACCAGTGGCAGCTCACCACCCTGGACGGCAAAACGCTGAACGTCACCGGCTGGGACGTGACCGACGCCAATGCCGCCGTGATTGAAGGCACCCAGGAAAATGGTCTCTACTGGAAGTACGACAGCCGGGGCTATCTGATCCTTGCCGACGATAAAACCACCGTTATCAGCGGCGATGACCAGGCGCATACCTCCGATCGCGGCATGGATATCAGCGGTCAGGATCGCACCGGCGTGATTATTTCCGGCGATCGAACCGTCAACACGCTCACCGGGGGTTCCAGTGTGACCGACGGCGCCATCGGCATGGTGATCACTGGCGATGGCACCACCAACACCATTTCAGGCCACTCAACGATGGACAACGCCACCGGCGCGCTGATTTCCGGTAACGGAACCACCACCAATTTCGCCGGTGACATTGCCGTGAGCGGCGGCGGCACCGCCATCATCATCGACGGCGACAACGCCACGATTAAGAATACTGGTACCTCCACCATCAACGGCACAGGCTCCACCGGCACCGTCATTGACGGCAATAACGCCCGCGTCAACAATGACGGTGATATGACCATCACCGATGGCGGCACCGGTGCTCACATCACCGGCGATAACGCGGTTATCGATAACGCCGGGGACACCACCGTCAGCGGCACGGGCTCAACGGCGCTGTATATCGACGGCGACAATGCGCTCATTATCAATGAAGGTAATCAGACTATTTCCGGCGGCGCCATTGGTACGCGAATTGACGGCAACGACGCCCGTATCGCCAATACCGGCGATATCGCCGTCGATGGCGCAGGCTCTGCGGCGGCGATTATTAATGGCGACAATAGCAGCCTGACCCAGGCGGGCGATCTGCTGGTCACCGGCGGCGCGATGGGCATCATCACCTACGGCACCGGAAATGAGGCAAAAAATACCGGCAACGCCACCGTGCGTGATGCAGACTCAGTGGGGTTTGTGGTCGCAGGCGAACAAAACACCTTCAAAAACAAGGGGAATATTAACATCAGCCTTAACGGCACCGGCGCGCTGGTGAGCGGCAATGCGTCGCAGGCGACGCTGGATGGCGATATTAATGTCACCGCAACAGAGGACGGGGATAACGTTTATCGTGGCGCGACGGGCCTCGACATGACGGGGAATAACAACACGCTGAATATTATCGGCAGCGTCACGGTCAACGGCGACTATGACAAAGACAGCGTGATGGCCGGCAGCAGCGATACCCTTATGGGGATGTCTATCAGCGGCAGCAATAATGCGGTGGACCTGAGCGGCACGCTCAATATTAACGTCAGCGATATGAGTAACGTGAACGAACAATATCTGAATACCGTTGGCCTTGATGTGGCAGGTGATGGCAATACCGTGGACTTAGCCGGCGGTATTAATATCAACTACACCGAAGATGCTGACGGCCTCGAATCAGCCGTTACCGGTATAAACATCAGCGGAGACAGTAGCGTAACACTAAGCGGTGAATCCACGCTCAATATTGCCACCGTCCCCGGCGGCGCGGTGACGCTGGCGAATGTGAGAAATGGCGGCAACTTAACGTTAGATCAAAACTCAACGGTTAATATCAATGAAACGGTTATTCTTTCTAATTATTACATGACGCAGGCCCTGTTAACCGCCAGCGGCGAGGGCTCCTCAATCAATAATCAGGGCACTGTCGTTGACGATGGCGCCGTCGCTTTATTACTGGCGGATAGCGGCGCACAGGCACAAAACAGCGGCAAGATTACCGCGTATGCCACAACAGGGACGTCCAGCCGTAATGCGATAGCCGCGGCTAACGGCCAGGGTTCCACCGTTAATAATGAAGCGGAAGGGACAATCACCTTAGTTTCATCATTAACTCCGTTTTCAAATACCGGCGCGGGCAACTTCCCACTAATCTGGTACAAAAATACCCTGTACGCCATGCTGGCAGAGGACTACGGCGAGGTGAGTAACGACGCCGGCGCCACCATATATTTGCAGGGCGCAGGGGTATACGGCGTATCCGCCAGCAAAGGCACGGCGCTCAACGCTGGTGATATCTACCTAGACGGCTTTGTCCCGACGCTGGATGATGAAAATAACATCACCGACAAAACTTACTGGACGCCACCGAAACTTTATGTCACCAGCGCCGCGATGGTCGCAGGCACCACCGACAGCGGTTATGGCGATGCCACCGCCACCAACACCGGCACCATTAACGTCAATAACGCCGGGTTCGGCATGATGGCGCTTAACGGCGGTACCGCCATTAACCAGGGGGTAATTAATCTGACCGCTGATGCGGGCGTTGAAGGGACCGACCCGAATCAACTGGTAGGCATGGCGGCGCTCAACGGCGGAACCGTTGTCAACGATACCACAGGCAAAATCAATATTTATGCCGATTACGGCAAGCCTTTCCTGACCGACGGCAATAGCCTGATTGTTAACTACGGCACCGTCTGTTTTGGCGACGATTGCCAGGACAGCGACGAGTACAATCCAACAAACAGTGACGTTTCTATCCCTTACACAGACGGCGCTACTCTTGCCGATACCGGAACCAGCACAACACTTGATAATAAAGCAGTTGTGACCGGAGACGTTAATAACGCCGGAGTGGTCGGCGGCGAGTCCATTACCGTCCTGGATAGCGGCACGCTGACCAACAACGACAGCGGCGTTATCAATAGCAACACCACGGTATCCGGCAACCTTGTCAATGACGGCGTCATAAACGGTACGCTGACGCAAAATGGCGGCGATATCGTTAATAATGGCACCATTGACAGCCGTAGCCTGACGACCAACGGCGTATTAACTAACGGCACGGATGGCACCATGACTTCCGGCGCAAAAGTGACTGGCGCTAACAGTGCAATCATTAACGACGGCACGTTCTATCTTGGCTCCGCGACTGACGCTAAAAATGCGTCCATGCTGGAAATCAATGATTTCGCGCAATTCTTTAATACCGGTACGTTAATCCTTGATAACAACAAAAATGCCATTCACCTGAATGCGAATAACGGAACGCTGTACAACACCGGGACGATGGAGCTCACGGCAACCTCCAATAAGGGCGCGATTAACTATTGGGGCGCGGGAGCGGCATTTATCAATGACGGTACGGTAAATGCCACTACTGCGGCACTGGCTTATGCTGGCGGTGGCGCAGGTAGCGCTCCGGAAAAACACGCTTTCTTCTGGAACCAGTCAAACGGCGTAATCAATTACGATGCAGATAATGGCCGCGCCGTCGATTTCTCCGCCTATAACAATTACGTGGCGGTCAACGACGGCACCATGAATATCAGCGGTAATAACGCTTACGGCATGTATGGCGGCAAGAATGCGCAACTGGTCAATAACAATACGATCAATTTAGGTACTGAAGGCACCACCGACACCGGCATGGTCGCGATGGCGCTGGATAAAAATGCCACCGCTGATGCTGTCATTGAGAACAACGGCACCATTAATATTTACGCTAATAACTCTTACGCGTTTAGCGTGGCGGGTGCGGGACATGTGGTTAATAACGGGACGGTAGTCATTGCCGATGGCGTAACGGGTTCCGGTATTATTAAACAGGGTGACAGCGTTAACGTCGAAGGGACAAACGGTAATAACGGCAACAGCGACGAGGCGCATTATGCCGACTATACGTTGCCGGGAACGCCTGTTGAACCCGGCAGCAACACGACCTCCGGCTCCGCCGCCGGCGACACGTCCGGCGCGTCCAACGACCTGAACGGTTACGTGGTTGGTACCAGCGCCGACGGTAGCGCTGGTAAGCTTAAGGTCAGCAACGCCAGCATGGAAGGCGTGGGTATCAATACCGGCTTCACCGCAGGCACCGCCGACACCACCGTCAGCTTTGACAACGTGGTGGAGGGCAGCAACCTCACCGACGCTTCCGCTATCCAGTCCACCAGCGTGGTGTGGAACGCCCAGGGCAGTCAGGACAGCGACGGCAACGTTGACGTCACCATGACCAAAAACGCCTACGCCGATGTGGCAACCGACGGTAGCGTGTCTGACGTGGCGCAGGCGCTGGACGCTGGCTACACCAACAACGAGCTGTACACCAGCCTTAACGTAGGCACCACCGCCGAACTCAACAGTGCGCTGAAACAGGTAAGCGGCAGCCAGGCCACTACGGTATTCCGTGAAGCCCGGGTGTTAAGCAACCGCTTCAACATGCTGGCCGACGCCGCGCCGCAGATTAAAGACGGCCTGGCGTTTAACGTGGTGGCGAAAGGCGACCCGCGCGCCGAGCTGGGCAACGACACCCAGTACGACATGCTGGCGCTGCGTCAGAAACTGGACTTAACCGCAAACCAGAACCTGACGCTGGAATACGGTATCGCCCGTCTGGACGGCGATGGTTCGCAAAAAGCGGGCGACAACGGCCTGACCGGCGGCTACAGCCAGTTCTTTGGTCTGAAGCACAGCATGGCGTTTGATGAAGGTCTGGCGTGGAATAACAGCCTGCGTTATGACGTACACAACCTCGACAGCAGCCGTTCTGTCGCCTATGGCGATGTTAACAAAATTGCCGATTCCGATGCGCGTCAGCAGTACATGGAGTTCCGTAGCGAGGGGGCGAAAACCTTCTCCCTGATGGACGATGCGCTGAAAGTGACGCCGTATGCCGGGGTGAAATTCCGTCACACCATGGAAGATGGCTACAAAGAGCGCAACGCTGGCGATTTTAACCTGTCGATGAACTCTGGCAGCGAAACAGCGGTGGATTCCATTGTGGGTATGAAGCTGGATTACGCCGGGAAAGACGGCTGGAGCGCCACCGCTACCCTGGAAGGCGGCCCGAACCTGAGCTACAGCAAGAGCCAGCGTACAGCGTCATTACAGGGTGCGGCGGGTCAATCGTTCGGCGTGGATGACGGTCAAAAAGGCGGCGGCATTAATGGCCTGGCAACCATCGGCGTGAAATATAGCAGCAATGATACCGCGCTACATCTGGATGCATACCAGTGGAAGGAAGACGGTATCAGCGATAAAGGCTTTATGCTTAACGTTAAGAAAACATTTCGTTAAATAAACGACATTATATAACACTAATAAAGGCCGCTTATTATTAAGCGGCCTTTTTAAATCATATCCTCTGGTAAAGATAAAGTCCTTATTTGGACTACCTGTATAGTTTAATAATTGCTATCGTACTATATGCTAAATAGATCTTATATTTATTCCACCAGTAGTGCTCGTTTTATCAACAAGGATTTTGAAATGTTTAAATTTGTAAAAATTGCCGTTGTGGCAGGGGTTCTGGCGACGCTCACTGCTTGTACTGGTCATATCGAAAACAAAAAAATAACTGCAGCTACGATTATTTTCTGCACCCTGCAATTTCTATTTCTAAAATTATTGGCGGTTGCGGCCCGGCTGCCGATCAATAATAGAAACGACTGCGCAGATACAAAAAAACCGGGATTTTCCCGGTTTTTTTACAGGTCTGATTAAACGGTACGGCACAAATGCCTTGTCCAACTTACGCTCGTTTGTAGGCCCGATAAGCTAACGCCATCGGGCAAGCAATAACCCTTACGGTTTCGCCACAAAACCAATGGCTTCGTAAACGGCTTTCAGCGTTTCGGCCGCACGTGCGCTGGCTTTTTCCGCCCCGTCTTTCATCACCTTCTGCAAGAACGCTTCGTCGTTGCGGAAACGGTGATAGCGCTCCTGCAACTCAGACAGCATTCCGGAAACCGCCTCCGCCACTTCGCCTTTCAAATGGCCATACATTTTACCTTCAAACTGTTTTTCCAGTTCAGGAATGCTCTGACCGGTCACGGCGGAAAGGATATCCAGCAGGTTAGAGACACCCACTTTCTCTTTCACATCATAACGCACTACCGGCGGCTCGTCGGAGTCAGTGACCGCACGTTTGATTTTCTTCACTACCGATTTCGGATCTTCCAGCAGGCCGATCACGTTATTACGGTTATCGTCCGATTTGGACATTTTCTTTGTCGGCTCCAGCAGCGACATCACTCGCGCGCCGGATTTTGGAATAAACGGTTCCGGTACTTTGAAAATATCGCCATACAGCCCGTTAAAACGCTGGGCGATATCGCGGCTCAGTTCCAGATGCTGCTTCTGATCTTCGCCTACCGGCACCAGATTGGTTTGGTACAACAGGATGTCTGCCGCCATCAACACCGGGTAATCAAACAGGCCGGCGTTAATGTTTTCCGCATAGCGCGCAGATTTATCTTTAAACTGCGTCATACGGCTCAGCTCGCCGAAATAGGTATAGCAGTTTAGCGCCCAGCCAAGCTGCGCATGTTCCGGCACATGGGACTGAACGAAAATAGTGCTCTTTTCAGGATCAATACCGCATGCCAGGTACAGCGCCAGCGTATCCAGCGTCGCTTTACGTAGCTGCTGCGCGTCCTGACGTACGGTAATAGCATGTTGGTCTACGATGCAGTAGATGCAATGATAGTCATCCTGCATGTTTACCCACTGACGCAATGCCCCCATATAGTTGCCAATGGTCAATTCACCTGAGGGCTGTGCGCCACTAAAAACGATGGGCTTAGTCATTTTTTATTTCCTGGTTATCGCTATGCGGAAGCCCAAGTGCGGGCAAAAGGTCGTTAAAACTGTCATAAATGACGTCCGGCTCGCTAAGGGCGATCGCTTCGCCATAATTGTAGCCGTATGTCAGGCCAACCGAAGGGCAGCCCGCCGCTTTTGCGGCCTGAATATCATTACGCGAATCGCCGACAAAAAGCATCTGCTCCGGCGTCATGCCCAGTCGGCTTGCCACCAGCAACAACGGCTCTGGATGCGGCTTCTTATTTTGCACATCATCGCCGCCGATAACCACGCTAAAGTATTTGGCGATATCAAGCGATTCCAGCAACGGCGCGACGAACGGCGTCGGCTTATTCGTCACCAGACCTAATGACAATCCGCTGGCGTGCAGCGCGCCCAGCGTGTCGGCGACATGCGGAAATAAAAAGGTGCCCTCTTCCGCCACTTCGCCATAATACCTGTCGAACAGTTTACGCAGAATGCGTACCTGTTCCTCGGCAGGAATATCTTCATCAACGGGCGGTTTCCCCATAGTCTTACGCAGCGTGGCGCGCTCTTGGCGAGCCCAGGTCAGCGCGCGTTCCATCAATACGTCTGCGCCGTTACCAATCCAGGTAATCACGCGCTCCTCGCCCGCGACCGGCAGTTCCAGCGCATACAGCGCCATATCCACCGCCGCGGCAAGACCCGGCGCGCTATCCACCAGCGTACCGTCAAGATCAAAGGCGACGCCCCGAATATTCTGCAACTTATTCATGACTTACCTTTGCCAGCTCACTGCGCATTTCATCAATCACTTTTTTGTAGTCGGGTTTATCGAAAATTGCCGACCCCGCAACAAACATGTCCGCACCAGCTGCGGCGATCTCGCCGATATTGTTCACCTTCACGCCGCCGTCCACTTCCAGGCGAATGTCGTAACCGGACGCATCAATGCGGCGACGCACTTCGCGCAGTTTATCCAGCGTCTGCGGAATAAAAGACTGGCCACCGAAGCCTGGGTTCACGGACATCAGCAGGATCACATCCAGTTTGTCCATGACGTAATCGAGATAACTGAGCGACGTTGCCGGATTGAATACCAGCCCCGCTTTACAGCCGTGTTCTTTAATCAGCTGTAGCGTGCGGTCAACATGTTCGGAGGCTTCCGGGTGAAAGGTAATGATGCTCGCGCCAGCGGCGGCAAAGTCGGGCACGATACGGTCGACTGGTTTGACCATCAGGTGGACATCAATAGGCGCGGTAATACCGTACTGACGCAGGGATTTCAGCACCATCGGGCCGATAGTCAGGTTCGGCACATAGTGATTATCCATGACGTCAAAGTGTACAACATCAGCACCAGCAGCCAGCGCTTTGGCGGTGTCTTCACCCAGGCGAGCAAAATCAGCCGACAGAATTGAGGGGGCAATCAAATACTGTTTCATCCGCTTCTCCTTGAGAATTATTTTCTTGCAGGCGTTGCGACTCCTGGTCGGTACAGAGCCAGCAGTTCGTCCACCTTTTTACGTGTGCCGCCGTTGCTGCTTATACTGCGTCTAACTTTGACGACATGCAATTTTGCGAGTTGATACCACTCGCGTGTGAGCGCCGTATCATGGTTGGAAATGAGCACTGGTATCCGGTTACTGACCAGATTCTCAGCGATTTCCGCCAGATGCGCTTGTTGCGTCAGGCTAAAACTATTGGTGTGATACGCTGTGAAGTTAGCCGTGGCGGACAACGGCGCATAAGGCGGATCGCAATAGACCACCGACGACTTGTCCGCACGCGCCATACTGTCTGCGTATGACTCACAGTAAAAGAACGCATTCTGCGCTTTTTCTGCAAAGTGGTACAACTCCGCTTCCGGGAAGTAAGGTCTTTTATAACGACCAAACGGTACATTAAATTCCCCACGTAAGTTATAGCGACAGAGTCCGTTATAACCGTAGCGATTCAGATATAAAAACAGTACCGCCCGACGAAAGGGGTCCTGGCAGGTGTTGAACTCCTCACGGAGTTGGTAATAGACCTCAGCCTGGTTAGTTTCAGGCATAAACAGCTCGCGCGAAGCCTGTACATACTCGTCAGTACGTAACTTCACGATGTTATAGAGGCTAATAAGGTCGCTGTTGATATCGGCGAGGATATAACGAGAAAAGTCGGTGTTAAGAAACACCGATCCGGCACCCACAAAAGGTTCGACAAGGCACTCGCCTTTTGGCAAATGTCGTTTGATATCATCAAGCAGAGGGTATTTTCCCCCTGCCCACTTCAAAAAAGCGCGATTTTTTTTCATGCTGACTAACTAATTACACCTTCTCCGGCTGTGGAGAAAGCTCCGACAGCATCCTGCGCTTTAGGCTGTGCCGCGTTGCTTTACGGCGCATTTGACGGTAGCAAATGCGCCCCTCGCGCCTGTCCTGAACAAAAATAGCTGTCAGCGACACTCACAGGCAATTGCAGGACACAGCCTGGATTATTTCAGATCGGCCTGAACCTGATGCAACGGTTTTGCCCACGGGTTTTTCGCCTGCACATCGGCAGGTAAGGTGGACACCGCACGTTTAGCATCTTCTTTCGAAGCATACATCCCCGTTACCAGCACATACCACGGTTGTCCATTACGCGTCGTCTCGTATACCACATAATTTTTCAGGTTCTCTTTCTTCGCCCAACCGTTCAGGTTGTCGTAATTTGAAGAACTACTGAGCTGCAATGTGTAGTGGCTGGATGGCGCGCTCTTTAAGGCGCCAACGTTGCCAGCGCTTTTCCCGCCGCCTGCGACAGGCGTCGTCGAGGCTTGCGCTGGCTTCGCGGTTTGTACCGGCGCAGCGCTTGCCGTCGCTGTCGGCGCAGCCGTCGTGGTGGTCGCTTTCGGCGTCGCGGCTGGCGCTGCCGGTTCCGTGCGTTTCACTGGCGCGACCGGTTTCTTCGGCTCCGCAGTCGTGGTTTTCGCCGTGGTCTGCGGTTTCTTAGGTTCAATGACGGCCTGTTTACGTTCCGGACGCGTGGTATGACGCTCGGCAGGTTCGCTAACCGGCGCCTGACGCGTCGTGCTGCCATTGCGAACTGGTGCGACGGTTGCAGGCTCTGTCGGCAACGTAGAGTTCACCGCAACATTGTTCATCTGCTCTGGATTCTGCGTCAGCGCATTATTCAGATCGCCCTGCACTTCCACGCGCTGCTGACCGTCAGCGACCACAGGCGACTGTCCCTGCGTCGGCGTTGAAGAAATCGGCGGCAACGAAATATCCTGCGACGTATTGCCCGCGGTTTGTTCTGCGGAGGTGGCGCCCGGAGCAGGCTGGGTCGCATTCGCCTGATCGGCGGCGTTACCGGAAAGATCGATACTCTTTTCGCCAGAGGCCGACGGCTCGCTGGAAGACGTTGAGGGGGCTTTCAGCGCGGAGCCGATACCGATAATCAACAGCAGCACCAGTACGCCAACGCCCATCATCATGTACTGACGAGAGGCTGGCTTATGGGCCGCTTTTTTACGCTTACGTGGGCGGCGTTCAACACGCTCTTCGTCCACCGTATCGTCTTCATCGGATTCGTACTCTTCTTCAACTTCAGGTTCTTCACTACGCGCTTTACGCGTACGCGTCGGACGGCGATCGTCGGCATCCAGATCAACGTCATCAAAGTTGATCTGCGGCTCATTATCGCGTTCTGAAGATTGACGAGAACGACCAGTACGACGATCGCTGGGATCGGGTTTCAGCTCGTCTTCTGGTTTGAATTCATCCATTTAACACCCCACTCAAAGGTTAATGCTTACGACATTGCACATAACCTGAAGCTAAAAAACTGACATCTACGCAATATCAGTCTGACCTTTCTTGTTGTTACGCCTGCTGACAGTCAGCAATCGCGCTAAGAACGACTTCGTGCGACACTCCGCCGCGCACTTCACTTTTCCCTATGGCCAGCGGAAGCACTAAACGCAGCTCCCCCGCTAACACTTTTTTATCTCGCAGCATGTGCGGCAAATAGTCTTGCGCGGACATCTCGCAAGGGCCATTGACTGGCAACCCGGCTCGTTCGAGTAGCGCGATGATGCGCTGCGTATCAGCAGAACTGAACTGCCCCAAACGCTCGGATGCGCGCGCAGCCATCACTATACCTGCGGCAACGGCTTCACCATGTAACCAATTGCCATATCCCATTTCCGCTTCAATGGCGTGACCAAAGGTATGCCCAAGATTCAGTAAAGCACGTAAGCCCGCTTCACGCTCGTCGGCGGCAACAACTTCGGCTTTCAGCTCGCAACAACGACGAATACAGTACGCCATCGCCGGGCCGTCCAGACGCAATAGCGCATCCAGATTACCCTCAAGCCAGGTGAAGAAGTCTGCGTCGAGTATAATGCCGTATTTGATCACCTCTGCCAGCCCCGATGCCAGTTCGCGTGCGGGAAGCGTTTTCAGGCAATCAAGATCGACAACCACAGAAGCGGGTTGGTAAAACGCGCCAATCATGTTTTTGCCAAGGGGATGGTTGACGGCGGTTTTCCCGCCCACGGAAGAATCAACCTGCGACAGTAAGGTAGTTGGTACCTGGATGAAACGAACGCCTCGCTGGTAGCTGGCCGCCGCAAAACCGGTGAGATCGCCAATCACGCCGCCGCCAAGCGCGACCAGAGTGGTATCACGACCATGCGGTTTTTTCAGTAACGCCGTAAACACCGTATCCAGCACCGTCAGGCTCTTATACTGCTCGCCGTCAGGAAGAATCACGCTGTCTACGTTAACGCCCGCCCGTTCGAGCACGCCGCGAACCTTGTCCAGATAAAGCGGCGCCAGGGTTTCGTTGGTCACTAACATGACCTGATCGCCTGATTTCAGCGGCAAGAATGAAGCTGGTTCGTTAAACAAACCAGCCGCGATGGTGATCGGGTAACTACGTTCCCCGAGAGTGACTGTAATCCTCTCCATGACGCGACATCCACCTTAGTTACTTGTGCCCGCTTACCCAGCGTATTCTGCTTGAATTAGTTGCTTTCCAGCATATGAATAATCTGGTTTGCCACAACCTTAGCGCTTTGATCGTCGGTGCGAATGGTGACGTCGGCAATCTCTTCGTACAGCGGATTGCGTTCGTTAGCCAGCGCTTCCAGAACTTCGCGAGGCGGTGCTTCAACCTGCAACAGCGGGCGTTTTTTATCACGCTGCGTGCGCGCCAGTTGTTTTTCGATGGTCGTTTCAAGGTAGACCACGACGCCACGCGCGGAGAGACGGTTACGCGTTTCACGCGATTTTACAGAGCCACCGCCGGTTGCCAGCACAATACCCTGTTTTTCCGTCAATTCGTTGATAACTTTTTCTTCACGATTACGGAAGCCGTCTTCACCTTCAACATCGAAGACCCAGCCCACATCAGCTCCGGTTCGTTTCTCAATCTCTTGATCAGAATCGTAAAATTCCATATTGAGTTGTTGAGCTAACTGGCGCCCAATAGTGCTTTTTCCGGCACCCATAGGCCCAACCAGAAAGATATTGCGTTTCTCTGCCATTTTTTCGGTACTACTAAGACTATTCGTTAATGGTAAACCCGCTTCACAGACACCCAGCGCAGCAGGACATGAACTGAAACCTCATAAGATATTGCGAGAGTCAGACTGAAAATTATCTCAATACTCAAGCGGGTTTGGCAACTGAATAAATCACCAAGCCTGATTGTTGCAAAACCCGAGTTAGCGTTGCCGAATGGCGACCAGAACAACATATCCGGCCTACAAATTGCTCTACTTTCAAACAATTGTGCGCAATCCGCAGAACCAATACGTCTGCATCAGCGGACATTCAGCCGTTTATCATCGGTCTTATGCACACCTTCGGCAAGGCAAAGCGCATTAATCAATGCGTAAGCAACGAAAAGCACGACTCTCAAATCGGTACTCCTTGTATGCTAAATACATCCGCACGTCAAATCCCGCAGATGCGTTCAGTGCAAAAACAGCGCTTTTTTATGCATAAATTATTCTGTCGCCACCAGTCTGGGGGTGATAAACACCACTAATTCGCGTCGCTCGTCCTCTTTGCCGTCATGGCGGAAGAGCTGACCAAGCCAGGGAATATCCCCCAACAGCGGCACGCTATCGCTACCCGATTTATTTTTTCGCGAAAAAATGCCGCCCAGCGCCAGCGTCTCGCCGCTTTTTACCTCTACCTGCGTTTCAATTTCCTGTTTATCTATCGCCAGCACTTCGCCGTCAGCCTGTTGTAGTACCTGACCGGGGACATTCTGGCTGATATGTAACTTCAGGCGGATGCGCCCTTTTTGCAAAACGGTGGGCGTCACCTCCATTCCCAGTACCGCTTCTTTAAATTCCACGGAGGTCGCGCCGCTTTCGCCGCTGGAAACCTGATAAGGAATTTCGCTGCCTTGCTTGATACTGGCTGGCTGTAGATGCGAAGCCAGCAGCCGGGGGCTGGCGATAATATCCAACTGCTGCTTTTGTTCCAGCGCTGACAGCTCTAAATCCAGCAGGCGTCCGTTAATGCGCCCGATGTTAAACCCGACGCGTGAGGTGGCGGCGGCGACGGATAAATCACTGGAAAGCGTCGTCACGTCACCCACCGCGCCCGCTTGCGTCGCGTCAGCCAGCGTCCACTTTACGCCCAGTTCCCGTAGACTCTTTTCGTTAATGGTGACGATATGCGCCGCCAGCTCCACCTGCGCCACCGGCAGATCCATTTGCGATACCCATTTTTCCAGCTCCGCCAGGGCCGCGCGGTTATCGCGCAACAGCAGGCGGTTGGTGCGCTTATCTACCATGATGGTTCCCTTCGCGCTCAGGAGTTTCTCGCCCGCTTTCGCCAGTTCGCCGGTATCGACGTATTGCAGGCTAATGCTGCGGTTTTCCAGCGGTAAATTAGCCTGAAGCCTTAACCGCTCGGCATCCTGCCGCGCACTGTGTTCTTTCTGCCAGGCCTGTGAATGAACATGGAGAATATTCCCCTCCTGACGCAGCACCAGCCCCGCGCTATTGACCACCGTCTGAAGCGCCTGTTTCCACGGCACATCCGTCAGATGTAGCGATAATGTCCCGCTGACGTCCGGCGACACCACCAGATTCTGCCGCTCCTGTTCGGCTAAAGCCTGCAAAACCTGCACCACAGGAACGTCATCAACCACTAGCGTCACTTTCGCCGCTTTTCCCGCCTGCGCGGCGGGCATCAAGGCTATCAGTATTATGGCTATCCATCGCTTCATTGTCCGCTCCCTGACGTAGCCACCGCCACTGCGGCGGCGCACAATTTTTACCGGTCGTTAACGTTAAGGCTTCCGCCGTCAGGCGGACAATCGTCCAACCGTTTTCCAGCGTCTGCCCTTCTTCCACTCGCCGCCATTTTTGCTGGCTGTCTTTAAGAATGCCTGTCCATCGCTCGCCTTTACGCACCGCGCCCTGATACCGCCACTGCGAGAGTTCGGCTATCCGGCAGCGATCTTCCGGCGGGCGGAAGGGATCGCGCATTCCCGTCAACGTCAGCAAACAAAAACAGAGCAATACACTGCGGCTAGCCTTCATTCGCCAGGCGCTCCAGTTGCAGCGTTATCAATAATTCCGCCCCCTCTTTACGCAATGAAAACCGACTTACGCTCATCTCGCTTTCGGCCAACCGGACAAACAGCGACGGCACCGCATCCCAGGACGTTTTCAGCGCCATTTCTCCCCCCTGCGCCGATGGCTGCCAGTGCAGCAAACGCAGGGGAGGCGCCTGGAAATCTAACGGCGAAAAAGGACGCGGATTTTCCACGGTGCCCCCGAAAAGCGGTTCAGCCGCGACGCTCAGACGGCGCAGATGTCGCCACTGTTGCCGGGCGGCCTCGCGCTGCTGGCTTAACCGCGTTTGTTGCGTATCCAGCGTTTTCCAGCCGGGATAGCCCACAGATAACGCGACCGTCAGCGTCAGGCACAGCACGCCTGCACACCAACAAAAAACCCGACCACGGCGCGACATCCCGTACCAGATATCAAAGAGCGCGTTCACGGGCGGCGCTCCTCGTTAACTGATAATGGAACTGCCAGCGCCCTTGCGCATCCTGCCGCGTGGCGCCCGTGCGGTTTAGCGGAAAACTGACATAGTGACGAAGTGATGTTTCAAGCGTAAGCAGGGCGTCAAACGTTCTCGCCAGCCCTTCCAGCTCTAGCGTCTCTTGCTGATAATTGAGGCTTGTCAGCCATGCCTGCTCTGGCAACAGGTTGGCAAGGTCAGTCAAGATAGATTGCCAGGCTTGCGTCAGTTCACGCTGCGCCTGACGTTGTAATCGCGCCTGTTGCTGCCGCTGACGCTGCTGCAACTGCGGTATGTTCGCCGCAAGCGCCGTCGTGCGTCCGTTTTCCGCCGTCAGTAGCAGTTCATTAATCCTCCCCTCCTGCCAAAAAACCAACCGGGCGATCGTCGCGAGGCTTGCTATCAGCAGCAGGGACGCGCCCCATACCACGCACCACAGCCGCAGACGCGCTACGTAATGTTGGCGCCGCCAGGGGAGCAAATTGACAGAATGCGCCATCAGCGTATCTCCCCCATGGCTAAACCCAGCGCAATCGCAAAGCGATAACCGTCCGGCGGAACCGGCGGTTGGCGGACGGTAACGGCGCGCCAGGGGTCGAATTCGCCTTCGGCGCATAACGAAATATGTTCCGGCACGACGGATAACGTCGCGGCAAGGTCATGCAGCGTCGTCGCCTCTCGCGCCGATTTACGCCCCCACGCATAGCGCGTCGCCCACAGCCACTGGCTCTCATCGCGCCAGACCAGACATTGCCGCCCCGAAGGTATAAACGGCAGCAAGCGCTGTAACGCGCAGGCATCGGGCGTTACAGCAGCGATGCGCACATTGAGCGTTTGCGCCAGCGTTAACAGCTCTGAAATTTCTTTGCTTTGCACGGCGGTAACGTTGAACGCGGGGCTCAGCGCATCGTCCTGAAAGTCGAAACCAATAAGTCCGGATCCATATCCAGCTCACGCGCCATCGTTTGTGAAAGCCATGCGACTTGCTCACGTTCCCGCAGACGCATCGGCGGATGTGGAAAAGCGCGTTGCAATGTCCGATTTGCGGGAAAAGAGAGATAAATACGGTGACGTAGCGGCAGCTCGCGGCTCCAGGGTCGCAGTACGTGAGCCAGCGATTGCGGGTCAGGAATCGTACCCTCTGCCGTGGAGGCGTTCATTAGCGGCAGTCGCCACCAACGTTGCAGGGACCAGCCCGATGCGCCGCGAATAACGGCGATGGCCAGCGCTTCATGCTGCTGAATATGCAATCCTATTTGCCAGGTTTTAAAAGCCATAACGGTCGATCTCCTTATCACCCGTCGCGTTAACGGGTATATCAATGCGTCTGGCTTGCCTTTATACTACCGCGCGTTTGTTTATAAACTGCCCAAATGACACTAAATGGGAAATCTCCAGTGAAGTTCGTAAAGTATTTATTGATCCTTGCAGTATGTTGCATCCTGCTGGGAGCAGGCTCGATTTATGGCCTTTATCGCTATATTGAGCCACAGCTACCTGACGTCGCGACATTGAAAGATGTGCGTTTGCAAATTCCGATGCAGGTTTACAGCGCGGATGGCGAACTTATCGCGCAATATGGCGAAAAACGCCGTATTCCCGTTACGCTCGATCAAATTCCGCCGGAAATGATCAACGCCTTTATCGCCACCGAAGATAGCCGCTTTTATGAGCATCACGGCATTGACCCGGTAGGTATTTTCCGTGCGGCCAGCGTCGCGCTCTTCTCCGGTCACGCATCGCAGGGAGCAAGTACCATTACCCAGCAACTGGCGCGAAACTTCTTCCTTAGCCCCGAACGCACGCTGATGCGCAAGATCAAGGAAGCGTTTCTGGCGATTCGTATTGAGCAGTTGCTGAATAAAAATGAGATCCTCGAACTCTATCTGAACAAGATCTATCTCGGCTACCGCGCCTATGGCGTTGGCGCGGCGGCACAGGTCTACTTTGGTAAGACAGTCGACCAGCTTAGTCTAAGCGAAATGGCGGTTATCGCCGGGCTACCTAAAGCGCCTTCTACCTTTAACCCGCTCTACTCGATGGATCGGGCGATAGCGCGCCGTAACGTAGTGCTTTCGCGAATGTTAAGCGAGGGATATATCACTCAGGCGCAGTACGATCAGGCCCGTAGCGAACCTATCGACGCAAATTATCACGCGCCGGAAATCGCCTTCTCCGCACCTTATCTGTCGGAAATGGTGCGCCAGGAAATGTATAACCGTTATGGCGAAAGCGCCTATGAAGATGGTTATCGTATTTACACGACCATCACCCGCAAAGTGCAGCAGGCCGCGCAACAGGCGGTGCGTAATAACGTGCTGGACTATGACATGCGCCACGGTTATCGCGGCCCGGCGAATGTGCTATGGAAAGTGGGCGAAACGGCGTGGGACAGTAAAAAAATTACCGATACCTTGAAAGCGTTGCCGACCTACGGACCGCTGCTTCCCGCCGTGGTCACCAGCGCTAATCCGCAAGAGGCGACCGCTGCGCTTGCCGACGGTACGTCCGTTTCGCTACATATGGAAGGAATGCGTTGGGCGCGGCCTTACCGCTCGGATACACAGCAGGGGCCGACGCCGCGTAAAGTTACCGATGTCGTCCAGACAGGTCAGCAAATCTGGGTTCGTCAGGTGGATAACGACTGGTGGCTGGCGCAGGTACCGGAAGTGAACTCCGCGCTGGTTTCGCTTAACCCGCAAACAGGCGCGGTACTGGCGCTGGTCGGCGGTTTCGATTTTAATCAGAGTAAATTTAACCGCGCGACGCAAGCTTTGCGTCAGGTGGGGTCGAACATCAAACCGTTCCTCTACACCGCCGCAATGGATAAAGGGCTAACGCTCGCCAGTATGCTCAACGATGTGCCGATTTCCCGCTGGGACGCCGGGGCAGGTTCAGACTGGCGTCCGAAAAACTCCCCGCCGCAGTACGCCGGACCGATTCGTTTACGCCAGGGGCTGGGGCAGTCGAAAAACGTGGTGATGGTACGCGCCATGCGCGCCATGGGCGTCGACTATGCGGCGGAGTATCTGCAACGCTTCGGCTTCCCGGCGCAGAATATCGTGCATACCGAATCGCTGGCGCTGGGCTCCGCCTCCTTCACGCCGATGCAGGTTGCGCGCGGTTATGCGGTGATGGCGAACGGCGGTTTCCTGATCGACCCGTATTTCATCAGCAAGATTGAGAACGATCAGGGCGGCGTGATCTTCGAAGCGAAACCGAAAATCGCCTGCCCGGAGTGCGATATCCCGGTCATTTACGGCAATACGCAGAAATCCGACGTGCTGAAAAACACCAATGTGGAAGAGGTCGCGGTTTCGCAAGAGCAGCAAAACAGCGCCGTACCGATGCCTGAACTGGAACAGGCAAACCAGGCGCTGGTCGCGCAAAACGGCACGCAAGAGTACGCACCGCATGTGATTAATACGCCGCTGGCGTTTCTGATCAAAAGCGCGCTGAACACCAATATCTTCGGCGAACCCGGCTGGATGGGTACCGGCTGGCGTGCGGCGCGCGACCTTAAACGTCGCGATATCGGCGGCAAAACCGGTACGACCAACAGCTCGAAAGACGCATGGTTCTCCGGCTATGGTCCTGGCGTCGTCACTTCCGTATGGATCGGCTTTGACGATCACCGCCGTGATTTAGGCCGCACCACCGCTTCCGGCGCGATCAAAGATCAAATCTCCGGCTATGAGGGCGGCGCGAAGAGCGCGCAACCTGCATGGGACGCCTATATGAAAGCCGTGCTGGAAGGCGTGCCGGAACAGCCGCTAACGCCACCGCCGGGCATCGTCACGGTGAATATCGACCGCAGTACCGGACAACTGGCGAGCGGCGGTAACAGCCGTGAAGAGTATTTCATCGAAGGCACGCAGCCGACACAACAGGCGGTACACGAGGTGGGAACCACCATTATTGATAATGGTGAAACACAGGAACTGTTCTGATCAAAAAAGGCGCTCCGGCGCCTTTTTTATTGTGTTTGCCGGATGACGGCGAACGGGGAAACGAACTTTCCGTTGGCTTGATCAACGCAGCGCCATCAGGCAATTCGGCCCTGCGCTTTCAACCACTCGCGTACCAGAAACAGCGCGCTGACGTTGCGGGCCTCGTTAAAATCGGGGTCTTCCAGCAGATCCATTAAATGCGCCAGCGGCCAGCGAACCTGCGGCAATGGCTCAGGCTCGTCGCCTTCCAGCGACTCCGGATAGAGATCTTCCGCCACCACGATATTCATTCTGCTGGAAAAATAAGAGGGCGCCATGCTGAGTTTTTTTAAGAAGGTCAGGTTATGCGCGCCAAACCCGACCTCTTCTTTGAGCTCCCGGTTCGCCGCTTCAAAAACGGTCTCACCCGGGTCGATCAATCCTTTCGAGAAGCCCAGCTCATAGGATTCGGTTCCCACCGCATACTCACGAATAAGAATCAGATGCTCATCAACGATCGGCACAATCATTACCGCCTCACGGGTTGATGGTCGCATACGTTCATACACGCGACGCACGCCGTTGCTGAACTCCAGATCCACGCTTTCTACGTTAAACAGTCGGGATTGTGCGACGGTTTCCACTTTCAGAATGGTGGGTTTTTGTAATGATTTGCTCATTGTGAGAATCTTTGCAGTGTAATCTGTGGTCATTGTGCGACATACCGCACGGTTTCGGCAATGCGAATTGCCGTTTATTTACATTTATGTAACGTAATAAAAATTAATTCTTATTTCAAATTAAAAGTCAATAGGTTGAAATAACTCCAGGAATTTGCTGATATTCCGTTTTTGGTGGTATTGCTATGATTTGCCTTCACCGGGATGCGCTTTACAATGCTCAAGTTCAACTCCACGCTTGCCGATAGCCAACCACAGAAAAATGTTTATTGGACAGGGTGCGACTGACCACGCCTGACAGACTTAGTAAGATGGGGAAAGCATGAGCACCATTCTGATTTTTATAGCTGCTTTGCTGGCCTGCTCTCTACTGGCAATATGGCGGTTCCGGGTAAAGTCCAGACGAGGGAGCTTACCGTGGATCAGCGCCTTTCAGGACGCGCAAACGCGTAAACTGTTGCCCGAAGAGCGCAGCGCGGTAGAAAACTATCTCGATAACCTTAGCCAGATCCAGCAAGTTCCGGGGCCGACAGGCGCCAGTACTGCGCCCATCTCACTGACGCTGAATGCGGAAAGCAACAGTGTCGTGATACTGACTCACTCCATCACCCGCTACGGCATTACCACTGACGATCCTAATAAATGGCGCTACTACCTCGACTCCGTCGAAGTCCATCTGCCGCCTTTCTGGGAACAGTACATCAATGATGAAAACAACGTTGAGCTAATCCTCACGGATACGCTGCCGCTGGTGATCTCTTTAAACGGCCATATGCTGCAAGAGTATATGCAGGAGTCGCGTGGCTACGCGCTACAGAATACGGCCTCTACGCAGGCGTCGATTCGCGGCGAAGAGAGCGAGCAGATTGAGCTGTTGAATATCCGTCAGGAGACCCACGAAGAATATGCGCTCAGCCGCCCGGCTGGCTTGCGCGAAGCGTTGTTAATCGTCGCCTCCTTTTTGTTATTCTTTTTCTGTCTGATAACGCCAGACGTTTTTGTACCGTGGATGATAGGCGGCGCTATCCTGCTGCTGGCAGCCGGACTTTGGGGGCTTTTCGCGCCGCCGTCGAAAAGCGCGCTGCGGGAAATTCACTGTCTGCGGGGAACGCCCCGCCGCTGGGGACTGTTTGGGGAGAATAATCAGGAGCAGATTAACAATATTTCCCTGGGCATCATCGACCTTATTTACCCTGCCCACTGGCAACCCTACATTACGCAGGATCTTGGGCAACAAACGGATATTGATATTTACCTTGATCGCCATGTCGCCCGCCAGGGCCGTTTTTTATCCCTGCATGATGAAGTGAAAAACTTCCCGTTGCAGCACTGGTTACGCAGCACTGTTATTGCTATCGGTTCGCTGCTGGTGTTGTTTATGCTGCTGTTCTGGATCCCGCTGGATATGCCAATCAAGTTCACGCTATCGTGGATGAAAGGCGCGCAAACCATTGAAGCGACAACGGTAAAACAGCTTGAAAAGGCTGGCGTACGGGTGGGCGATACGCTGCACCTGAGCGGCAAAGGAATGTGTAATATTCATTCCGGGGCGACCTGGAGCGGGCAGTCTAACTCACCGTTTATGCCGTTCGATTGCTCGCAAATCATCTGGAATGACGCGCCTGCGCTACCGCTGCCGGAATCAGATCTGGTGAATAAAGCGATGGCGCTAAGCCAGGCGGTAAATCGTCAGCTCCATCCAAAACCTGAAGACGACTCGCGCGTCAGCGCATCTTTACGCTCCGCGATACAAAAATCGGGCATGGTATTATTAGATGACTTTGGCGATATTGTTCTGAAAACCGCTGATTTGTGCGCGGCGGAAGACGAGTGCGTGCGTCTGAAAAATGCGCTGGTTAATCTCGGTAACAGTAAGGACTGGAACGCGCTGGTGAAACGCGCGAACGCCGGCAAACTGGACGGCGTCAACGTACTGCTACGCCCCGTAAGCGCAGAGTCGCTGGAAAATCTGGTCACGACCTCAACGGCGCCGTTTATTTCTCGCGAGACCGCGCGTGCCGCCCAGTCGCTGAATAGCCCCGCTCCCGGCGGATTCCTGATCGCCAGCGATGAAGGCAGCGAACTGGTTGATCAGGCCTGGCCGTCAACGCCGCTGTATGACTATCCCGCGCAGGAACAGTGGAGCGCCTTCCAGCGTCTGGCGCAAACGCTCATGCAGACGCCATTTAGCGCCGAGGGCATTGTCACCAGCGTGTATACCGATGCCAACGGCACGCAGCATATCAGCCTGCATCGTATCCCCGATAAATCCGGCTGGTGGCGTTACCTCGGCACCACGCTGCTGATGCTGGCAATGATAGTGAGCGCGGTCTACAACGGCATTCAGGCGTTCAGACGTTATCAACGCCACCGTACCCGTATGGCGGACATCCAGGAATACTATGAAAGCTGTCTCAATCCCAGGTTAACCGTCTCTCCGGAAAATCTCATCTGATAGCGCCGCCGTGCGACAGGGTATGCTACCCTGTCGCGCAAATTGCGTTACCCTGGAGTTCCCCATGCATATTGATATTGACTGGCAAAACGTGGATACCGTTTTGCTGGATATGGACGGCACGCTGCTCGATCTCGCGTTCGATAACTATTTCTGGCAAAAGCTGGTACCGGAAACCTACGGCGCGCAGCAGGGTATTTCGCCGCAGGACGCGCAGGAATATATTCGCCAGCAGTATCATGCCGTACAGCATACGCTAAACTGGTACTGTCTGGATTACTGGAGCGAGCGTCTGGGTCTGGATATTTGCGCCATGACGACGGCGCAAGGGCCGCGCGCCGTTTTGCGCGACGATACCGTACCGTTTCTGAATGCGTTAAAAGCCAGCGGAAAACGTCGGATTCTGCTCACCAATGCGCATCCACATAACCTGGCGGTGAAGCTGGAGCATACCGGTCTGGCCTCACACCTTGATTTATTACTTTCCACCCACACATTTGGTTATCCCAAAGAGGATCAGCGGTTATGGCGCGCTGTCACTGAGGAAACGGGAATAAGCGCAGAGAAAACGCTGTTTATCGATGACAGCGAACCGATTCTCGACGCCGCCGCCCGGTTTGGTATTCGCTACTGTCTTGGCGTGACGAATCCCGATTCCGGCCTGGCGGAAAAGCACTATACGCGCCATCCGTCCCTGAACGACTACCGCCGTCTGATCCCCTCGCTGATGTGAAGGAGACGCCATGAAAGAAAAGTCCTCCGTTGAGGTCAGACTGGATAAATGGCTGTGGGCCGCGCGTTTTTATAAAACCCGCGCGCTGGCCCGCGAGATGATTGAAGGCGGTAAGGTGCATTACAACGGCCAGCGCAGTAAGCCGAGCAAAATCGTCGAGCTGAACGCAACCCTTACCCTGCGTCAGGGAAATGACGAACGGACGGTGATCGTTAAAGCCATCACCGAACAGCGCCGTCCGGCCAGCGAAGCCGCCGCTCTGTATGAAGAGACGGCGGAAAGCGTGGAAAAACGCGAAAAAATGGCGCAGGCGCGCAAGCTTAACGCCCTGACCATGCCGCATCCGGACAGGCGACCGGACAAGAAAGAGCGCCGCGACCTGTTACGATTTAAACACGGCGACAGCGAATAACTGTCACCCGCAAGAGAGATGATTATGCCGCAACATGACCAATTACATCGTTATCTGTTTGAAAACTTTGCCGTTCGCGGCGAGCTGGTGACCGTTTCGGAAACCTTGCAACAGATCCTCGACAATCATACCTACCCGCAGCCGGTGAAAACCGTACTGGCCGAACTGCTGGTCGCCACTAGCCTGCTGACCGCAACGCTGAAGTTTGCCGGTGACATTACGGTACAGCTCCAGGGCGACGGGCCGTTAAGCCTGGCGGTGATCAATGGCAATAATCAGCAGCAGATGCGCGGCGTGGCTCGCGTTCAGGGCGACATCCCTGACAATGCGGATCTCAAAACGCTGGTTGGCAACGGCTATCTGGTGATCACCATTACGCCGGAAGAGGGTGAACGCTATCAGGGCGTGGTGGGTCTGGAAGGCGATACTCTGGCGGCGTGCCTGGAAGATTACTTCCTGCGCTCCGAGCAGTTGCCGACGCGCCTGTTTATTCGTACCGGCGATGTCGACGGTAAACCGGCGGCAGGTGGAATGTTGCTCCAGGTGATGCCAGCACAGAACGCGCAGGCGGAGGATTTCGACCATCTGGCTATGTTGACGGAAACCATTAAAAGCGAAGAGCTGCTGACGTTACCGGCAAATGACGTGCTGTGGCGTTTGTATCACGAAGAAGAAGTCACGCTCTACGATCCGCAAGATGTTGAATTCAAATGCACCTGTTCACGCGAACGTTGCGCGGGCGCGCTGAAAACATTGCCGGATGAAGAAGTGGACAGCATTCTGGCGGAAGAAGGCGAAATCGATATGCACTGCGATTACTGCGGCAATCATTACCTGTTCAATGCGATGGATATCGCGGAGATCCGTAACAACGCCTCTCCTGCCGATCCACAGGTTCATTAATCGCCTTTCAGTCGACAACATCATTGCCTGATGGCGCTGCGCTTATCTGGCCTACAGCATCCCGCTCCGTAGGCCGGATAAGGCATTTATGCCGCCATCCGGCAAAAAGCTTACTCGTTGTAGTAATCCACATCCAACCGCTGACCATCAACAATGATATCGCGCCAGGCTTTGGGGGCTGAGTCTAACTGATGCCCGGCAATCGCGTGCAACAGTTGCGTCTTAGAAAACCCGTCCGGCAATCGGGCGAACGCTTTCTGCGTCCATTTCCCCTCTTTTAAGCCGTAGACCTGACTCTCGGCAACAATAAAGTTATACAGCACCTGCTCAGGCTGACCGTCGCCGTTAAGATCCTGACTCACCAGCACGCAGGCATCCGGTTCAAGGCAGGAATCGTCCGAATAACTCTGCTCTTTGACAAACGCCCAAAATGCGGCATCCGGCTTCTGGCTACCGGGCGCAATCATCACCACCCGCGCTAAATCGTCCGCCGTCGGAGAGACCTTATTTCTCTGCAAAAACGTCATCAGTTCACGATTGCGCTTTCTGTTCTGCGTAAACGCCTCGTCATCCCGCAACGATTTCAGCGCTTCCTGGCCAGGTTTGCCGCTGTGATCCAGCATATACAGGCTGATCTGATCCGCAGTAATTTTACCGCTATGGTAACGCGCCATATGGCTGTTGACGCTAATACGCCAGACATCAAGTACAGGCGAGGCCAGCAACAGCAATATCACCAGCGTCAACAAAGAGACGCTCAGTATCACCTTGCCTTGCCACTCACCAGGGTCGCGTCCGCGGCGTAACAGACCGATCAGATAACCGAAGGACCATACCAGCAAGACAGACGCCGTCAGCGCGCCATACAGACGATCCGGCGTCCAGCCGTATTGCTGAATACGTACCCATAACGCCCAGCCCGCCAGCAGCATATATATCGGGGCAACGCACAGCGAGGCGCTAATCATGCCGCGTAGTACGCGCGGATAGGGTAATACGCGCTTTTGCGGTTCGTTGACAATCGCCACGAGGAGCAGCAGCATCAGCGTCAGCGTGGATAGCAGCCCCGCAGCGGAAACACGCGCAGAAATCGCCTCCAGTCCGGTAAAGGGTAACGTCACAATAAACAGCAAGGCCAGCAGCGACACCACCGGCAGTAAACCTGTCGCGATCAGCGTCAGCAGCTTTTGCACCGCCGCCACAAGGCGCGACTGCGTGCGGGCGAGAATGACCGCCAGCGCCGTAATCAGGCCGATGGTCACATAAATAAAGGCTTCAGTTTCAAAGAAAAGGGTGCTGAAAAAGCGGATGCCCACCAGCCTGAATAGCGCGCTCCAGAGCAGAAGCACCAGCCAGAACAGTCCGTTGGCGACCAGGACGATAAACAATGTCAGTACGTTATGCCATAACCGCAGATAAAACTGGGGATAACGCGCCGAACCGGTTTGCGAATGTAACTGATATTGCATCCAGGGTAATACCAGCATCGCCATCAACACAAGCCGGAGACCATACAGCCAGAGGAGCTCGGCCAGGCGCCATTTCTCCACCGCCTCAACCTGCCATTTCAGCCAGCCGCTCATTGCCAGCACGACCACAAAGGTCAGCCCCAGCCAGCCCCACAGAGCGCGCTGTTTAAAAGAGACCACGGTAAGCAATAGCATTGACGACAATGCTATCGTCGCAGGCATACCATAGAACAGCCAGTCGCTATTTTGTGGTACCAGCCAGGCCATCAGCAGGTAGCACAAGACGCCCTGCAGCAAACCGGTGAGCAACATACCCCAGCGAGTAGTACGTGAAAGCGCTACACTTTCCATGTCGTTATCCAGAATGATGAGAAAGTCGCATTATTGCATCATCTGTTCACCGCCAGACGTCGTCATGCATAATTCAGAAAAAAACGCAGAGAGGTGAATCGATATTGTTAATGTTGGTGTTACGTAACTTTCTTACATGAATGCGATTACAGTCACATTATGTCGGTCAAAAACACTTCCTTTTAACGTTTTCAGAACATTTTCCACAACAAAAGTAGGTTTCCTGCCATAATAACCGCCGCTGCGTGACAGGAGTCACTGTGTTTTTCGTCAATCGTGATTTTGTCCAGATACGTAAATCTATGAGCCTTGTCGCGGTTAACCAACCTCAAAAAACCTTACTATTTTCGGTAATATATATTGGCTAAGGAGCAGTGATATGCGCGTTAACAATTTAACCCCGCAAGATCTCAAGGCTTATGGTATCAACGACGTCCAGGATATCGTTTACAATCCCAGCTACGACACCCTTTATCAGGAAGAACTTAATCCTGGTCTGGAAGGCTATGAGCGTGGCGTGTTAACTAACCTGGGCGCTGTTGCCGTTGATACCGGTATTTTTACCGGTCGTTCGCCTAAGGATAAGTATATTGTTCGCGACGACACCACGCGTGATACGCTGTGGTGGTCCGATAAGGGTAAAGGTAAAAACGATAATAAGCCGCTTTCCCAGGAAACCTGGCAACACCTGAAAGGTCTGGTGACGCATCAGCTTTCCGGTAAACGCTTATTCATTGTTGATGCGTTCTGCGGCGCAAATGCCGATACGCGTCTTTCCGTGCGCTTTATTACGGAAGTCGCCTGGCAGGCCCACTTCGTTAAAAATATGTTCATTCGCCCAACGGACGAAGAGCTGGTAGGCTTCAAACCTGACTTTATTGTCATGAACGGCGCGAAGTGCACCAACCCGCAGTGGAAAGAGCAAGGGCTGAACTCGGAAAACTTCGTGGCGTTCAACCTGACTGAACGTATTCAGCTTATTGGCGGCACCTGGTACGGCGGCGAAATGAAAAAAGGGATGTTCTCGGTAATGAACTACCTGCTGCCGCTCAAAGGTATCGCCTCAATGCACTGTTCCGCCAACGTGGGTGAAAAAGGCGATGTCGCGGTCTTCTTCGGCCTTTCCGGTACCGGAAAAACCACTCTCTCCACCGACCCGAAACGTCGTCTGATTGGCGATGATGAGCACGGTTGGGATGACGACGGCGTGTTCAACTTTGAAGGCGGCTGCTACGCCAAAACCATCAAACTGTCGAAAGAAGCGGAGCCAGAAATTTATCATGCGATTCGCCGTGATGCGTTGCTGGAAAACGTCACCGTGCGCGAAGACGGCACCGTTGATTTCGACGATGGTTCCAAAACCGAAAACACCCGCGTCTCTTACCCGATCTATCATATCGATAACATCGTTAAGCCCGTATCCAAAGCAGGTCACGCCACCAAGGTTATCTTCCTGACGGCGGATGCTTTCGGCGTGTTGCCGCCGGTTTCCCGTTTAACCGCTAACCAGACGCAGTACCACTTCCTGTCGGGTTTCACCGCTAAACTGGCCGGCACCGAACGCGGCGTCACCGAACCGACCCCCACCTTCTCCGCCTGCTTCGGCGCCGCGTTCCTGACGCTGCACCCGACGCAGTATGCTGAGGTGCTGGTGAAACGTATGCAGGCAGCAGGCGCGCAGGCTTATCTGGTTAACACCGGCTGGAATGGCACCGGCAAACGTATCTCCATCAAAGATACGCGCGCGATTATTGACGCCATTCTGAACGGTTCTCTTGATAACGCGGAAACCTTCCGTCTGCCGCTGTTCGATCTGGCGATCCCGACTGAACTGCCTGGCGTGGATACCCACATTCTCGACCCGCGTAACACCTACGCGTCGCCGGAACAATGGCAGGAAAAAGCCACCGCGCTGGCGAAACTGTTCATTGAGAACTTCGAGAAGTATACGGATACCCCGGCAGGCGAAGCGCTGGTTAGCGCCGGACCGAAGCTGTAAGGAACAGGCCGGATGGCGGCTTTGAACAGCGTCATCCGGCGTTAAGAAGAAAGGGAGGGTAATACCTCCCTTTCTTATGCCTCTTTTGTCGTCCCCTGGACGCGAGCCACAGGAACCGGCAGCCAGGCGCGAATTGACAAGCCGCCACGCTCGCTGGTGCCAATCTCCAGCATCCCGTTATGGTTATCGATAATGCGCTGCACAATCGCCAGCCCCAGCCCTGTACCGCTGGTGCTACGGGCGCTGTCGCCACGCACGAAAGGCTGGAACAGATGTTTACGCTGCTCCGGCTTAATGCCCGGCCCGTCATCTTCTACCTGGAACCAGGCGCGATGCGACTCGGTGCCGCTGCTGACCTTAATCCAGCCGTTGCCATAGCGGGCAGCATTGACCACCATATTCGCCACCGCGCGCTTAATCGAGAGCGGGTGCATTTTCACCTGGATGCTCCCTGCCTGAAGCGCAGTGTTAATCTCACGCTCATAGCCGCTTTCCGCCGCAATCACCTCGCCCAGTACGGAATTGAGATCCGCCATCTCCATTGGCATTTCCTGACCGGTACGCAGATAGTCAATAAACTGTTCGATAATGGCGTTACACTCTTCGATGTCTTTATTGATCGACTCCGCGAGATAACCGTCCTCCTCGCCCATCATCTCCGTCGCCAGACGAATACGGGTCAGCGGCGTGCGCAAGTCGTGGCTGACGCCCGCCATCAATAGCGTACGGTCATCGGCCAATTGTTTCACGCCGGCTGCCATATGGTTAAACGCCCGGGTCACAGAGCGCACCTCAGAGGCGCCATATTCACGCAGCGGCGGCGGAATAATTCCCTTCCCTACCTGCAAGGCGGCATGTTCAAGATCCACTAACGGTCTGTTCTGTATACGAATAAACAGCCACGCGCCGCCTATCGCCAGGAGCATGATCGCCAGCGTGTAACGGAAAAGCGGAGAAAAATCGCCCTGATGAATCTCGGTCAGCGGCACGCGCACCCAGATATTGGGCGACAGCCAGGTTTTGAGCCACACGACGGGCGAGCTTTTGTTGACCTCAACCCGCACTTCCGTCGGGCCGCCTAATTGCTGCGCCATCTGGTGGCTTAAGAATTCGTAGTGTTGCGCCCAACGCAGCCCGGCCTCTTCGGCGGCTTCGTTGGTGTAGAGAGAGATCCCCAGCTCGCGATAGATTTCCCGACGAAACGCAGGCGGCACGACTAACTGCGTGCCGTCCTCCAGTTGCAGCTTATCGGTCATCAGCATACGGACTTCGTAAGCCAGAACCTTATTAAACTGCTGGAGGCTCGGCAAAATCGCGAAGTTCAGCACCACCAGGTAGGTCGTCACCAGGCTGACGAACAGCAAGGTGACGATGAGCAACAGCGTGCGGGCAAATGAACTTCGCGGCGAGAAGCGCATTCGCCTCATGCTTTAGAACCGTCCGGTACGAAGACGTAGCCCAGGCCCCAGACGGTCTGAATATAACGCGGATGCGCCGGATCTTCTTCCACCATACGGCGCAGGCGGGAGATCTGGACGTCGATGGAGCGTTCCATCGCGGAATACTCGCGGCCACGGGCCAGATTCATCAGCTTGTCGCGAGAGAGCGGCTCGCGCGGATGGCTGACTAACGCTTTCAGTACCGCAAACTCCCCGCTGGTCAGCGGCATCGGTTCATCTTCACGGAACATCTCGCGCGTACCGAGGTTCAGTTTGAACTTACCGAACGCGATAACGGCCTCTTCCTGCGACGGCGCGCCGGGCAGTTCGTTTGCCTGACGACGTAGCACGGCGCGGATACGCGCCAACAGCTCGCGCGGGTTAAACGGTTTAGGAATGTAGTCATCGGCGCCGATTTCCAGCCCGACGATACGGTCAACCTCTTCACCCTTCGCCGTGACCATAATGATCGGCATTGGATTACTTTGACTACGCAGGCGACGACAAATCGACAGACCATCTTCACCTGGCAGCATTAAATCCAGTACCATGAGATGGAAAGATTCACGGGTCAGCAGACGATCCATCTGCTCGGCGTTAGCGACGCTTCGAACCTGGAAGCCCTGCTCGGTCAGATAACGTTCCAGTAGCGCCCGCAGACGCATATCGTCATCAACCACCAGAATCTTATAATTCTCTTGCATTGTCTGTACTCCCAAAGGTTCGCAACAAATGTAAGTGTGTATTCTTAAAAAAGCTCACGTGAGTCACCAGCAAATTCTGGTATGAATTTCAGGCTAAATTGTTACAAAGCATATTTAACAGCAGCTTAAATATACAATTAATCGGCAACCCCATTATTTATTCTGTCGGGACGATCACGTTATACCCCGTGTGCGCAATATCGACAGCAAAGGTAAATCAACGAGATGAAAACGCCCCTGATCACCCGCGAAGGGTACGAAACACTCAAACAAGAGCTCAATTATCTCTGGCATGAAGAGCGCCCGGAGGTCACCAAAAAAGTGACCTGGGCTGCGAGTCTGGGCGACCGCAGCGAGAATGCCGACTATCAGTATAATAAAAAGCGCCTGCGTGAGATCGACAGACGCGTCAGATATCTGACCAAATGCATGGAAAATCTCAAAATCGTGGATTATTCCCCGCAGCAGGAGGGCAAAGTCTTCTTCGGCGCCTGGGTGGAAATCGAAAATGATGACGGCGATACGCTGAAGTTCCGCATTGTCGGCTACGATGAAATTTTCGGACGTAAGGATTACATCTCTATCGACTCGCCGATGGCGCGGGCGCTACTGAAAAAAGAAGTGGGCGATCTGGCGGTGGTCAACACCCCTGTCGGCGAAGCAAACTGGTACGTCAATGCGATCGAATACGTCAAATAAGACAAGAAGAATCCTAAGCCCCCGCTGATGGCTGGCATTTTTGCCAGCCAATCCGTATAACTATCCCCTGATTTTTATCCTGAAGACGAAACTAACCCATGATGAATGATTCTTTCTGCCGCATTATTGCGGGTGAAATCCAGGCAAATGCCGGGCAGGTTGAAGCTGCCGTTCGCCTGCTTGACGAAGGGAACACCGTGCCGTTTATCGCACGTTATCGTAAAGAAATCACCGGCGGTCTGGATGACACGCAGTTGCGTAACCTGGAAACGCGTCTGGGCTATCTGCGTGAGCTGGAAGACAGGCGTCAGGCCATCCTCAAGTCCATTTCCGAACAAGGCAAACTGACCGATGAGCTGGCTGGCGCCATCAACGCTACGTTAAGTAAGACCGAGCTCGAAGACCTCTACCTGCCCTATAAACCTAAACGCCGCACCCGTGGACAAATCGCCATTGAAGCCGGCCTTGAGCCGCTGGCCGATCTGCTCTGGAACGAACCGTCCCACGATCCTGACGTGAAAGCGGCAAAGTACATTGATGGCGACAAAGGCGTGGCGGACACGAAAGCCGCGCTCGACGGCGCACGCTACATTCTGATGGAGCGCTTTGCCGAAGACGCCGCATTGCTGGCGAAAGTGCGTGATTACCTGTGGAAGAATGCCCATCTGGTCGCCACAGTCGTGAGCGGCAAAGAGGAAGAAGGGGCAAAATTCCGCGACTATTTCGACCATCATGAGCCCATTGCTAACGTCCCGTCTCACCGTGCGCTGGCCATGTTCCGTGGTCGTAACGAAGGCATTCTGCAACTTTCGCTCAATGCCGACCCACAGTTTGATGAGCCGCCGAAAGAGAGCTACTGCGAGCAAATCATCATGGACCATCTCGGCCTGCGGCTAAATAACGCCCCGGCGGATAGCTGGCGCAAAGGCGTAGTGAGCTGGACGTGGCGTATCAAAGTCTTAATGCACCTCGAAACCGAACTGATGGGCACCGTGCGCGAACGTGCGGAAGACGAAGCGATTAACGTGTTTGCGCGTAACCTGCACGACCTGCTGATGGCAGCCCCCGCAGGCCTGCGCGCCACGATGGGCCTTGATCCTGGCCTGCGTACCGGCGTAAAAGTCGCTGTCGTTGACGGCACCGGCAAGCTGGTGGCGACGGATACCATTTATCCGCATACCGGTCAGGCGGCCAAAGCGGCTACCGTGATCGCCGCGCTGTGCGAAAAATACCACGTCGAACTGGTCGCGATTGGCAACGGTACGGCTTCGCGTGAAACCGAACGTTTCTATCTCGACGTACAGAAACAGTTCCCGAACGTGACGGCGCAGAAAGTGATCGTCAGCGAAGCGGGGGCGTCCGTGTATTCCGCTTCTGAGCTGGCGGCGCAGGAGTTTCCGGATCTCGACGTCTCCCTGCGCGGCGCGGTCTCTATCGCGCGTCGTCTGCAGGATCCGCTGGCGGAACTGGTGAAAATCGATCCGAAATCGATCGGCGTCGGCCAATATCAACACGATGTCAGCCAGACCCAATTGGCCCGTAAACTGGATGCGGTGGTCGAAGACTGCGTAAACGCCGTCGGCGTCGATTTGAATACCGCCTCCGTACCGCTGCTGACCCGCGTCGCAGGCTTAACGCGCATGATGGCG
Source organism: Salmonella sp. 32100201201700099SM (assembly GCF_017572645.1). Taxonomy (NCBI): domain Bacteria; kingdom Pseudomonadati; phylum Pseudomonadota; class Gammaproteobacteria; order Enterobacterales; family Enterobacteriaceae; genus Salmonella; species Salmonella sp. 32100201201700099SM. The sequence goes on along the minus strand of NZ_JAGERQ010000015.1, from coordinate 32,210 downwards.
CAAAACATCGTCGCCTGGCGCGATGAGAACGGTCAGTTCCAGAACCGCCAGCAACTGTTGAAGGTGAGCCGTCTGGGGCCGAAAGCGTTTGAGCAGTGCGCGGGCTTCCTGCGTATTAACCACGGCGATAACCCGCTGGATGCCTCCACCGTCCACCCGGAAGCCTATCCGGTTGTCGAACGCATTCTGGCGGCGACGCAGCAAGCGCTAAAAGATCTGATGGGCAACAGCAACGAATTGCGTCACCTCAAGGCCGCTGATTTTACCGACGATAAATTCGGCGTGCCGACCGTGAGCGATATCATCAAAGAGCTGGAAAAACCGGGCCGCGACCCGCGTCCTGAATTTAAAACCGCGCAATTCGCCGATGGCGTCGAAACCATGAACGACCTGCTGCCGGGGATGATTCTGGAAGGGGCAGTCACTAACGTCACTAACTTCGGCGCGTTTGTCGATATCGGCGTTCATCAGGATGGCCTGGTCCACATCTCTTCCCTGTCGACTAAGTTCGTCGACGATCCACACACCGTGGTAAAAGCTGGCGACATCGTGAAGGTGAAAGTGCTGGAAGTGGATCTGCAACGTAAGCGTATTGCGCTGACGATGCGTCTGGACGAACAGCCCGGCGAAACCGCCGCTCGTCGCGGCGGCGGTGCCGATCGCGCTCAGGGCAACCGCCCGGCGTCAAAAGCGGCGAAACCGCGCGGTCGTGACGCCCAGCCAGCCGGTAACAGCGCCATGATGGACGCGCTGGCAGCGGCAATGGGAAAAAAACGCTAATCGGGTAATACGCAGGCCGGGTTACTTCTTATCCGGCCTGCGATTTTGCAATACGTCCAACCCTTTCTTTTTTAATTAACAATTAAATCTTACCCATTAGAATCTGTTAATTAATTTCCTTCTGCTATCCGCACTATTAATTATCACTTTATTAACAGATGAAACCTTAATTAAACATTAAAAACGGTGAATATTTGCACATTAGAGGTATTTGCAAAAAGACAAATAAATGTTGAGCCATATCAACATCGGCGCAAATTATCGCTTATTTGTACATTCCGTCACATTTTAATCGTTGAAGATAGAAACCATTCTCATTATCATTGTGTTGTTGATTATTTACTCTTTCCTTCGTTGGCTAAACATCGGGTCTCCTGCCGCCCCCCTGAGCGCCGCATGAGGTATACATCCAGTTAGTAAGAAACAAGTAGGTCGTATGCAATTCACTCCTGACACTGCGTGGAAAATCACCGGCTTTGCGCGTGAAATCAGCCCGGCGTATCGTCAAAAACTGCTTTCGCTCGGCATGTTGCCCGGCTCTTCATTTAATGTTGTCCGCGTCGCGCCCTTAGGGGATCCGATCCATATCGAAACACGACGCGTGAGTCTGGTTTTGCGTAAAAAGGATTTGGCGTTAATAGAAGTGGAAGCGGTTTCCTGTTAATACAGCGAGTCTATAAAAATGAAAAAATTAACCATTGGTTTAATTGGTAATCCTAATTCCGGCAAGACCACCTTATTTAACCAACTCACCGGCGCGCGTCAGCGCGTGGGGAACTGGGCGGGCGTCACCGTCGAGCGTAAAGAGGGCCAGTTCGCGACAACTGACCACCAGGTCACGCTGGTAGATTTACCCGGCACCTATTCTCTGACGACCATCTCGTCACAAACCTCTCTCGACGAACAGATCGCCTGCCACTACATCCTGAGCGGCGACGCCGACCTGTTGATAAACGTTGTGGACGCCTCCAATCTGGAGCGCAACCTCTATTTGACGCTGCAGCTGCTGGAGCTGGGTATCCCCTGTATTGTCGCGCTCAACATGCTGGATATCGCCGAAAAACAGCAGGTTCGTATTGATGTCGACGCTCTGTCCACGCGTCTGGGTTGCCCTGTCGTACCGCTGGTATCGACTCGCGGTCGCGGTATCGAGGCGCTGAAACTGGCCATTGATCGTCACAACGCTAACGACAACGTCGAACTGGTGCATTATGCCCAGCCGCTGCTGCGCGAAGCGGGTTTCCTGGCCGACGCGATGGCCCAGGAGATGCCTTTACAACAGCGCCGCTGGCTGGGTCTGCAAATGCTGGAGGGCGATATCTACAGCCGGGCTTACGCAGGCGAGGCGGCGCAAAACCTGGACACCTCCCTTGCCCGTCTGAAGGACGAAATGGACGACCCGGCGCTGCATATCGCCGACGCCCGTTACCAGTGTATCGCCGCTATTTGCGACGTGGTCAGCAATACCCTGACAGCCGAACCCAGCCGCTTCACCAGGGCGGTCGATAAAATTATCCTGAACCGCTTCCTCGGCTTACCGATTTTTTTGTTCGTGATGTACCTGATGTTCCTGCTCGCCATTAACATCGGCGGCGCGTTGCAACCCCTGTTTGATGCCGGTTCCGTCGCCATCTTTATTCATGGCATTCAATGGATTGGCTACACGCTGCACTTCCCGGATTGGTTAACCATCTTCCTGGCGCAAGGTCTTGGCGGCGGGATCAATACCGTCCTGCCGCTGGTGCCGCAAATCGGGATGATGTACCTGTTCCTCTCCTTCCTTGAAGACTCCGGTTATATGGCGCGCGCGGCCTTCGTCATGGATCGCCTGATGCAGGCGCTGGGACTACCGGGTAAATCCTTCGTGCCGCTGATTGTCGGCTTCGGCTGTAACGTACCTTCCGTGATGGGCGCCCGCACGCTTGACGCTCCGCGCGAACGCCTGATGACCATCATGATGGCGCCGTTTATGTCCTGTGGCGCGCGCCTGGCGATTTTCGCCGTCTTTGCCGCCGCCTTCTTCGGGCAAAACGGCGCGCTGGCGGTCTTCTCGCTATACGTGCTGGGTATTGTCATGGCGGTATTAACCGGCCTGATGCTGAAACATACCATTATGCGTGGCGAAGCCTCTCCGTTTGTGATGGAGCTGCCGGTTTACCACGTACCGCATATCAAGAGCCTGATCATCCAGACCTGGCAACGCCTGAAAGGTTTTGTACTACGCGCCGGTAAAGTCATTATCATCGTGAGTATTTTCCTGAGCGCGTTTAACAGTTTCTCGCTGAGCGGCAAAATCGTCGATAACATTAATGACTCCGCCCTCGCCTCTGTAAGCCGGGTCATCACGCCAGTCTTTAAACCGATCGGCGTCCATGAGGATAACTGGCAAGCTACCGTGGGTCTGTTTACGGGCGCCATGGCGAAAGAGGTTGTCGTCGGTACGCTGAACACGCTCTACACCGCCGAAAATATTCAGGACGAAGCGTTTAATCCTGCCGACTTTCACCTCGGCGATGAACTGCTGGGCGCGGTTGACGATACCTGGCAAAGCCTGAAAGACACCTTTAGCCTGAGCGTACTGGCTAACCCGATCGAAGCGAGTAAAGGCGACGGAGAAATGGCGACCGGCGCGATGGGCGTGATGGATCAAAAATTCGGCAGCGCCGCGGCGGCGTACAGTTACCTGATTTTCGTCCTGCTTTACGTACCGTGTATCTCGGTAATGGGCGCTATCGCCCGCGAGTCCAGCCGCGGCTGGATGAGCTTCTCCATCCTGTGGGGGCTGAATATCGCCTATTCGCTCGCCACGCTGTTCTACCAGGTTACCAGCTTCAGTCAGCACCCGACTTACAGCCTGATCTGTATTCTGGCGGTAATCGTCTTTAACGTTGTGGTATTAAGTCTGCTACGCCGCGCCCGCAGCCGTGTAGACATTGAACTGCTGGCAACCCGCAAAAGCGTCACATCCTGTTGTTCGGGCACTGCGGGCAATTGTCACTAAGGGATGTAAAAAATGGCTTCATTGATACAGGTTCGCGATCTACTGGCGCTGCGGGGGCGTATGGAGGCAACGCAGATCAGCCATACGCTGCACGCTCCGCAGCCCATGATCGACGCCATGCTGAATCAACTGGAGATCATGGGTAAAGCGGTACGTATCCCGGAAGAACCGGACGGTTGCCTTTCAGGCAGTTGTAAAAGCTGTCCGGAAGGTAAAGCCTGCCTGCGCGAATGGTGGGCCTTGCGTTGACCTTTGCCGGGTAGCGACGTAACGCGTCTTATCCGGCCTTTATCCCGCGTTATATTGCCCGGTACGCGTCACGCTGCCGGGCAATTTTGTGTCATGCCTTCCACAAAGATGAAAGCGTTACCGCCGTGCGCATTTATCTCCCCACGCGCCTCGCAAGCGCACTAATCCTCTACTGCAATCAGCCCGGTCTGCGCGTAGTGTCACGCCATTGAACTTCACCGGTGACGGATCGATATGGCGACCTCAACAACATCCACGCCGCATGACGCGGTATTCAAACAGTTTTTATGCCACCCCGATACTGCACGGGATTTTTTGGAAATCCATCTTCCGTCGACATTACGTCAAATCTGTAATCTGAATACGTTACGGCTGGAGTCCGGTAGCTTTATTGAAGAGGATTTACGCCCCCATTATTCCGATATCCTTTGGTCGCTGGAAACAAGTGAAGGTGACGGTTACATTTACGTGGTTATTGAACATCAGAGTACGCCGGACGCGCATATGGCATTTCGGCTGATGCGTTACGCAATGGCTGCAATGCAACGGCACCTGGAGGCCGGGCATAAGACGTTGCCATTAGTGGTGCCAATGCTGTTTTACCACGGAAACCGAAGCCCGTATCCGTTCTCATTATGCTGGCTGGATGAATTTGCCGACCCGGTGATGGCGCGTAAGCTATACGCCACCGCCTTTCCTCTGGTCGATATTACGGTCGTGCCGGACGACGAGATTATGCGGCACCGACGGGTCGCGCTGCTGGAACTCATACAAAAACACATCCGCCAGCGTGATCTGATGGGGCTTGTCGAACAGCTGGTCGCCCTGCTGGTTAAGGGATACGCTAATGACACCCAGCTTCAAAGTCTGTTTAATTACATGATGCACACTGGCGACGCCGCGCGCTTCAATACGTTTATCCGCCAGGTGGCTATGCGTATCCCACAGCATAAGGAGAAGATCATGACTATCGCAGAAAGATTACGTCGGGAAGGACATCGTAACGGGTTACAGAAAGGGCTACAACAAGGCAAACAGGAAGGCCAACGGCTCGCCGCATTGCGCATTGCCCGCTCCATGCTAAACGATGGTTTCGATCGCGATACTGTGCTTAGGGTTACCGGGCTGGCGCCTGCCGATCTGGCGTCTGAAAGCCATTAATCTGGCAGAATGGCCTGGGCCCGGCAACGCCCTGGTTACAGCGATGATTTTAGCGTCATCAGCGCCTGGCAAAACGCCGCCGGATGCGAGATAAACGGCGCATGGGCCGCCTTCGCCATTATCTGTGATGTACTGTGCGGCCATAACGTATCGAGCAAAGGCGCGATTTTACGCGGCACCAGACCGTCCAGATAACCATACAAACGCAAAAACGGCATGTTCACATTTTTAAGCGCTTCTCGTAGATCGACCGTTTTTAAGATTTCCAGTCCGCCATTGAGCACCTCTACATCCGGCATAGGCTGCGCCAGCACTACGCTTTTTAAGGTGCGGGCATCCTGACGCGCCGTCTCCGTCCCTAACGTTTGCAGCGCCAGAAAACGCTCCACCGTGCGCTGAAAATCGTCGCTAAGCTGCTGCTGGAATCCGCCGAGGATTTCTGGTTTTATTCCCGGCCACCCCTCACGCGCGCTAAAGCATGGCGAAGAGGCGACTGTCACCAGCGCCTGAACGCGTTCAGGGTGGGTGAGCGCCATCTGACTCGCCACCAGGCCGCCCAGACTCCAGCCAAGCCAGATAGCCTGGTCCGGCGCGTTTTTCGCTACCTGCGCCGTCATCTCTTCAAGCGTCATGGCGCCAAACCCCGAACTACGGCCATAGCCCGGCAAGTCGACCAGATGCAGCGTAAAATGCGAGCCGAGTTCCTCGCGAATGCAATGCCACACCTCCGCGTTCAATCCCCATCCGTGCAGCAGCACAAGATGACAATTTCCCTCGCCGTAGGTCTGCCACCAGATGTCATTCATCAGTTACTGTTCTCTTTTGTCTAACAAGGATGCACCTATGCTAACAGTACCGGGATTATGCTGGCTATGCCGAATGCCGCTGGCGTTAAGCCACTGGGGGATTTGCTCCGTATGCGCGCGCGCCGTTCGTCAGCGCGTCAGCCTGTGTCCGCAATGCGGATTACCTGCCGGGCATCCTTCGCTCCCCTGCGGTCGCTGCCTGCAAAAACCGCCGCCCTGGCAGCGTCTGGTGAGCGTCAGTGACTATACGCCGCCCTTGAGTTTACTGGTGCATCAGCTTAAATTTACCCGCCGCAGCGAAATTGCCGCCGCTCTGGCGCGTCTACTGTTGCAGGAAGTACTTATGGCGCGCCGCAGCACTGGCTTGCCGCTTCCCGACAGAATCGTCAGCGTTCCGCTCTGGTCGCGCCGACACTGGCGGCGGGGATTTAACCAAAGCGATCTGTTATGCCAACCGTTAGCGCACTGGCTGGGCTGCGCGTGGGACAGCCAGACCATCACGCGGGTACGGGCGACCGCAACACAACATCATCTCAGCGCCAGGTTACGTAAGCGCAATTTGAAAAACGCGTTTCGCCTTGAATTGCCGGTACAGGGTCTCCATATGGTTATTGTGGATGATGTCGTCACTACCGGAAGTACCGTCGCGGAAATCGCGCAACTGCTTTTGCGCAACGGCGCAGCGACTGTCCAGGTATGGTGCCTGTGTCGAACCTTGTAGAGCCTCGATGATGGGCGTATTATAACCAACTAAAATAGTCAACTATTAGGCCATTACTATGATCCGTATTTCCGATGCTGCACAAGCGCACTTTGCCAAACTGCTGGCAAATCAGGAAGAAGGGACGCAAATCCGCGTATTTGTCATTAATCCCGGCGCTCCTAACGCAGAGTGCGGCGTTTCTTATTGTCCGCCCGACGCCGTAGAAGCCACCGATACTGCACTGAAATTTGACCTGTTGACCGCTTATGTCGACGAGCTGAGCGCGCCCTATCTGGAAGACGCGGAAATTGATTTCGTGACCGACCAGCTAGGTTCTCAACTCACATTGAAAGCGCCAAACGCGAAGATGCGCAAAGTGGCCGATGACGCGCCGCTGATGGAGCGCGTGGAATATGCTCTGCAATCGCAGATTAACCCGCAGTTGGCGGGCCACGGCGGTCGCGTCTCGCTGATGGAAATTACCGATGAAGGCTATGCAATTCTGCAGTTTGGCGGCGGTTGTAACGGTTGCTCGATGGTTGATGTCACGCTGAAAGAAGGGATCGAGAAACAGTTGCTGAATGAATTCCCGGAACTGAAAGGGGTTCGCGATCTGACCGAACACCAGCGCGGCGAGCACTCATACTACTAAGATTTTCCCCGCATCCATGCCCGATGGCGCTTGCGCCTGTCGGGCCTTGTCTGCCCCACCGTAGGCCGAATAAGGCGTCTACGCCGCCATTCTGCGCCATCAGCCACATCTCAGAACAATGGTTCTTCTTCTTTCGCCGATAACATGACCTGTGTCTCATAATTTAAATTTTGCCTGCCAGGGTCATTTTCAACACCCATATGTTACCCGTATCATTCTTATGGGCACCTAACATCCATATAACATCTGACTACGCTCATTCGTTTCAACGGTAATCAGTATTGGTGCTATTGCGACTCTGTTCCCGTCGGGAACAACAGGAATTTGTCGTCGAAACAATGACATTACCCATAACAAAGTAAAGGCCAGGTAAATCATGCCATTAGTCATCGTTGCTATCGGTGTTATCTTGTTACTTCTTCTGATGATCCGCTTCAAAATGAACGGATTTATCGCCCTTGTCCTGGTAGCGCTCGCTGTCGGGTTGATGCAGGGAATGCCGCTGGATAAAGTCATCGGCTCCATCAAAGCCGGTGTCGGCGGTACGCTTGGCAGTCTGGCCCTGATTATGGGGTTCGGCGCCATGCTGGGCAAAATGCTTGCCGACTGCGGCGGCGCTCAACGTATCGCCACTACCCTGATCGCGAAATTTGGTAAAAAGCATATTCAGTGGGCCGTAGTGTTAACCGGCTTTACCGTCGGCTTCGCTCTGTTCTATGAAGTGGGCTTCGTTCTGATGCTGCCGCTGGTATTCACCATTGCCGCAGCGGCGAATATCCCGTTACTGTACGTCGGCGTGCCGATGGCCGCGGCGCTCTCCGTCACACACGGCTTCCTGCCGCCGCACCCGGGTCCAACCGCGATCGCCACGATTTTCCATGCCGATATGGGTAAAACGCTGCTGTTTGGTACGATTCTGGCGATCCCGACCGTGATCCTTGCCGGACCGGTTTACGCCCGTTTTCTGAAAGGCATCGATAAGCCGATCCCGGAAGGCCTGTACAGCGCGAAAACCTTTACGGAAGAAGAGATGCCGGGCTTTGGCGTCAGCGTCTGGACGTCGCTGGTTCCGGTGATTCTGATGGCGATGCGTGCGGTTGCCGAGATGATTCTGCCAAAAGGCCACGCTTTCCTGCCCGTTGCCGAGTTCCTGGGCGACCCGGTAATGGCTACGTTGATTGCCGTACTGATTGCAATGTTCACCTTTGGCCTGAACCGCGGGCGTTCAATGGATCAGATTAACGATACGCTGGTCTCTTCCATCAAAATTATCGCCATGATGCTGCTGATCATCGGCGGCGGCGGCGCGTTCAAGCAGGTGCTGGTCGATAGCGGCGTGGATAAATACATCGCTTCAATGATGCATGAAACCAATGTCTCTCCGCTGTTGATGGCGTGGTCTATCGCGGCGGTGCTGCGTATCGCGCTGGGCTCTGCGACTGTCGCGGCGATTACCGCAGGCGGCATTGCGGCGCCACTGATCGCCACGACCGGCGTTAGTCCTGAACTGATGGTTATCGCAGTCGGTTCCGGGAGCGTGATTTTCTCTCACGTCAACGACCCAGGCTTCTGGCTGTTCAAAGAGTATTTCAATTTGACTATCGGCGAGACCATTAAATCCTGGTCGATGCTGGAAACGATCATCTCCGTCTGCGGCCTGATCGGCTGTCTGCTACTGGGTATGGTGGTTTAAGCGAGGCGGTTTGCAGGCCGGATAAGGCAGCAATGTGCGCCAGAATTGCCTGATGGCGCTGCGCTTATCAGGCCTACGTGCTCTCACCATCATAAAGCCGGGGAAATCCCCGGCTTTATTACTTCTTCTTCGCGGCCGCTTTTCGGCGCTTATCCAAATCCTTAATCAGCTTGTTTACGCCCTCATCGGCAAACATAGCCTCAAGAGATGCAGACAATTTCCGCCGCCAGTTTTTATACTGATCGCTGGTGCCCGGTACGTTAACCGGATCGGCCATATCCAGCCAGTCCTCCGGCTGAAGCCCCAACAGACCGCTGTTACTGTCGGCGATATAGCGCTGAAGTCCGCGATTTAGCGTTGGCGTCATCGACATTAAAAATGCCTTATGCCCGGCGCGTTTTGGCAGACAGCCATATTTATGCAGCGCGTCCAATAGCCCCTGTTTCGCCCGCTCGCGATCCTCATACAGCCCGCGCAGAATCACTTCATCCGGATAAAGCCCCAGAGCTTTACCCAACGTCAGGTCACCGCATTCCCAATAGCCGCGCAGCGTGGGGAGATCGTGCGTCGAGGCGACAGCCATCGATTGTTGCGGATATGCGCCTGGCGCGCGGAAGTTTTTCTCAAGGTCATTTTCAAACCACAGCACTTTATAAGAATAGACCCCGCTATCGCGCAGCTTGCCGACAATCTCAACTGGCACCGTCCCCAGATCTTCGCCTATCACCATACAGCGGTGACGTTGGCTCTCCAGCGCCAGAATAGAAAGCAAATCATCTACCGGATAATGGACGTAAGCCCCCTGATCCGCTGTTTCGCCATACGGTATCCACCACAGGCGCAGCAACGACATGACATGGTCAATGCGCAACGCGCCGCAGTTTTGCATATTGGCGCGCAGCAGGTCGATAAAGGGCTCATACGCCCGGGCGACAATGATATGCGGGTCCATCGGCGGCAGCCCCCAGTTCTGACCGAGCGGGCCGAGGATATCCGGCGGCGCGCCGACAGATGCTTTCAGGCAGTACAGCTCCCGGTCGCACCAGGTTTCCGCGCCGCCTTCCGCTACGCCAACCGCCAGATCGCGGTACAGACCAATCGGTAGTTTAAAACTCTGGCAGGTATCCCAGCAGGCGGCGAATTGGCGCCAGGCCAGCCACTGAAGCCAGAGATAAAACTCCACCTCTTCGCGGTGCGCTTCACAGAATTGTTTTACAGCGGGAGACTCTACCGACTGGTACGCCTCCGGCCAGGCTGGCCAGCCCCAGCGCTGCCCATCCTCTTTCACCTGATACGCATGCAGCGCGTCGAATGCCGCCTGCCAGTAAAGGCTTTCGCCTTCGCGGGCGATAAAGTGACGAAACTCCGCCATTTGCGCATCGTCGCGAGCGGCAAACCGCGTCCACGCCATCCGCAGCGCCGTGATTTTCAGCGCGGTAACGGTAGCGTAATCCACCCATTGCGCATCGCGCGCCTGTCGCAGCTTTTGCTGTGTGGCGGGCATTTGCCACCATGCCTGCGCCTCTTCGCTCAGGCGGAAATCTTCGACGGCGTTGACGTCGATATATATCACGTTCAGCCAGCGACGAGACGAGGGGCTGTAGGGACTGGCGCTCTCCGGATTCACCGGATAAAGCGCGTGGATCGGGTTCAGGCCGATAAACGCGCCGCCGCGTGTCGCCACGTCGACCAGCATCGACTTCAAATCGCCGAAATCGCCAATACCCCAGTTTTTTTCTGAACGCAGAGTATAAAGCTGGACGCAGGCCCCCCACAGTTTTTTCCCCTCCAGCAGCGCCTGCGGCTCATAGCATCGCGGCGGGGCAACGATAATACGGCAGTGCGTACGCTGTTCATCCTGGGTCAACGTCAGGGTGTGGTAGCCCTCCGGCAACGTAGCCGGCAGGTTAAGTTTTTTACCGCCCGTCACGCGCCCTTTGTAATGCTCGCCCTCTTCCGTAGTCAGCAGCCAGGCAAACTCACCGCGCCCCTCTACCGGCAACGCCATTTTTTTACCCGCGGTATAAACCTTCACATTCGGCACGACCGCCTGTGGTCCTGTTGTCGTGCCGTGCATCGCCGCCAGCAAACGTCTCTTGGTTTCAGCGCCAATAGACTGCGGTTTGCCATGAGCATTGATGTAACTGGGGCTGATCCCCGCCGCCAGCGCGGCACTATCGAGACGTTTATTTTCCATCGCGCTCCCTTAGCGTTTTGCCTGCCAGATACGGGCCTGATAATCGCGAATAGAGCGATCGGAACTGAACATACCGCAGCGCGCGGTATTGAGGATCGCGGCGCGCGTCCACGCTTCCTGGTCGCGATACAGCGCATCCACCTGCTTTTGCGCCTCGACATAAGCGGCGAAGTCCGCCATGACCAGGTACGGATCGCCCCCCTGTTTGCCGAGGCTATGCAGCATCTGGTCAAAGGCATGTTTATCGCCATCGCTGTATTGACCGCTTTCCAGCTCTTTTAGCACCGCATCCAGCACTTTGTCTTTTTTACGCCATTTCACCGGATCGTAGCCTTTGGCTTTGAGCGCCTTGACCTCTTCCACAGTATGGCCAAAGATAAAGATATTCTCTTCACCCACCTTTTCAGCGATTTCAACGTTAGCGCCGTCCAGCGTTCCCACTGTCAACGCCCCGTTCAGCGCCAGTTTCATGTTGCCGGTGCCGGACGCCTCTTTCCCGGCAGTAGAAATTTGCTCGGAAATATCCGCCGCCGGAATGAGCATTTCCGCCGCCGAGACGCAGTAATCCGGCAGGAAAACCACCTTCAGCTTGTCACCCACCGCCGGGTCGTTATTAATGGCTTCCGCAACCTTATTGATAGCAAAAATGATGTTCTTCGCCAGGTAATAGCCCGGCGCCGCCTTCGCGCCAAACAGGAATACGCGCGGTACGCGGTCAGCCTGCGGGTTTTCGCGGATCTCTTTGTACAGCGCCAGAATATGCAACAGATTCAGATGCTGACGCTTGTACTCGTGCAGGCGTTTGATCTGAATATCAAAAATCGCATGGCTCGAAATCTCAATCCCGGTACGGGCCTGGATGAATTTCACCAGCCGTTCTTTGTTCGCCCGTTTGATGTCGCGATATTGCTGACGGAATGTGGCGTCGTCAGCGTATTTTTCGAGGTTGATCAACTGGTCGAGATCGTTAGCCCACTCTTTTTTCAGCGTTTTATCCAGCAACGCCGCAAGCTGCGGATTGCACTGTTTAATCCAGCGACGCGGTGTAATGCCGTTGGTGACATTGTGGAATTTGTTCGGCCAAAGCTGGTGATATTCCGGGAACAGATCTTTCACCACCAGATCGGAGTGCAGCGCCGCCACACCGTTGACCGCAAAGCCGCTGACCACGCACATATTGGCCATGCGCACCTGACGGTCATGCACCACCGCCAGTTTTGCCCATACCTGCTTATCGCCAGGCCAGGTGTTATAGACCAGCGCCTTAAAGCGATCGTTAATCTGCTTGATAATCTGCATATGACGCGGCAACAGCGCTTTGATTAACCTCTCATCCCAGCACTCCAGCGCTTCTGGCATCAGGGTGTGGTTGGTGTAGGCGAAGGTTTTGCTGGTGATAGCCCAGGCGTCATCCCAGCTCATCTGGTGTTCATCCAGCAATACGCGCAGCAGTTCAGGGATGGCAATAGTCGGGTGGGTATCATTTAGCTGAATGACCTCATAATCCGCCAGCTCATGCAGCTTGCGTCCGGCCAGATGATGGCGGCGCAGAATATCCGCTACCGAGCAGGCGCACTGGAAGTATTGCTGCATCAGGCGCAGTTTTTTGCCCGCCGTGTGGTTATCGTTGGGATAAAGCACCTTCGTCAGTTTTTCCGCATCGATACCCTGCTGTTCCGCCCGCAGGAAAGCGCCGTCGTTGAATTTGGTCAGATCAAACGGATGCGCGTGGGTCGCCTGCCACAAACGCAGCGGTTGCGCGACGCCGTTACGATAGCCTAACACCGGCAGATCCCAGGACTGGCCTGTAATCACAAAACCTGGTTTCCAGCGCCCTTCTTTGGTGACTTTACCGCCGATTCCAACCTGGACGTCCAGCGCCTCGTTGTGGCGGAACCACGGATAGCTGCCGCGATGCCAGTCATCCGGCGCTTCCATCTGCTTGCCTTCAACAAATGACTGACGGAACAGCCCATACTGGTAGTTCAGACCATAGCCCGTAGCGGACTGCCCGACGGTGGCCATCGAATCGAGGAAGCAGGCGGCCAGACGTCCCAGACCACCGTTGCCGAGCGCCGGATCGACTTCCTCTTCCAGCAGATCGGTCAGATTAATATCGTGCGCTTTCAGCACATCGCTAACGTCCTGGTACCACCCCAGATTTAACAGGTTATTTCCCGTCAGGCGGCCAATCAAAAATTCCATCGAAATGTAGTTCACATGACGCTGGCCTTTCGTCGGCTGCGCTACCGGTTGCGCGCTCAGTAATTCCGCCAGCGCGCCGCTAACGGCCTGCCACCACTGACGAGGCGTCATGTCGGACGCCGACAGTAAACCGAAACGCTGCCACTGACGCGTCAGGGCGGCCTGGAATTGATCTTTATTGAAGGTTGGCTGTGACATAGGAAATCCGTCCTCGGGTAATAAAACAACGTTATCGCTAGTTTGCCAGGCTCGATGTTGACCTTCCTCCTCCCGGCACTGATTAGGGAGGGAGGAGGAGCGGGGATGAGCATAAAAGTGTGATCGCCGCCACTTACCCCTGTATAAACGCGCCGATTCCTGTCAACGACACCCAGTGTTACGCATAATCAAATGAATAAACAGAAATAACAGTAAACCGCGGAGGGATATTTTCGAAGATTATATGAACGCCAAAATAGTTTCTTACCTGAAATATTCAGCGGCGGGAGGTTCACTAACTTAACATAATTAATTAAACGCCTGGTATCGCCATTGTGTTAAATCCGCATCATGTCCAGGTCATTATTTACAATAACGAAAATATGACCTCAGCCCAGCTCTGACGCTCGTTTCAACCGTGCCGAATACTTTTTTAATACCGTTATTTAGAATTGTGACAGAGTGCAAATTCAGACACATAAAAAGTCTGCTTAGCTTGCATTAAAATGCTTTCTGGCCGACCTTATATCGTATTAATTACGAAGCGCAAAAAAATCGCAGTTCCCCCCATTTCCCACAGTGAAGTGATTGCTATGTTGATTCCGTCTAAATTAAGTCGTCCGGTTCGTCTCGACCATACCGTGGTTCGTGAGCGGCTGTTGGCTAAACTTTCCGGCGCGAACAATTTCAGGCTCGCCCTGGTAACCAGTCCTGCTGGCTATGGCAAAACCACGCTTGTCTCACAGTGGGCGGCGGGCAAAAATGAATTGGGCTGGTACTCTCTCGACGAAGGCGATAACCAGCAAGAGCGATTCGCCAGTTACTTAATTGCCGCTATCCAACAGGCCACCGGCGGACACTGCTCTACCAGCGAAGCGATGGCGCAAAAACGTCAGTACGCCAGCCTGACGTCCCTCTTCGCGCAGCTCTTTATTGAACTGGCGCAGTGGCATCGCCCGCTTTATCTGGTGATTGACGACTACCATTTGATTACCAATCCGGTGATTCACGACGCGATGCGCTTTTTCTTACGGCATCAGCCGGAAAATTTCACCCTGGTGGTGTTATCGCGTAATTTGCCGCAATTGGGCATCGCTAACCTGCGCGTGCGCGATCAGCTGTTGGAAATCGGTAGCCAGCAGTTGGCTTTTAACCATCAGGAAGCAAAGCAATTTTTTGACCGTCGTCTTTCGTCGCCCATTGAAGCCGCTGAGAGCAGCCGCATGTGCGACGATGTGGCCGGTTGGGCCACTGCGCTACAGTTGATCGCCCTCTCCGCGCGCCAGAACCATACCTCTGCGCATCACTCCGCCCGCCGTCTTGCCGGGATTAATGCCAGCCACCTTTCTGATTATCTGGTGGACGAAGTACTGGATAACGTGGATGTCAGCACCCGACATTTTTTACTTAAAAGCGCGATCTTACGCTCAATGAATGACGCGTTGATCGTGCGCGTGACCGGCGAAGAAAACGGCCAGATGCGGCTGGAGGAGATTGAGCGCCAGGGGCTATTCCTGCAACGCATGGACGACACGGGCGAATGGTTCAGCTATCACCCGTTGTTTGGTAGCTTTCTGCGCCAGCGTTGCCAGTGGGAACTGGCGGCGGAACTGCCGGAGATCCACCGCGCGGCCGCGGAAAGCTGGATGGAACAGGGTTTTCCCAGCGAAGCTATTCATCATGCGCTGGCGGCAGGTGACGCGCAAATGCTGCGCGATATCCTGCTTAACCATGCGTGGGGGTTGTTTAATCACAGTGAACTGGCGCTGCTGGAAGAGTCATTAAAAGCGCTGCCGTGGGAAAGCCTGCTGGAAAATCCGCGGCTGGTGTTGTTACAGGCCTGGCTGATGCAAAGCCAACACCGCTACAGCGAAGTGAATACGTTGCTGGCGCGCGCCGAGCAAGAGATCAAAGGGGTCATGGACGGCACGCTGCATGCTGAATTTAACGCGCTGCGCGCCCAGGTCGCCATCAACGACGGCAATCCGGAAGAGGCAGAGCGGCTGGCGAAACTGGCGCTGGATGAGCTTCCTCTCGCCTGGTTTTATAGCCGCATTGTCGCGACCTCCGTTCACGGCGAAGTGCTGCACTGTAAAGGCGATCTCAGCCAGTCTTTATCGCTGATGCAGCAAACCGAACAAATGGCGCGCCATCATGACGTCTGGCATTACGCGCTGTGGAGCTTAATTCAACAAAGCGAAATTCAGTTCGCCCAGGGATTCCTGCAGGCCGCATGGGAAACGCAGGAGAGAGCCTTCCAGTTGATCAAAGAGCAACATCTGGAACAACTGCCGATGCATGAGTTTCTGGTACGTATCCGCGCGCAATTGCTGTGGGCGTGGGCGCGCCTTGACGAAGCGGAAGCCTCGGCGCGCAGCGGTATCGCTGTGCTGTCCACCTTCCAGCCGCAACAACAGTTGCAGTGCCTGACGTTACTGGTGCAGTGCTCGCTGGCGCGCGGCGATCTGGATAATGCCCGTAGTCAGCTTAACCGACTGGAAAACTTATTAGGCAATGGTCGTTATCACTGCGACTGGATCTCTAACGCCGATAAGGTGCGTGTCATTTACTGGCAGTTAACCGGCGACAAGAAATCCGCCGCCAACTGGTTACGCCATACGCCAAAACCGGCGTTTGCCAATAACCATTTTCTGCAAGGCCAGTGGCGCAATATCGCCCGCGCGCAGATCCTGCTGGGCGAATTCGAGCCTGCGGAAATCGTGCTGGAAGAGTTAAATGAGAATGCCCGTAGCCTGCGCTTAATGAGCGATTTAAACCGCAATCTGCTGTTACTCAATCAGCTTTACTGGCAATCCGGGCGGAAAAACGACGCCCAGCGCGTATTGCTTGATGCCTTACAGCTCGCCAACCGCACCGGATTTATCAGCCATTTTGTGATTGAAGGAGAAGCCATGGCGCAACAATTGCGTCAGCTTATCCAGCTCAATACGCTGCCGGAGATGGAGCAGCATCGCGCGCAGCGCATCCTGCGAGAGATTAACCAACATCACCGGCATAAATTCGCCCATTTTGACGAAGGCTTCGTCGAGCGTCTGCTTAACCATCCGGATGTCCCGGAGCTTATTCGCACCAGCCCGCTCACCCAGCGTGAATGGCAGGTGTTAGGACTTATCTATTCCGGTTACAGCAACGAACAGATTGCCGGCGAACTGGCGGTGGCCGCGACCACCATTAAGACGCATATCCGCAACCTCTACCAGAAACTCGGCGTCGCGCACCGTCAGGACGCGGTACAGCACGCGCAGCAGTTGCTGAAGATGATGGGGTATGGGGTTTAACGTGTGCCTGATGGCGCTTCGCTTATCAGGCCTACTATCGCGCGCAGAGTGTAGGCCTGATAAGACAGTCTTTTTAGCACAGCTCTAATTGAATATGGTGGTCGGCAATCACCTGCATCACGCCCGGCGGTGGTAGGGTATCGGTGTAGACCGCATCGACCATACTAATGCTGCCCATGTTTACCATCGCGTTACGGCCAAATTTAGAGTGATCCACCACCAGCATCACGTGGCGCGAATTTTCGATAATCGCGCGCTTGGTGCGTACCTCATGGTAGTCAAATTCCAGCAATGAGCCGTCGCTATCAATACCGCTAATACCGAGAATGCCGAAATCGAGACGGAACTGGGCGATAAAGTCCTGCGTCGCTTCGCCAATAATGCCGCCGTCGCGGCTACGGAGTTCGCCGCCGGCGAGGATAATACGAAAATCCTCTTTCGCCATTAGCGTGTTCGCTACGTTCAAATTGTTGGTCACGATCCGCAAATTACTGTGCCCTAACAGGGCGTGCGCTACGGCTTCCGGCGTCGTGCCGATATCAATAAACAGCGTTGAACCATTGGGGATCTGGGCCGCGACTTTGCGAGCGATGCGCTCTTTTTCTTCCGTTTGCGTCGCCTTACGATCGTGCCACGGCGTGTTCACCGAGCTGGAGGGCAACGCCGCGCCGCCGTGGTGGCGCAAAATCATATTCTGTTCCGCCAGATCGTTAAGATCCCGACGAATGGTTTGCGGGCTGACAGAAAAATGCTCCACCAGCTCTTCCGTACTGACGTACCCCTGTTTTTTCACCAGTTCAATGATCGCGTCATGCCGTTGTGTTTGTTTCATGAATAATCTCTGAAAGTAACCAACCTTGCGCCGGATAGCGGCATCGCCCTACCCGGCCTGGAAAAATATCTCGACCACAGGCTGGATACGCCTCACGTTCGTTTTCGCGCATTCAGCGTATCAACAAAGGCCATCGCTAAACCGACGATAAGCCCGGCGATGTGCGCGCCGTTCGCCATAGACATGCCAAACCAGTCAAACCAACTAGCAACTATCCACAATAATGCAAAAATAATTAAGCCGCGCTGGAGGTAAATTCCGCTTTGCGGATCGCGCTCTCCGCGCAGCCACACGTACCCCATCAGCGCATAGACGACGCCGGACAGCCCGCCAAACCACGGGCCGCTAAATTTCTGCTGTACATAGCCGCTTAGCAGCGCGCTTATCACCGTAATGACGATTAATTTACCGCTGCCCAGGCGCTTCTCTACCGCCCCGCCGAGATACCACCACCACAGCAGGTTAAAAAGAATATGCATCAGTGAGAAGTGCATAAAGATATGGGTGAAGTAGCGCCAGACTTCAAATTTTAAAACCGGATCGAACGGCCACGCCAGCCACACCATCACCGTCTGATCGCCGATGAGACTCATCGCGATATAGACCACCACGCAGGCGAGCATCACGATCCAGGTAACAGGGCCGGCTCGTTCACGCAGCGTGGCGAGAAAGGGAAAACGGCGGTAGCGTAGCCCGCTGTTAGTCTGCCCGGACTGCCAGCTAGCCGCCAGATAACGCGGATCGCCGGGATTTTCTATAAACCGCGCCAGCTCGACCCGCACACGTTCGGCCTGCGATTCATCCGCCAGCCAGATATCGCTTTGATTATGTTGCTGAATAGTAAGAATGACGCCCTGGGTGGCCATGTAATCAACAAATGCCTGCGCCACGCGAGGATTCGCAAAGGAAGTAATCATCAACATTATTGCTGTCGCTTAGTCCATACAAAAGAAGACAGTATATATACCCTTCTCGTCGGAGGCTGCATCTTTATGGGATTACGCGCCATTCGCGACATCGGCAGGGAAACGGCGATGCCAGGCCTCAAACCCGCCGTCAATGCTGTAAACCGCATCATAGCCTTGCTGGAGCAGATACTGCGCGGCGCCTTTACTACTGTTGCCGTGATAGCACATTACCATCACGGCGGTATCGAAACCATGCTCACGCATAAACGCGCCCAGCGTATCGTTAGTCAAGTGAAACGCCTGCGGCGCATGACCCATGGCATAACTTTGCGGATCGCGAATATCGACCAGCACCGCCGCGCCCTGGTGCAGTTTCTGATACGCCTCTTCTACAGTGATACATTCAAATTGTTCCATGAATCGCTCTTTCATTATTGCCGGTGAAGCCAATTAAGGCATTTTATCGCCCAGTGTACGTTGACGGAGTAGCTTAACGCCATAATGTTATACATATCACTCTAAAATGTTTTTTCGATGTTACCAATAGCGCGTTTCTTTGCTATTATGTTCGATAACGAACATTTTTGAACTTTAACGAAAGTGCAAGAGGGCAGCATGGAAACCAAAGATCTGATCGTGATAGGCGGGGGCATTAACGGTGCAGGCATCGCGGCTGATGCCGCCGGACGCGGTTTGTCCGTACTCATGCTGGAAGCGCAGGATTTGGCCTGCGCAACCTCTTCCGCCAGTTCGAAACTTATCCACGGCGGCTTACGCTACCTTGAACACTACGAGTTCCGTCTGGTCAGCGAAGCGCTGGCCGAACGTGAAGTGCTGTTGAAAATGGCGCCGCACATCGCCTTCCCGATGCGTTTTCGTCTGCCGCACCGCCCGCACTTACGTCCGGCCTGGATGATCCGTATCGGTCTGTTTATGTACGATCACCTCGGCAAACGTACCAGTTTACCCGGTTCCACCGGTGTGCGGTTTGGCGCAGATTCGGTACTCAAACCTGAAATCGTGCGCGGATTCGAATACTCCGACTGCTGGGTAGACGATGCGCGTCTGGTACTGGCCAACGCACAGATGGTGGTGCGTAAAGGCGGCGAAGTCCTTACCCGTACTCGCGCAACCGCCGCTCGTCGGGAAAATGGCCTGTGGATTGTCGAAGCGGAAGATATCGACACCGGTAAAAAATATGTCTGGCAGGCGCGCGGACTGGTTAACGCCACCGGCCCGTGGGTCAAACAGTTCTTCGACGAAGGGATGCACCTGCCGTCGCCGTATGGCATCCGCCTGATCAAAGGCAGCCATATCGTCGTGCCGCGCGTCCATAATCAGAAACAGGCGTATATTCTGCAAAACGAAGATAAGCGTATCGTCTTTGTCATTCCGTGGATGGAAGAGTTTTCGATCATTGGCACAACCGATGTCGAATATAAAGGCGATCCGAAAGCGGTAAAAATTGAAGAGAGCGAAATTAATTACCTGTTGAAGGTCTATAACGCGCACTTCCAGAAACAACTGGGGCGCGATGACATCGTCTGGACGTACTCCGGTGTCCGTCCGCTGTGCGATGATGAGTCCGACTCGCCGCAGGCGATCACTCGCGATTATACCCTTGATATTCATGATGAAAACGGCAAAGCGCCGCTGCTTTCCGTGTTTGGCGGTAAGCTCACGACCTACCGTAAGCTGGCTGAACACGCGATGGAAAAACTGGCGTCTTATTATCCAGGCATCGGGCCGGCATGGACCAAAACGTGCGTACTGCCCGGCGGCGACATCGACGGCAGCCGCGAAGATTACGCGGCGAAGCTGCGTCGTCGTTATCCGTTCCTGATGGAATCGCTGGCGCGCCACTATTCGCGCACTTACGGCAGCAACACGGAGTGGATTCTCGGCGAAGCCACGTCGCTGCTTGATTTAGGCGAAGATTTCGGTCATGAGTTTTACGAGGCGGAACTCAAGTACCTGGTGGATCACGAATGGGTGCGCCGTACTGAAGACGCTATCTGGCGTCGCACCAAAGAAGGCATGTGGCTGACCGCCGAACAGCAGTCCCGCATCACCCAGTGGCTGGCGGCGTATGTTGAGAAACACCAACTTTCAATGGCGTCCTGAGAAAAATGCCGGATGGCGGCTAACGCCTGATCCGGCCTACAAGGATACATAAACGTAGGCCGGGCAAGCGAGGCGCCGTCGGCATCGGGATTTACAACCGCACCGGATCAATATGCCAGATATTTTCGGCATACTCTTTGATGGTTCTGTCCGATGAGAAGTAGCCCATATTGGCAATGTTGAGCATCGCTTTCGTCGTCCACTCTTCCGGGCGACGATACAACTCATCCACCTTATCCTGGCAGTCCACGTAGCTGCGGTAGTCCGCCAGCACCTGATAGTGATCGCCAAAGTTAATCAGAGAATCTACCAGATCGCGGTAACGGCCTGGCTCTTCCGGATTAAAGACGCCGCTACCAATCTGCGTCAGTACCTGATGTAGCTCTTCATCTTTTTCATAATAGTCGCGAGGCTTATAACCCTGCCTGCGCAACGCTTCCACCTCTTCTGCAGTATTACCGAAGATAAAGATATTCTCCTCGCCGACATGCTCCTGCATCTCTACGTTCGCACCATCCAGCGTACCAATGGTGAGCGCGCCGTTCAGGGCAAATTTCATATTACTGGTGCCGGAAGCTTCTGTCCCTGCCAGCGAAATCTGCTCAGACAGGTCAGCAGCGGGAATGATTACCTGCGCCAGGCTGACGCTGTAGTTCGGGATAAACACTACTTTCAGCTTGTCGCCAATCTGCGGATCGTTGTTAATCACTTTCGCTACGTCGTTGATCAGATGAATAATGTGTTTTGCCATGTAATAGGCGGAAGCCGCCTTACCGGCAAAAATATTCACCCGCGGCACCCAGTCGGCCTCCGGATTTTCTTTAATGC
The DNA here is from genome assembly GCF_017572645.1 of Salmonella sp. 32100201201700099SM. Lineage (NCBI taxonomy): Bacteria > Pseudomonadati > Pseudomonadota > Gammaproteobacteria > Enterobacterales > Enterobacteriaceae > Salmonella > Salmonella sp. 32100201201700099SM. The sequence continues at coordinate 10,574 of NZ_JAGERQ010000015.1, read as the reverse complement.
GGTTATAGCGGGTAATGACATGCAGTACGTTCATCAACTGCCGCTTGTATTCGTGAATACGCTTAATCTGCACGTCGAATAACGCTTTAGGGTTCACCACCACATTCAGTTGTTGCGCTATCACTACCGCCAGCCGTTTTTTATTTTCCAGCTTCGCCTGACGCACCGCATGATTGACCAGCGGATAATCACAATGCTGCTTCAGCTCGCTGAGCTGACTAAGATCGGTACGCCAGGTACGACCAATATTCTCATCCAGCACGTCAGACAGCGGCGGGTTTGCCAGCGCCAGCCAGCGGCGCGGCGTAACGCCGTTAGTGACGTTACAAAAACGGGTCGGGAAAATCTTCGCAAAATCCGCGAACAGCGACTGCACCATCAGGTTGGAATGGAGTTCAGAAACGCCGTTGACTTTATGGCTGACCACCACCGCCAGCCAGGCCATCCGTACCCGGCGGCCGTTCGACTCATCAATAATCGACGCGCGTCCAAGCAGGCTGGTATCGTTGGGATATTGCTCCTGCAACGTTTTCAGGAAATAGTCGTTAATCTCGAAGATAATCTGCAGGTGACGGGGCAGAATTTTCCCCAGCATATCGACAGGCCAGGTCTCCAGCGCCTCGCTCATCAACGTATGGTTGGTATAAGAGAAGACCTGACAGCACACCTCAAACGCGTCGTCCCAGCTAAATTTATGTTCATCAATCAGCAGGCGCATCAGCTCCGGAATTGACAGCACCGGATGCGTATCATTGAGGTGAATGGCGATTTTATCCGCCAGATTCTCATAGGTTTTATGCAGTTGATAATGACGGTGCAGGATATCCTGCACCGTCGCCGAGACCAGAAAATACTCCTGGCGCAGGCGTAGCTCTCGTCCGGAATAGGTGGAATCGTCCGGGTAGAGTACCCGTGAAACGTTCTCAGAGTGGTTTTTATCTTCCACCGCCGCAAAGTAGTCGCCCTGGTTGAATTTACCGAGGTTGATTTCACTACTGGCCTGCGCATTCCACAGCCGCAGTGTGTTAGTGGCGTCGGTGTCGTAACCGGGGATGATCTGATCATACGCGACGGCCAGAATCTCTTCCGTCTCAATCCAGCGCGCTTTTTTACCTTCCTGCTGAATGCGCCCGCCAAAAAGCACCTTATAGCGCGTATTGTGGCGCTTGAACTCCCACGGGTTGCCATATTCCAGCCAGTAATCCGGAGATTCTTTTTGCCGCCCGTCGACAATATTCTGCTTAAACATGCCGTAGTCGTAGCGAATGCCATACCCGCGACCCGGTAATCCTAGCGTCGCCAGCGAGTCCAGGAAGCAAGCCGCCAGCCGTCCTAAGCCGCCGTTGCCAAGCCCTGGGTCATTCTCTTCATCGATCAGCTCTTCGAGATCTAAGCCCATGGCCTCCAGCGCGCCTTTAACGTCGTCATAAATGCCCAGCGAGAGCAGCGCGTTAGAGAGAGTACGACCAATCAAAAACTCCATCGACAGGTAATAAACCTGCCGGGTTTCCTGCGATAATTGGGCTCGATTAGAACGCAGCCAGCGCTCCACCAGACGATCGCGCACCGCGAACAACGTGGCGTTCAGCCATTCGTGTTTATTGGCAATGACCGGGTCTTTACCAATCGTAAACATCAGCTTATAGGCAATAGAATGCTTAAGCGCCTCAACGCTGAGTGTGGGCGATGCATAAGTAAACGGAGCATTCATATAAATGATTCCTGGATGACTATTTCAAGCGATAGTACAGCTCGCGGTATGATTTCGCGGCAACTTGCCAGCTAAAATCCATCGCCATCGCCTGCCGTTGTACAAACCGCCAAAGCGAAGGCCGTGACCACAACACAAAAGCACGCCGAATCGCGCGTAGCAACGACCAGGCATTACTGTCTTCGAAGACAAAACCGCTGGCGATACCGTCCGCCAGATTTTCCAGCGAACTGTCGGAGACCGTATCGGCCAACCCCCCGGTACGCCGCACCAGAGGCAGCGTGCCATACTTTAAGCCATATAACTGCGTTAAGCCGCACGGTTCGAAACGACTGGGCACCAGAATAACGTCCGCGCCGCCCATAATGCGATGCGAGAAAGCTTCGTGATAGCCGATCTGTACGCCAACCTGCCCTGGGTGTTCCGCCGCCGCCGCGAGGAACCCTTCCTGAAGCACCGGATCGCCCGCGCCGAGTAGCGCCAACTGCCCGCCCTGCTCCAGCAGCCCCGGTAACGCCTCCAGCACCAGATCCAGACCTTTCTGGTTGGTCAGACGGCTTACCACGGCAAACAGCGGCACTTTGTCGTTAACCTTCAACCCCATCGCAATTTGTAGCTGACGTTTGTTTTCCGCCTTCTCTTCCAGGGTATCGCGCGTGTAGCGCGACGCCAGCAGCAGATCGGATTCCGGGTTCCAGATCTTCTCATCCACGCCGTTCAGTATGCCGGACAAGCGCCCTTCCAGATGACGCTGGCGCAGCAGGCCTTCCATACCATAAGCAAACTGCGGTTCGGTAATTTCACGCGCATAGGTCGGGCTCACCGCCGTAATATGGTCGGCATAGTACAAACCGGCCTTCAAAAAGGAGAGTTGTCCGTTGAACTCCAGCCCATGCATATTAAAGAATGACCACGGCAGTTCGATGTCATCCATATGCTTTGCATAAAACATGCCTTGATAGGCCAGGTTGTGTACGGTAAAGACCGATTTCGCCGGCCGCCCGCGCGCCGCCAGATAGGCGGGCGCCAGCCCAGCGTGCCAGTCATGGGCGTGCACCACGTCGGGGCGCCAGAATGGATCAAGTCCGCAGGCCATTTCACAGCCGACCCACCCTAACAGGGCAAAGCGCAGCACGTTATCGGTATAGGCATATAAATTCGTATCGTGATAGGGACTGCCTGGACGCTCGTACAGATGCGGCGCGTCGATTAGATAAATGCCTACGCCGTTATAATGCCCAAACAGCAGCGATATCTTACCTGCGAAAGTATCGCGGCGGCTCACCACATGCGCGTCGGGTATCCCCCGACGGATATCGGGAAACCCTGGAAGCAGAACGCGAACATCAACACCATCCGCAATTTGTGCCGCAGGCAACGCGCCTATCACATCCGCCAGCCCCCCAGTCTTCAGCAGGGGGAACATCTCTGAACATACATGTAAAACCTGCATTATCGCTCCTGTTTGACCTGCAGTTTGCGCAGCATTTCACGCGTGACCAGTACAATACCTTCTTCTGAACGGTAGAAACGACGAGCGTCCTCTTCCGCATTTTCACCAATCACCATGCCTTCCGGGATAATACAGGCACGGTCAATAACACAGCGACGTAAACGGCAGGAGCGTCCTACCCAAACCTCAGGTAACAACACTGCCGAATCAATATTACAAAAAGAATTTATTCTCACCCGTGGGAAGAGCACAGATTGCACCACCACCGAACCGGAGATAATGCAGCCGCCGGAGACCAGCGAGTTCAGCGTCATACCGTGGCTACCGGAGCGGTCCTGCACGAATTTCGCAGGCGGTAGCGATTCCATATGCGTACGGATAGGCCAGTTCTGGTCATACATATCCAGCTCCGGCGTCACCGAGGCTAAATCCAGGTTCGCCTTCCAGTAAGCTTCCAGCGTACCTACATCGCGCCAGTACGGTTCGGCTTGCGGATCGGACTGCACGCAGGAGAGCGGGAAAGGATGCGCGTAAGCCATACCTTCGCGGGTGATTTTGGGGATAATGTCTTTACCGAAATCGTGGCTGGAAGCGTCATCTTTATCGTCTGCCGCCAGCAATTCATACAGGTAATCGGCGTCAAAAACGTAAATGCCCATACTGGCCAGCGATTTGCTGGCGTCACCAGGCATTGCGGGGGGATTCGCCGGTTTTTCGACAAAATCAATAATCTTGTCGCTTTCATCGACCGCCATCACGCCGAACGCCGTCGCTTCTTTGATCGGCACCGGCATACAGGCCACCGTGCAACGCGCGCCCTTTTCAACGTGATCGATCAACATACGCGAGTAGTCCTGCTTATAGATATGATCGCCTGCCAGGATGACGACATATTCCGCTTTATAGCGACGAATAATATCCAGGTTCTGGGTCACCGCGTCTGCCGTGCCGCGATACCAGTTTTCGCCCTTCATACGCTGTTGAGCTGGCAGCAGATCGACAAATTCGTTCATCTCTTCGCTAAACAGTGACCAGCCGCGCTGAATATGCTGCACCAGCGTATGGGACTGATACTGAGTGATCACGCCGATACGGCGAATCCCGGAGTTCAGACAATTAGATAAGGCGAAATCGATGATGCGGAACTTCCCACCAAAGTGGACGGCTGGTTTGGCGCGTTTGTTCGTTAAATCTTTTAGACGCGTGCCGCGGCCGCCGGCCAGGATTAGGGCAACAGATTTCAGTGGCAGCTGGCGCGCCAACATTACACGATCGTTCTTCTCTAAACTCACCATGATTAACTCCTTTTTTATCCTCTCTGGAACACACACAGTCCATGCGCAGGTCCCTGCCAGACCGCCGTTATCACCGGATTATCCTCTCCAGCGAATGGGGGAACGGCGCGCCATTCCCCTTCGGGCAAAACTATATCTGTCACCTCAAGCGTGGCATTTATCGCAATCAGAAAACGGTCCGACAACAGAATTTGCATCAGCTTAGGCCCGTTTTGCCACTCATCCGCACTCAAGGGTTGCGCGTTTTTATTCAGCCAACGCACGTTGCCATCGCCTTCTTCCCACCAGCTATTGCCGGTTAAAGCCGGTATCTGCTGACGCAAACGAATCAGCGCGGCGGTAAACGTGGTTAACCCACGATTTGCCTGCTGCCAGTCCAGCCAGGTTAAGGCATTATCCTGACAGTAGGCGTTATTGTTGCCGTGCTGGCTATGGCCGTGTTCATCGCCTGCCAGCAGCATCGGCGTTCCCTGAGAGAGCAGTAGCGTCGCCAGCAGGGCATGAATGCTGTCGCGCCGCCGCTCCATTAAATCAAGAGGACCGCCTAATCCTTCTTTACCATGATTGTCGCTGTAATTGCTGTTGGTGCCGTCGCGATTTTCCTCACCGTTCGCCTCATTGTGTTTCTGATTGAAACAGACGCAGTCCCGGAGCGTAAAACCGTCATGCGCCGTGAGCAGATTGACAGAGGCGCCGGGCGCGCGGCCATTGCGTTTAAACACATCGCTGGAAGCGGCGAAACGACAGGCAAACTCCCCGGTCGTCAGGTTACGCGGCAACCAGAATCGGCGGGCCGCATCGCGAAAATGATCGTTCCACTCGGCAAACGGTGGCGGAAAATTCCCGACCTGATAGCCGCCCTCGCCAATATCCCACGGTTCAGCAATCAGCTTGACCGTTGATAACACAGGACACGCTTTAATCGCGGCGAACAGCGGCGCATCCTGGCGAAACGTCGGCGTGCGCCCCATGACGGACGCCAAATCAAAACGAAAACCATCGACATGACAGGTTTCCACCCAATAGCGCAAACACTCGCACGCGTATTCCACCACGTCGGGATGGCTTAAATTGAGCGTGTTGCCGCACCCCGTCCAGTTGTGATAATCGCCATCGTCCCTTATCCAATAATAGCTACGGTTATCAATTCCGCGCAGGGAGAAGGTTGGACCGTCCAGATCCAGCTCGGCGCTATGGTTTAATACGATGTCCAGAATGACCTCAATCCCCGCGCGATGCAGCGCTTTCACCGCATCGCGAAACTCGTCCAGCGCCGTCTCGGGCGAACTGGCCCAGGCGGGATGCAGCGCGAACATCGCCATCGGGTTATAACCCCAATAATTGGTCAGCCCCATACGTTGCAGGCGCGGCTCGCTGGCAAACTGCGCCACCGGCAACAGTTCCAGCGCCGTAATGCCAAGCTGTTTGAAGTACGCCACCATGACCGGATGACCGAGCGCTTTATAGGTACCGCGTATCTCCTGGGGGAGTTCCGGATGCAGGTAGGTAAGCCCTTTGACATGCGCTTCATAGATGACCGTTTTTCCCCACGGCGTGCGCGGCGCGGCGTCATCTTCCCAGTCATAATGGTCGCTGATTACCACGCTTTTCGGCGCCACCGCCGCGTTATCGCGGTAGTCCGGTTCATCGTGTCCGCCGTGCAACAGCGGATGATCTTTTAGTTCGCCCTCGACCCGGCGCGCATAAGGGTCAAGCAGTAACTTCGCCGGATTAAACCGATGCCCCTGCGCTGGTTGCCACGGGCCATGTACGCGATAGCCATAGCGCAAACCTGGCCTGGCGCCTGCCAGATAACCATGCCAGACATCGCCGCGACGTCCTGGCAGGTCATAGCGACGCTCATTCCCTCGGGAATCAAAAACGCACAGCTCTACGCGCTCCGCATGGGCGGAAAAGAGCGTGAAATTCACGCCATGACCGTCATACGTTGCGCCATGCGGCGTTGCTTCGCCGATCGCAAGCTGCGTCATTCCCCCTCCCGCATCAGCCAGATCGTCGCCAACGGCGGTAACGTCAGGTTAAGAGAGTGCTGACGGCCATGGCTTTCGATCTCATCGCTGTGCACCACACCGCCATTGCCGGTGTTGCTACCGTGATAATGCATCGAATCAGTATTGAGAATTTCACGCCAGCGTCCCGGCTGGTTGATGCCAAAGCGGTAGTCGTGGCGAGGAACGGGCGTAAAGTTGCTGGCGACGATGATCTCGTTACCGGCTTTATCACGGCGTACAAAAATCAGTACCGAGCGTTCATTGTCATCGACCACCAGCCACTCAAAGCCGTAAGCATCGAAATCCAGCTCATGCAACGCTTTATGGTGGCGATAGGTGTGGTTGAGATCGCGCACCAGACGCTGAACCCCGTGGTGCCAGTTATCGCCCCCCTCCAGCAGGTGCCAGTCGAGGCTGGCGTCATGGTTCCACTCGCGTCCCTGGGCAAACTCATTCCCCATAAACAGCAGTTTCTTGCCGGGGAAGGCCCACATCCAGCCATAATAAGCGCGCAGGTTGGCGAATTTTTGCCACGCATCGCCCGGCATACGATCGAGAATGGATTTCTTGCCGTGAACCACCTCATCGTGCGACAGCGGCAGAACAAAGTTTTCGGTATGGTTGTACAACATACCAAAGGTCAGCTTGTCGTGATGATACTGGCGGTACACCGGGTCCAGCTTCATGTAGTCCAGCGTGTCGTGCATCCAGCCCAGATTCCACTTGTACCAGAACCCCAGCCCGCCCGTTTCCGGTGGGCGCGTCACGCCAGAGAAGTCTGTCGACTCTTCCGCCATGCTGACCGCGCCGGGCACCTGCTCGCCAATAATGCGGTTGGTATTACGCAGAAACTCAATGGCTTCCAGGTTTTCACGACCGCCGAACTCGTTCGGTATCCACTCGCCCTCTTTGCGGCTGTAGTCGCGGTAGATCATAGAGGCCACCGCATCGACACGCAGCGCATCAATCCCAAAACGCTCCATCCAGTACAGGGCGTTACCCACCAGATAATTACTGACTTCACGACGACCATAGTTGTAGATCAGCGTATTCCAGTCCTGGTGATAGCCCTCGCGCGGGTCGCTGTGCTCATAGAGGTGGGTGCCGTCAAACTCCGCGAGGCTAAATTCATCGGACGGGAAATGGCCCGGCACCCAGTCGAGAATGACGTTAAGGCCCGCCGCATGGGCCGCATTGATGAAATAGCGGAAGTCGTCCAGCGTACCAAAGCGGCGGGTCGGCGCGTAGAGGCCGGTCGGCTGGTAGCCCCAACTGCCGTCAAACGGATGTTCGTTAACCGGCAAGAGTTCAAGGTGCGTAAAGCCCATCCATTTGGCGTAAGGCACAAGCTGATCCGCCAGCTCACGATAGCTCAGCCAGAAATTGTTATCCGTATGGCGGCGCCATGAACCTAAATGCACCTCATAAATCGAGATCGGCGCATCAAACTGATTGGCTTTTTGTCGTTCTTCGCTTGGCGTCACTTTCTCCGGCAGTCCGCAAATCATCGACGCCGTTTCCGGACGCATCTGCGCCTCAAAAGCATAGGGATCGGCTTTAATGCGCAGATTACCGTTCGCATCAAGCAGCTCGAATTTATACAGTTGTCCATTATGCGCGCCGGGGATAAACAGCTCCCAAATACCGCTCTCTTTGCGCAGACGCATCGGGTGGCGACGCCCATCCCAATAGTTGAATTGCCCGACAACCGAAACGCGACGGGCATTAGGCGCCCAGACGGAGAAACGGGTGCCGGTGACGCCATCCATCGTATCGGCATGCGCGCCCAGCGTTTCATAAGGACGCAAGTGGGTGCCTTCCGACAATAGCCAGGCATCCATTTCCTGCATTAATGGACCAAAACGGTAAGGATCGTCGATGAGGTTCTGCTGTCCGTGCCAGGTCACGGCGAGCTGATAGCGAAAGAAATTTTTACGTCGGGGTAAAACGCCGCAGAAAAAACCGCGAGCGTCGAGACATTCCAGTTTGCCGACTTTACGTCCGGTTTTGGGTTCAATCACCCATACGTCGGTGGCGTCAGGTAATAGGGCGCGGACTTCTAGTCCGGCTTGGGTCTGGTGCATTCCGAGTACGGAAAAAGGGTCCGCAAAATGTCCTGCAATTAGCGCATTAATCACGTCTCTATCGATACGACTGGACATGGTTTGTCATCCTGTTTTGTGGCGTCACTCCATCTCACTGAATTCAACATCAGGTAGTGACACTTCTTTGACCTGAACGGCGCAGCACACTGTGCATCCTATCTGCGTCGTCCTACCTTCAGGTTAGGCTTAATACCCGTGGGATTAAGCTACCCTTAAAGAATAGCCAATGCTCTGCTTAACTCCTGATAAAAATGAAACATCTGCGTTTACTCCTGTATTACGCAAAAAAAAGGGTGACGATGCACCCTACATATCAATCTGACGTCTGCTTGCCGACTACGCCTTATCTGGCGGATATTGCTGAATGGCGGCGCTGACGCGCCTTATCGGGCCTACAGAACCACACGCAGGCCCGATAAGCGCTGCAATAGCCACTACGCCAACTGGCGCAGCATTCGACGCAGCGGCTCGGCGGCGCCCCATAACAACTGGTCGCCTACGGTAAACGCCGACAAGAACTCTGGCCCCATGTTCAGCTTACGCAGACGACCAACCGGCGTAGTCAACGTGCCGGTCACCGCCGCCGGGGTTAATTCGCGCATAGTGATATCACGATCGTTCGGCACCACTTTCGCCCACGGATTATGTGCCGCCAGCAGTTCTTCCACCGTCGGAATGGATACCTCTTTTTTCAGCTTAATGGTGAACGCCTGGCTGTGACAGCGCAGCGCGCCGACGCGCACGCACAAACCATCAACCGGAATCACAGAGGCAGTATTGAGGATCTTGTTGGTTTCCGCCTGGCCTTTCCACTCTTCACGGCTTTGGCCGTTATCAAGCTGTTTGTCGATCCAGGGGATCAGGCTTCCCGCCAGCGGTACGCCAAAGTTATCAACCGGCAGCTCGCCGCTGCGGGTCAATGCCGTAACTTTGCGTTCAATATCAAGAATTGCGGAAGACGGCGTCGCCAGTTCATCGGCGACATGGCCATACAACTGACCCATCTGGGTTAACAGCTCGCGCATATGGCGCGCGCCGCCGCCGGAGGCGGCCTGATAGGTCGCGACGGATACCCAGTCAACGAGATTATGGGCAAAGAGACCGCCCAGCGACATCAACATCAGGCTAACGGTACAGTTACCGCCCACAAAGGTCTTCACGCCATTGTTCAGGCCGTCGGTAATCACGTCCTGGTTGACCGGGTCGAGAATAATAATGGCATCATCTTTCATGCGCAGCGTAGAAGCCGCATCAATCCAGTAACCCTGCCATCCGCTTTCGCGCAGCTTTGGATAAATTTCGTTGGTATAATCGCCGCCCTGGCAGGTCACGATGATATCGAGCGCTTTTAGCGCATCCAGATCAAAAGCGTCCTGTAGCGTGCCGGTGGAGGTGTCGCCGAAGGTGGGCGCCGCCTGTCCAAACTGGGAGGTAGAAAAGAAAACAGGGCGAATAGCGTCGAAATCGCGCTCCTCTACCATGCGTTGCATGAGAACAGAGCCGACCATTCCGCGCCAGCCGATAAAACCAACATTTTTCATAGCGTTTTTTTCCTGCAAAGAGATGTGCTGTGTATGCGCGCCAGTATCCTGTGGCGCATCCTTCACCATACAAAAAGCAGCCAAAGTCGCAAGTGAAATTAATCAATGATAGCGAAGCCATCAGTAATGCGACTTATCCTGCCTTACCGCGCAAGCAGAAAGTCCAGTGGCGATTATCAGGGAATTTGCGTTAGGAAGGGAATCATTTCCGTCGCTGTTTTATTGATCCTAATTATGGATCAGCGTAGAAATTTGCCTGTTTTTATGCGCGTACTGAAACATGGCGAGGCAAAACGTCGTTGGGCGATTGCCATGCACACCTCAATAAATAATAAATATCCTCCGGCATAGCCGGAGGTTTTTCAGATGCGCCTGTAAGGCTCTCTTACCAGCCGCGCCCTAACAGGCGCATACGATCTGACATTTGCATCAAACTTCGTTACTTACGGCCCGTAAA
>NZ_JAGERQ010000014.1:0-127330 GCF_017572645.1 Salmonella sp. 32100201201700099SM | reverse complement strand
ACGTTGATAGGCCGGGTGTGTAAGCGCAGCGATGCGTTGAGCTAACCGGTACTAATGAACCGTGAGGCTTAACCTTACAACGCCGAAGATGTTTTGGCGGATGAGAGACGATTTTCAGCACTGATTCCGGATTTTCGGGAACGAAAGATTTTACGCTGAGGCAAGGCGGCAAATGAAGGAAAGGAAGAAGCATACAGAAGTATGTGACTGACTTTACGAATGCAGCCAACGCAGCATCGGTGTAAAAGATTCGTTTCTGGCAACAGAATTTGCCTGGCGGCACTAGCGCGGTGGTCCCACCTGACCCCATGCCGAACTCAGAAGTGAAACGCCGTAGCGCCGATGGTAGTGTGGGGTCTCCCCATGCGAGAGTAGGGAACTGCCAGGCATCAAATTAGAAGTATGGCATTAACTTTCGGGGCAGTTCACTACTCGACAGAGAGTAGGACAAAAGCGAAAGCTTTTGAACGTTGCGAAGCAACGGCCCGAAGGGTGAATCACGAAGTGATTCATAAACTGCCAGGCATCAAATTAAGCAGTAAACTGATGTAAAAATCAGTGGTTGTAAAAGAATTCGGTGGAGCGGTAGTTCAGTTGGTTAGAATACCTGCCTGTCACGCAGGGGGTCGCGGGTTCGAGTCCCGTCCGTTCCGCCACTTATTAAGAGCCCTGAGCATTAGCTCAGGGCTTTTTCTTTGCATGTCATTTAATTATTGCTCAATTCGCAAAAATCCTCTGCATTTCTCGCTCTTTTTCTGCAAAGCGCTGAAGGTCATAATCCCCTCAGTTAACGAACATAGTGATTAAAAAGAGGAATTCTATGACTATCCCTGCATTCGGTTTAGGTACTTTTCGCCTGAAAGACGACGTGGTTATCGCTTCTGTTAAAACGGCGCTTGAACTAGGCTACTGTGCTGTCGACACTGCGCAAATCTATGATAATGAAGCGGCTGTTGGACAGGCGATTGCTGAGAGCGGCGTACCGCGTAATGAGCTGTACATCACCACCAAGATCTGGATTGAAAATCTTAGCAAAGACAAGCTAATCCCAAGCCTGAAAGAGAGCCTGAAAAAACTGCGTACCGATTATGTCGATCTGACGCTGATCCACTGGCCATCTCCGGGTGATGCCGTGCCTGTCGAAGAATTTATGCAGGCATTGCTGGAAGCTAAAAAACAAGGGCTGACTCGCGAAATTGGCATTTCAAACTTCACCATTCCGTTGATGGAAAAGGCTATTGCCGCGGTGGGCGCAGACCATATCGCCACCAACCAGATTGAGCTATCTCCGTATCTGCAGAGTCGTAAGGTGGTTGACTGGGCGAAAGCGCACGGTATCCATATCACCTCTTACATGACGCTGGCATACGGTAAGGCGCTGAAAGATGAAGTGATTGCACGCATTGCGGCTAAACATAATGCGACCCCGGCGCAGGTTATTCTGGCATGGGCTATGGGTGAAGGTTACTCGGTGATCCCTTCATCCACCAGGCGTGAAAACCTGGCAAGCAACCTGCTGGCACTGGAACTGCATCTGGATGCCGAAGATAGAGCAGCGATCGCGGCACTGGACTGCAACGACCGCCTGGTTAGTCCGGAAGGTTTGGCCCCTGAGTGGGATTAATTGCCTGACCCTTTATACCCTTTACCCCTCTTTCACAGCTCCTGCGGGGGCTGTTCTTATATATTCGCTCAAAAAGTCGATAAATGCCCGAATGCGTGTGCTGACGGCGCGATCGCTGTAGTAAACGGCGCTGAAAGGCATTTCTACCGGCAGACGTTTATCGGCCAGCGGTTCCACCAGTTCTCCCCGCGCGATCTCTTTATCAATCATATAATCTGAAAGACATGCAATGCCGTTACCGTTCAGGCAAAGTTGTTTTAACGTTTCCCCGCTATTGGAAGAAATCCCACATTTGATCTCATGGAGCTGCCCGTCGCTACAGGCAATCGGCCAGGTATTGAGCGAAACAGGTTCTGAGAACCCCAGGCACAGATGCCGTTTTAACTCTTCAACGGTCTCTGGCTTGCCAAAACGGGCAATATAATCCGGTGAGGCGATAATCTTACGATAACTGGTAAATAACGGACGCGCGCGCAGACTTGAATCTGTCAACGTGCCTGCGCGTATCGCAACATCCACTTTTCGTTCAATAAGATTGATGAACGTTTCTGAGGAGACAAGAGACAACGTTATTTCCGGATACCGTTCACGAAAATGTTTAATCAGCGGCATCAGGAAATGCAGCATTACCGGCGTTGCCGCATCGATACGCAGTAAGCCGCGCGGGGTATTACGCGACTCCATGATTTCCGTTTCTGCGGCGGCCATTTCTTGTAGTATCTGCTGCACGCGCCTGAAGTATCGCTCTCCTTCTTCAGCCAGGCTCAGTTGCCGGGTCGTACGATTAAGTAGACTGACGCCGAGCTTCATCTCCAGCTTTTTAACTGCCCGGCTGACAGCGGAATTGGCCTGTCCAAGCTGCTCTGCCGCCCGGCTGAAGCTGCCGCTTTCCACGACAGCGACAAAAATTGCAAGTTCTTCGGAGGTGGCTTTCATCTTTGCTCCTGAAGCAAAATTAAATTGATATTTTGGCTATTTTTGTCATTAAAACATCCAGGCATACTGCGTGTCATCTGATTACTGCTGTTATGGAGTTATGTATGCCTCTCGCTTTATTTGCACTGACAATAAGTGCTTTCGTTATCGGTACGACTGAGTTTGTGATTGTCGGCCTGGTGCCGACCATTGCTCAACAACTGGCTATCTCGTTACCTTCCGCCGGAATGCTGGTTTCAATCTATGCGCTGGGTGTGGCTATTGGCGCGCCGGTGCTAACCGCGCTGACCGGACGCCTGCCGCGTAAACAGTTACTGGTCGCGCTGATGGTCTTGTTTACGGCGGGGAATTTGCTGGCATGGCAGGCACCGGGCTATATGACATTAATCGTCGCCCGTCTGCTGACGGGCCTGGCGCACGGCGTGTTCTTCTCGATTGGATCTACCATCGCGACAAGTCTGGTGCCAAAAGAGAAAGCGGCTTCTGCGATCGCTATTATGTTTGGTGGTTTAACGGTAGCTCTGGTCACGGGCGTGCCGCTGGGAACATTTATCGGTCAGCATTTTGGCTGGCGTGAGACCTTCCTTGCGGTATCACTGTTAGGTGTGATTGCGCTGATGAGCAGTCAACTGCTGATCCCGGCCAACATTCCCGGTCGGGCGGCCGCCAGCATTCGTGACCAGGTGAAAGTACTGGCTCATCCTCGTCTGTTGCTGATTTACGCCGTTACGGCGCTTGGCTACGGCGGGGTATTCACGGCATTCACCTTCCTGGCGCCGATGATGCAGGATCTGGCGGGATTCTCCCCGGCAGCAGTAAGCTGGATCCTACTGGGTTATGGCGTATCTGTGGCTATCGGCAATATCTGGGGCGGTAAACTGGCGGATAAGCATGGTGCCGTGCCGGCGCTGAAATTCATTTTCGCCGCGCTGTTTGTTCTGCTTATGGTCTTCCAGGTGACGGCCTCCACGCAGTATGCCGCGCTGGCTACCATCCTAGTGATGGGGGTCTTTGCCTTCGGTAACGTACCGGGGTTGCAGGTCTACGTGGTACAGAAAGCGGAACAATTCACGCCTAATGCGGTAGATGTGGCGTCAGGTCTGAACATTGCGGCGTTTAACATTGGTATTGCGCTGGGCTCCGTGATTGGCGGGCAAACGGTGGAGCATTACGGTTTGGCGCAGACGCCGTGGATTGGCGCCCTCATTGTTCTGGTGGCTTTCCTGCTGATGGGTGTCAGCGGACGTCTTGATAAACCTGTACGCATTGCTCTGGAGTAAATTATTGATGTAAGCGCCTACTTACAAAACAAACTGCAATTGTTCGTTGAAAGTGAGTGCTAAAATCCCTATAACAGAAGAACCAGTCCGGTTGAGGACTGGTTGACGTTACAGAGGTTTGAAAGTCAAAAGTGCGAAAAAACACCTATGCGATGCGCTATGTTGCCGGACAGCCCGCCGAGCGGATTTTGCCGCCAGGGTCGTTTGCGAGCATTGGCCAGGCATTGCCCGCCGGGGAACCGCTAAGCAGTGAAGAGCGGATCCGTATCCTCGTGTGGAATATATTCAAGCAGCAGCGAGCCGAATGGTTATCGGTGCTGAAGAACTACGGCAAAGATGCGCATCTGGTCCTGTTGCAGGAGGCACAGACGACGCCTGAACTGGTACAGTTTGCCACCGCTAACTATCTTGCCGCCGACCAGGTTCCCGCTTTTGTATTACCTCAGCATCCGTCTGGCGTCATGACGCTTTCTGCCGCCCATCCTGTTTACTGCTGCCCTTTACGGGAAAGAGAACCAATTTTACGTTTGGCGAAATCAGCCCTGGTGACGGTATATCCCTTGCCGGATACCCGTTTATTAATGGTAGTAAATGTTCATGCGGTAAATTTTAGTCTGGGCGTGGACGTATACAGTAAGCAGTTACTTCCGATCGGCGACCAGATTGCGCACCATAGCGGCCCTGTCATTATGGCGGGTGATTTTAATGCCTGGAGCCGCCCACGTATGAATGCGTTGTACCGCTTTGCACGTGAGATGTCGCTGCGCCAGGTGCGTTTCACTGACGATCAGCGCCGTCGTGCGTTTGGACGACCGCTGGATTTTGTTTTTTATCGTGGTTTAAACGTGAATGAAGCCTCCGTACTGGTGACGCGCGCTTCCGATCACAATCCGCTACTCGTTGAATTCAGTCCCGGCAAACCTGAGCAATAAAGGTGCGTCAGGTCTGCCGTGGGGCAGGCCTCTGCGGGTGCTGCCCTTTACTTTTCTCATAACAGAAGGGCACTACCATGACAACGCATTCCCACCATGACAATGTTGAAAAGCAGTTTGGTTCACAGGCGAACGCCTATTTACATAGCGCCGTTCACGCATCGGGTCGTGACTTAGCGCGGCTGGCGCAAAGGCTGTCTGATTTTTCCCACGCGAACGTACTGGATATGGGATGTGGAGCTGGACACGCGAGTTTTGTCGCTGCGCAACATGCCAACTCGGTCGTGGCATACGATTTATCCGCCAGCATGCTTGAGGTTGTCGCTGGAGCGGCGGAAGAAAGACATTTAAGTAATATTACTCTCCGCCAAGGCTATGCCGAAAAACTGCCCTTTGAAGATGCATCGTTTGAGGTGGTGATTAGCCGCTATTCCGCGCATCACTGGCACGACGTTGGTCAGGCATTGCGTGAGGTTTATCGTGTATTAAAACCCGGCGGCGTGCTGATTATCATGGATGTCATGTCGCCTGGACATCCTGTACGCGATATCTGGCTGCAAACGGTGGAGGCGTTACGCGACACGTCGCATGTCCGTAACTATTCCAGTGGCGAATGGCTGACGATGGTCAATAACGCGATGCTGGTAACGAATACCGTGATAACCGATCGTTTATCGCTGGAGTTTCGCTCATGGGTAACGCGGATGCGTACGCCAGCGCCGTTGGTTGAGGCGATTCGATTATATCAGGCGAGTGCCCCGGTAGAGGTGAAGCGTTATTTTGAGTTGCAGGATGACGGCTCGTTTAGCAGCGATACTATCATGCTGGAAGCGCATAAAGCGGTATAGCAATTTAAAAGGCGCCGGGGGAAGCGGCGCCTTTTGGCTTTTTCGTCGGACAATATCAGGAGTCTGGCGTGCTATTGTCCTTCACAAACAACGTAAGCTGATCGCCCGGTTGTAGATTATCCGTATCATGGTTCCAGCGCATCACATCTTTGATATTTACCCCGTGACGTCTGGCGATACTGGAAAGCGAATCGCCTTTACGGACACGATAGGTAATGCTATCGCTATTGTTTGCCAGTCGTTGTGCGCTGCTGCCAGCGCCTACGGTCAGGCTTTGCCCGATTTTCAGGCGCGAACCACGCAGGTTGTTCCACTGCTGCAAGTCCTTCGTGCTTACGCCAAGCCGCGAAGCAATACCGGAAAGCGTATCGCCAGATCGCACCTTATAGCTACGGCTATTCAACGGCGTATTGTCGGCGATCAGTTGGGACTGAACGGCGTCAATCTCACCGGAAGCCAGCGACTCACGCAACTGTTCGGCATGCTTTTTGGGCACCATAACATATTGCGGACCGCTTACGCCTAAGGTAGACCCTTTTACACCGGCATTAAACGTCTTCAGCTTGCTGATAGACATGCCCGCCATATCCGCAACCTGGGCCATTTCAACTGGACTGTTTAAACGAACTCGTGCCAGCGCTCGGCTTTCATCTGTTGTTGGCAGACGTACGCCGTAGCGTTTGCTGTTTTTGAGAATTTCACTCAATGCCAGCATCTTAGGTACGTAGAGTTTTGTTTCTCTGGGCAAAGAAAGCGACCAGAAATCCGTCGGTTTTCCACGCGCTTTGTTTGCTTTAATTGCCCGCATAACACGGCCTTCGCCGCTGTTATACGCTGCAACGGTTAACAGCCAGTCGCCGTCAAACATTTTGTTCAGACGCTGCATCATGTCTAACGCGGCGGTCGTAGAGGCTACAACATCGCGACGCGCGTCATAATTACGGGTCTGCTTTAAACCATAATTGCGCCCTGTGCTCGGTATGATCTGCCAGATGCCTGCGGCATTGGCGCCAGACGTTGCGTGAGGATCAAAAGCGCTCTCCACTATGGGTAGTAGTACCAGCTCCATAGGCATGTTACGTTTCTTAACCTGCCCCGCTATCCAGTACATATACGGCTCTGCCCGTAAAGTTACATCGTGGAGATAGCTCTTATTGCGTAAATACTTCTGTTTCTGTTCGCGAATCCGGCTGTTTTCCGGAATTCCCATCTTTAGCTCGTCGCCAATGAAAGCCCACAAGTCCTGATCTGGCGCGATAGACGTTCCGTCGTCCATCCATCGTGCCTGACTCGTAAACTTTCCTGCTTCCCCTTGACCAGCTGCAGAAAGGCTCTGTGCGTGCTGTTGGACGTTGCCAGTGTTCTGAGACGTCTGGCACCCCACAAGCAGGACAGAGGCGAGTAATATCGCTTTTGCCTTCATGTGTGTGTCAATAGTTGCTTAAAAGACGACCGATCATAACGGCGAAGTTAGCGAATGACAAGTAAGAATTATCAGAACGTGTCTTTCTTTGACCTTAACCATGCAAAACGCGCTTCTGGTTGTTGCAATATTGTTTCTTTGTTTATTTCGTTAATTAAATCAATATCTTCAGTTCTTAAAAAAAGATTAATCTTACGCTCATTTTTAAGAATAACGGGTAATGTCATTTGTTTTTTTACACGTAACTCTTTAACTTTACGATAATATTCATTTATGAACGAATCGTGCGGAAGTATGCTCAATGCGAACTTAATGTTAGCTAAAGTGTATTCGTGAGCGCAGCAAATGAGCGTGTCGTCAGGCAGAGAGTTAATTTTCATAAGTGACTGATACATCTGTGATGGCGTGCCTTCAAACAGTCGACCACAGCCGCCAGAAAACAGCGTGTCGCCGCAGAATAAGTAAGGGTGGCTAAAGTAACAGACGTGTCCTAACGTGTGGCCCGGCGTGGCAAAAAGAGTAAATTTCTCGCCTAAAACGCGAATAGTATCGCCATCGTCAACAAGATGGGTTGCTCCCTTGTCTTGCGTTTCCGCCGGTCCATAAACCGTCATTTGCGGGAAGTGTTGCAACAGCTCTTTGACTCCGCCAACATGGTCGTGATGGTGATGCGTCAGAAAAATCGCCTCCGGCATCCACTTATGTTCAGCAATGGCCTTTAAGACGGGGGCCGCTTCGCCGGGATCAACAATCACACAGCGGCCTTCATCATTGGTCAGCACCCAGATGTAATTGTCCTGAAACGCGGGAATACTGTTAAGATTCATATATTACCTCTCAAATAATTAGCGGAAGGTTGCGATGAAACCGGCAAGGCTCTCTCAAACTGTCGTTGCGCCCGGATGTTGGGGTGAGTTGCCCTGGGGCAATTACTACCGTGAGGCGCTGGAACAGCAGCTAAATCCGTGGCTTGCAAAAATGTATGGTTTCCATTTGCTTAAAATCGGTAATTTAAGCGCAGAAATCAATTCCGAAGCGTGCGCGGTCTCCCATCAGGTGAATGTTTCATCGCAGGGCTCACCGATGCAGGTTCTGGCCGATCCGCTACACCTTCCTTTTGCGGATAAATCCGTCGATGTTTGTCTGCTGGCGCATACTTTGCCGTGGTGTACCGACCCGCACCGTTTATTGCGGGAAGCCGACCGCGTATTGATTGATGACGGTTGGCTGGTCATCAGTGGATTTAACCCGCTGAGTTTGATGGGGTTACGTAAACTGGTACCCGTTTTACGTAAAACACCGCCCTATAATAGTCGGATGTTTACCCTTATGCGGCAACTGGACTGGCTGTCTTTACTCAATTTTGAAGTGCTACATTATAGCCGTTTTCATGTCTTACCCTGGAAAAAGCAGGGGGGGCGGCTTTTAAATACGCATATCCCGGCGCTGGGCTGTTTACAGCTTATTGTGGCCCGTAAGCGGACCATCCCGCTTACGCTTAATCCGCTGCGACATAATAAAAGTAAAACCCCTATCCGCCAGACCGTTGGCGCCACCCGGCAATATCGCAAACCGGATGGCTAAGCCTCCGCCTGGTAGCCACTATCTTCCTGCGTGGGGTTCATTGCCGCGGCGCGCGCCAGTTCATCACAACGCTCGTTTTCGGGATGGCCTGCATGGCCTTTGACCCATACCCATTTGATCTGATGCTGACCTAACGCAGCATCGAGACGTTTCCACAGATCGACATTTTTTACGGGTTTCTTTTCCGCTGTTTTCCAGCCGCGTTTCTTCCAGTTATGAATCCATTGGGTAATTCCTTGCCGCACATATTGGCTGTCGGTGCTCAATGTCACTTCGCAATGTTCTTTTAACGCTTCAAGCGCGACGATCGCCGCCATCAGTTCCATACGGTTATTGGTGGTCAGCGTGTAACCTTCACTAAACGTTTTTTCATGACCGCGATAGCGTAAGATAGCGCCATAACCACCAGGCCCTGGATTCCCCAGGCAAGAGCCATCGGTGAAAATTTCTACCTGTTTAAGCATCTCTGGTAGACTTCCTGTAATTGAAATCGATAACAAAACGCAAGTCTGACATAAATGACCGATATGAGCACTGCAATTACACGACAGATTGTCCTCGATACCGAAACCACCGGTATGAACCAGATAGGCGCGCACTATGAAGGTCACAAGATTATTGAGATCGGTGCGGTTGAGGTGATAAACCGTCGTCTGACCGGCAACAATTTTCATGTTTACCTGAAGCCGGATCGGCTGGTGGATCCGGAGGCGTTTGGCGTACACGGTATTGCCGATGAGTTTCTGCTGGATAAGCCGGTTTTTGCTGATGTGGTCGATGAGTTTCTTGATTATATCCGCGGCGCGGAGCTGGTCATCCATAACGCATCGTTCGATATCGGCTTTATGGATTATGAGTTTGGTCTGCTTAAACGCGATATTCCTAAAACCAATACTTTCTGCAAAGTTACCGATAGCCTGGCGTTGGCGCGGAAAATGTTCCCCGGCAAGCGTAACAGCCTTGATGCGCTGTGTTCGCGTTATGAGATAGATAATAGCAAACGTACTTTGCACGGCGCATTGCTCGATGCCCAGATCCTTGCCGAAGTGTATCTGGCGATGACGGGCGGACAAACGTCCATGACGTTTGCGATGGAAGGAGAGACGCAACGGCAGCAAGGTGAAGCGACCATTCAGCGAATCGTTCGCCAGGCCAGCCGGTTACGGGTCGTTTTTGCCTCTGAGGAAGAGCTGGCTGCGCATGAATCGCGGCTTGATCTGGTGCAGAAAAAGGGCGGAAGTTGCCTTTGGCGGGCGTAATTTATTCCTTTTTAGGCTATAAAAATCATCCTTCGGGCGATTTTTGCAGCAACTGATTCAAAAGGTGAGAAAAAGCGTTGACGGGCGACACCGCAAACCGTAATATTCGCCTCGTTCCCAGCGGGAACATCACGGAGCGGTAGTTCAGTTGGTTAGAATACCTGCCTGTCACGCAGGGGGTCGCGGGTTCGAGTCCCGTCCGTTCCGCCAGATACAAATCTCAGGGTGTTTTTATACATCCTGTGAAGTAAAAAAAACCGTATCACTGTAAAAGGGATACGGTTTTTTTTCGTCTTCAAGAAGTTCCACCGTCTATCGTGGAATCTGGCGCAAATGGGCCTACGCCTGGATGACGAACAGGATATTACCGCCACTTCTTTCACTGTCATGGTTATTTTGTCCCACTGACATTTAAGGCGCGGCCTCATGGCGGTGCTTAACCGGGATCGGGACATGTTCAGCGCAGAAGCAGACTGAGTAATGTTGATGTCACTCAGATAATCACGGAGAACCGCCAGACATGCGCATCATCACTCCAGGGCATCCCACTTCTCCAGCAACTCCACCGGGATCTCATTGATCACCTCCGAGAACCGTTTTCCCACCAGTCTTTCAGCCTGACATAACAGTGGGATGGTCGGGCTGCTGGGTTCACTGCTCTCAAACCAGCGACGAATGCACCGCAGGCGTTCCAGCGCATCATTACGATCGCGAATTGGCCCCGGTTCAGCATTGTGTGGGAGGGATATACCGGGTGGCGCGTTGACAGGCGGCACATCCTCTGCCCGTGCCGGAACGGCATTATCCATAACCGTGCCTGCGGGGTCTGGCACTGGCGCTGGCGACGGAGGGATTTCCGGTGTGGTTGTCTGTACCACGTCAGGCAGCAGCGCTAACAACTGCCGCAGGCGTGAAAAATCTGGAGCCAGATCGCCTAATGTCTCACGCGCCCACACTTGCAGGCGTTCTGCGCTTTCCTGCGCTTCGCGAAACGCCGCCAGCGGTAATGCCCCACGGGCTTCGAGGTCGGCCAGTTGCTGGCGGACGGATTCGGGGGCCAGCGCATCAGCCGGGCGGGGAGCGGATAACGCGCGCTCGACATCCCGTACCTGCAGGCGCAGGGCGGCACTGTTTGACAGCGTGATACCGCGAATGTCTGCCATCACGCCTTCGTGATCCAGCAGCGCCGCCAGGGCATTACTGCGCGCCAGCGCCGCATCTTCAATAGACTCTGCGGATGCGCCTTCGCCGGTAAGCAGCTGCGGATGGAGTGCATCAGACCAGATTACGCTCAGTTCTGCCAGTTGCATGAGCATTTCCGCCAGTCCCTGTGCGCCAGCCTGCTGGATGCGACTGCGCAGCAGCAGGATCAACACCCGGATATCCTTACTGCGCGTGAGCAGACGGCGCGCATCACGCTCAATTTCCGGCCAGTTCACGGCTTCCGGCGTACTGACAAAATCACCATATTGCGCCTCCGCCTGGGGGGCGGCGCGGCTGAACAGCAGCAGGTACTCCGGATCGGGGCCGCAGGGTTGTTCCGCGCTTACCGGTTTAGTCAGGGACATATCCATATCATTACTCTCAGTGGGTTAAGCCGTGTTCAGGTTCAAAAATCATGCCGGTCACCGGACGGTCATGCATGGCTTTACCTGCCCAGGCCGTCCAGCCAAGCCGCTGCGCGCCGCCGATCACCGCAGGCGGTGCGGCATGAGGCTTCAACTGCAGCTCAATTTCCCAGCAATATTCAAAACCAATGAACGTACGCACCAGTTCTGTCAGCACGGGCAGATTGTTGCCGCCGGGCAGAAAACGCAGGTAATCCTCCAGCGTGAGCGGGCCGATAATTAGCCGGAATTTGTACTGCATATCCGGTACGGCCTGGCCGATAAGCGCCCCGTTGCCCAGCACCGAAGACTGCGCGGGCGTGCCCAGACGGGTGATTTCATCGTTCGCCACCGTTATCCAGTGTAGGGCGAACTCTTTCACCGCAAAAGGTACGCTAAAATAGTGCGCCAGCGTGGCGGCCAGCCCGTCAGGATTGCGCGACTCGCGTACCAGATGGGCGGAGGCTGCCAGGCGAACATGATCTGACAGCGGGCTTTCGGCGCTTTCCCGTAGATCCTGCCCGCTGAGACTGGCGATATAAAACGCAAAACGGTCGTGTTCCGGTTTGTCCAGCCCGCCACCAGCGGACTGGGCGCTGCGCCATGCCTGCCAGAACTGCGTCAGCCAGCGGTGGTGAAAAATATTGGAAAAATGAACCAGCGTCGGATCGTGACGACTCTCTGAGCGGTTTAGCGCCAGCTCGGTATAGTGCAGCGGCAACGGGCCGTTTGGCCCCCATAGTCCGAGGCTGTACAGGCTCAGGTGCAGGCGTCCATCCTGCCAGCTGACCTGGGCGATTTCCCGTGGTGCAAAGGTCATCGTCGGCGTCTGTCCCAGACGGAATTTTTCCATCCGTGGCTGCCAGATACTGCCTGCCGGAGTATCACAGAGCTGGGCATCCACGCGCCGCATCAGGTTCAGGAATCCGTAACGCCAGGGGGTTTTCTGCGCCTGGTCGAGAGCGCCGGTCATACGCTCCCCCGTTGCCCGGTTCTGACCAGCCAGGTCATGACATGCCCGCGTTGCATCGAGTGCAGCGTCATCTGCGAGAAGGTATTAATGGAAACATGGCGGGCAATATAGTGTTCCAGCACCAGACCGAACAGGTAAGGACTGATACCGGAAAATCCTTCTTCGTCCACGGTCAGTTCGCAACTGACGCCCCGGCCATAGACCAACAGGCCGGAGCCGGGCAGGCGGCGGGTTACCGGGGTGGTTTTGCAGCCAATCAGGCTGCGCACCTGGCGCGACTGCGGGCTGTCGTGAGCCGGAATAAACAGATTCAGCAGATCGCGCAGCGCCTGACCGCCGGTACGGTGATCCAGATCGGCCAGCGGCAGATAATTAAACGACAACTGCCGGATCAGCCGCCAGGCCATTTCGCGTTCAGCCAGCGGCGGCTGCGGCGGGCGCGGCGGTCTGATAAGACCCACGCCCGCCACCGGAATCGCCGCATCTACGGTCAGATCATCCCGGCCATTACGTGGAATAAGGCAGGGCAGATCGCGGTTAGTCGCCATTGCCGTGACGGTGATATGGCGCAGATTTTCCGGGTAGGGCGCTTCATGCTGATCAACCAGCGAGAGGAAGACTTCCGAGCCGGTATAGGGGGTTCGGGTGCCATAGCGGCGGGCGTTTTCTGACGAGCGGCGCGGCTCACGACGCAGTGAAAAATAACGCCCGTGGTTGCCTTCGTCATTATTACGGGTGTGATACAGCGGACGAAAAATCATCTTCCGTGTGGTTTCCGCTTCCAGGCCTTCGACTTCCTGAACAGAAAACACCTCGTAATCCAGCGGACGGGTACGATCCACCACCAGATGCTGTTCCGTCACGCTGTGAGTGACTTCAATCCGGGTGGTGGTGCGGGGAAACAGGTTGATCACCGGCGTACAGAACAGGCTGAACTGTGCGGCGTCCGTCTGATGAATCAGCCAGTCCGGCGGCAGGCGGTTAAGCAGTATAACAATTTCCGCCACATTGCCCTGCACCTTTTGTAGACCGGCAGACAATCCGGTCGGGGTGAAGAAGTAAAACCGTTCCGGACAGGCGAAAAATTCATGCAGCAGATTATGCCCATGAAACACGTTCCAGGCGAGCGGCAGCAGCCCCTGCCCTGGCTCCAGCCCTTCGTGCGCCACCGGGTGTTGAAGATTCACATTCAGTTCGCCGTCAAAGTGACCGGGTTCACCGGCCAGTGTGGCGACGGCGCTGGTATGCAGCAGCTCAAACAGGTGTGACGCAATGCGTTCTTCGCCGCAGAGGTAAAAGGGCAGCCGTGCCGGACCGGCCAGCTCGCTGAAAGTCAGTTCCCCGAAGGTTCGCAGGGTGATGCGCAATGCCCCGGCGACATGAATATTAGGCGGCAGATAGCGGTGCAGGGCGGGCATATCCGGCGGCGCGGCGGTCAGGCGTACCTCCTCGATGGACAGCGGCCACAGCGTGACGTCCTGGCTGCTGCGAAACTGGCAGGCGGTATTTTCGCCTTCCGGGATGGGGGAAACGAACGCGGTATCGCGCGGCACGGTGACCCCTTTCGCCAGGTCGCCTTCCTGCGTATCGGGATACAGCTTTACCACTGCCATCGATGGCGTGGGGGTGACGTAATTGGGGCTGACGACTTCCAGTAACCGCTGTGTGAAGCGGGGAAACTCGGCGTCAATTTTTAGCTGAGTGCGGGCGCTCAGAAAGCTGAACGCCTCGATCATGCGTTCCACATACGGGTCGGCAATATCGGTTCCCTGCATCCCCAGCCGGGCGGCAATTTTGGGATGGAGGGTGGCGAACTCAGCACCGGTCTCCCGCAGGTAGCTCAGTTCGCGGTTGTAATACTCCAGTAGCCGTGGATCCATGAATAATGCCCTGTATTAAAAGAACGTAATGCGGCTCAGCTCCATATCCAGCGCGCTGCGTACCAGAAACTCCGTGGGATACGGCTGCGTCAGAATTTGTCCGCGAATTTCAAACTGTAGCGTGTTATAGCTACCCTGCCGGGTTTTATCGAGCAAGGGCGTGACCCTGAGTGTGGCGGCGTTCAGCCGGGGTTCGAAACGGATAATGGCGCGCCGGATCGCCTCGCTGATATCGTCCCACTTGTGCTCATACATAAAGCTGCCCGCCAGCGGCGGCAGGCCATAGTTGAGCACTGACGCCGCCGCCTGCGGATAGCGCCGGGCGTCGATGTCACTCTCGTGGCTAATGGTATTGAGCAAAAAGGAGAGATCCCGACGAATGATCTCCTTCAGTTGTACCGGCGTGACGCTGATATCCCGGTCAATTTTCTGATACGGAGCATTGTCACACAGCCGATCAAATAGGGTGGGCAGCAGGTGGTTAGCGGGTGTAAAACGAGACGTGCTCATGCGCCATCGTTTTCCTGAGCATGAAAGGTACAATGGGCCATGTCCAGCAGGCTGATATCGCCGTGGCTGGTCAGCCACACTTTCTGCCCCAGCGCCCGCACGGTGGTTTCGCCGGGGCCATCCTGCCAGGCGGTTTCCCGGCACAGACGCAGGGCGTCAGATGCACTTTCCGAACCGCTGTAACGGGTAAAGAGCCAGGCACCGTGCGTATCGCCATTCACCAGGGTGATATTAACGGGTTTCCACAGCAGATCGGTCAGGCGCGTCGGTTGCGGCGATTCCAGCGAGCGTATTTGCGAAAACGGCAGCCAGATATACACGCCGCCGGTGACCAGCTCAAGTACCGGGCCAAGGCGGGAATCGCTGTCGCTCGCCCAGTCAAATGCGCCGCCGTTCCACTGTCCGCCAGTATCTGTTATGGCTTCCAGTGCGGTATTACGGTGTTTATCAACCTCGCCGGTATCGTCATGACAGGCGAGTGCCGCCAGCAGTGACTCCACCCAAACGGGCTGCGGCAGAAGAAAACCGGGTCGTTGTTCACCCTGAAAAACGGTGTGGCGGAACATTTCGCAGCGAACCAGCTCCCGGTACAGCCGGGCCTCCTGGGTATAATTGGCCTCCATCCTGGTGCATAGCTGAAGCTGGTGCAGCGCCCGCGACCAGTCTCCGGCCACACACAGCAACTGAAACAGGCTATGGCGGCAGAGCGCCTTCGCCGGATTTTCCCGAACCTGCTGCTCCGCCATCTGAATCCCCTCCGCAATAGAGTATTCCTGTAGCAGCGCGGACAGGGTAGCAGGAAGCGTGTCAGTTTTTTTCATGGGCGGTATTTCCATTTTTCTGTGTCGGAGTGATTCGGTAGTGGCTATCGATGCCAATAATACGATGCTCGCGGCGGGTCAGATCGGGCAGTATCTCGCTATGTGCGGTTTTCCCCGCCAGTTCCGGTGAGAGCAGTTGCAGGATATCGGGCATTGATTCCATCGCCAGCCAGTGCATTTCACCCTCACCGGTCGTGTCCAGCGTATCCAGAATGGCATCAATACCGGGCGCGCCTGCCACCATATCCTGTAACGTGTCGGTGTCGCCCTTTTTATCGTATAACGACGTCAAATCCTGGGTGACAGCGTCTTCATTTCGGGGAAACGGTTTAGCACGGAGGGGCTTTTCCTGCCCGGAGGGCCGCAATGCCTGCTGATATTCTTGGTAAAGCTAGTGTAGCGTGCTATCCGCTTCATGGCCGGTGTAAGAGGACGCGGTTTCCCGGACGGGAATAATATCGAACGGGTTCTGCGGATTGAGCTGTTGTTGTTTAAACCAGTCCAGATCCAGGTACTCAGCAACGGATTCAGATGACTGAACCAACTGAGGAAACGAAACATCGGGACGGGACTCATCATTGGTGCGGGCAAGGCACCAGGATGACAGACCCCATTCAATCGTATCTCCATCATTCAGCCGCATACGGTGATGAGGTTCCATCACCTGCTCATTGACGGCACAGCACAGTTCATCAGAGTGATTAACAATCCACCACGCCTCTTCGTGGCGAACAAGACTGAGCGCGATATCGTCTTTCCCATGTTGCTCAAAAAGCGGAATGTAGGGGGCGGCGGCAGTAAATACGATGTATGTCCCTGCGGGATACTGTGCGTTATCCGTTATACCCTGCGACTGTATTTTCCGTAATTCCCACATGTCTTGTTTCATTATGTCCCTTAAATGTATTTATTTTTCTGGAGGAAACGTTTAGGGAGTTTTAATTCATAAATAATTTTAACTAAATTCATAGGGGGTCATTATTGATGACACCCTTTTTATTATTTTCGTCGTGAATGCATTGTTGTATGCATAGATGTCTTTTTTGAAATATTATTTCTTTTAATTCTTAAATTGCGATTTTTATCTTGCTGTTCATTGATTATTTAATATTAACGGCTTGGTTGCTAATTGGTCCCTGATCTGTATCATTGTTTTGTTTCGATATTTTTTTGAGGCTATCAATAAAGAATTGTTTATATATTTATGTGCATTGATGCATTATTTTTATGAATTTTTATGTCACAAGGCATAACACATGGAAACTCCTGTTTCACGCAGTGCGTTGTATGGAAAACTGGCCGGCCCACTATTCCGGTCGCTGGAATCGGCAACGGCATTTTGCAAACTACGCTCTAATCCCTGGGTTGAGCTGACTCACTGGCTGCACCAGTTAACACAGCAGCCCGATAACGATATTCTCCACGTTCTTCGGCATTACCAAATCCCTCTTTCTGATGTGGAGAAAGTGTTACTCCGGCAACTGGATATGCTGCCCGCCGGGGCCAGCGCCATCAGTGATTTTTCTCACCATATCGATCTCAGCGTTGAAAAGGCATGGATGCTGGCGAGCGTCCGTTACGGCGATAACAAAATTCGCAGTGGCTGGTTGCTGCTGGCCTTGTTGACCACGCCAGAACTGCGTCGGGTACTGAGCAGTATCTGCGCGCCGCTGGCCACGCTTCCGGTTGATGAACTGACGGAAATACTGCCCTCGTTGATCGAAACATCGCCGGAAGCGCAGGAGCGTCCTTACGACGGCTCCGGCCTGGCATCAGCCATTCCCGGCGAAAACAGTCAGGCGATTCCCAACGGCGGGCAGGACGGTAAATCCGCGCTGGCGAAATACTGTCAGGACATGACGGCACAGGCGCGCGACGGCAAAATCGACCCGGTGACGGGGCGTGAGCATGAAATCCGCACCATGACGGATATTCTGCTGCGCCGTCGCCAGAATAATCCCCTACTGACTGGTGAGGCGGGCGTCGGAAAGACGGCGGTCGTCGAAGGTTTTGCCCTCGCGATTGCGCAGGGGGAAGTGCCGCCCGCGCTGCGGGAAGTACGGCTACTGGCGCTGGACGTTGGCGCTCTGTTGGCCGGAGCCAGCATGAAAGGCGAGTTTGAATCGCGTCTGAAAGGGTTACTGGAAGAGGCCGGGCGCTCGCCGCAGCCGGTTATTCTGTTTGTCGATGAAGTCCACACTCTGGTGGGCGCGGGCGGCGCATCCGGCACGGGCGATGCCGCTAACCTGCTGAAACCGGCGCTGGCGCGCGGCACCCTGCGGACTATCGGCGCCACCACCTGGAGCGAATACAAGCGCCATATTGAGAAAGATCCGGCGCTGACCCGTCGTTTTCAGGTGTTGCAGATTGCCGAACCGGAAGAGATCCCCGCAATGGAAATGGTGCGTGGTCTGGTGGATACGCTGGAAAAACACCATAACGTACTGATTCTGGATGAGGCGGTACGTGCGGCGGTACAGCTTTCTCACCGCTACATTCCCGCCCGGCAGTTGCCGGATAAGGCTATCAGCCTGCTGGATACCGCCGCGGCCCGCGTGGCGCTGACGCTGCACACGCCGCCTGCCAGCGTACAGTTCCTGCGCCAGCAGCTAAAAGCGGCGGAAATGGAACGGTCGCTGTTGCAGAAGCAGGAAAAAATGGGGATTCAGTCAGATGAGCGGCGCGATGCGCTGACGGCGCGAATTTTCTCGCTCAACGATGAACTGACTGCATCCGAATCCCGCTGGCAGCGGGAGCTGGAACTGGTACATACGTTGCAGGAACTGCGTCTCGTAGAGCCAGATGCTGATGACAAAACCACGCTGCAACAGGCCGAAACGGCGCTAAGGGAGTGGCAGGGTGACGCGCCGGTGGTGTTCCCGGAAGTCAGCGCGGCGGTGGTCGCGGCGATTGTCGCCGACTGGACCGGTATTCCTGCCGGGCGCATGGTGAAAGATGAGGCCAGCCAGGTGCTGGAACTGCCTGCCCGACTGGCGCAACGCGTTACCGGGCAAGACGGCGCGCTGGCGCAGATTGGTGAACGTATTCAGACCGCCAGGGCGGGACTGGGCGATCCACGCAAACCGGTGGGCGTGTTTATGCTGGCCGGGCCGTCCGGTGTCGGTAAAACCGAAACCGCGCTGGCGCTGGCGGAGGCTATCTACGGCGGTGAGCAGAACCTGATTACCATCAATATGAGCGAGTTCCAGGAGGCTCACACCGTTTCCACGCTGAAAGGCGCGCCCCCCGGCTATGTGGGCTATGGCGAGGGTGGTGTGCTGACGGAAGCGGTGCGTCGCCACCCCTGGAGCGTAGTGCTGCTCGACGAGATCGAAAAAGCGCACCATGACGTCCATGAACTCTTCTATCAGGTGTTTGACAAGGGCGGGATGGAGGACGGTGAGGGAACACATGTCGATTTCAAAAACACCACGCTATTACTCACCACCAACGTGGGTTCCGACCTCATCAGCCAGATGTGTGAAGATCCGGCCTTAATGCCCGATGCTACGGGGCTTAAAGAGGCGCTAATGCCGGAATTGCGCAAGCATTTCCCGGCGGCATTTCTGGGCCGCGTGACGGTGATCCCTTACCTGCTGCTGGATGAAACGTCGCGTGGCGTGATTGCCCGTCTGCATCTTGACCGGCTGGTGACGCGGATGGGTGAACAGCACGGCGTGACGCTGATGTATAGCGAGGAACTGGTCGCACATATTGTGGCGTGTTGCCCAATGCATGAAACGGGCGCGCGGTTGCTGATTAGCTACATCGAACAGCACATTCTGCCACGACTGTCGCGCTACTGGTTGCAGGCCATGACGGAAAAAGCTGCTATCAGGCAGATTGATATCGGCGTTAATGGTGATGAGCAGATTGTTTTTGAGACAACCTCGCAGGAGGGAATATGCCAAAAGAGTTAAGTGGTGCGCAGTGGGTTTATGGCGTGACTAAGTTTGTCGGCGGAAATACAGATAAACCTCACTGGTCAATTGATGGGCATTAAATATGACATTACGTGACCCGGTGTTATTGACCCCTTTGCTAATGATGTTCGCTTTCAGTGTTCATGGCGAACCGCCTTTACCACAGGATGTGCAGCATTTTCTGAGCAATGCAGAGATGTGCCAGCATCTGGCCGGCGAATGGGATAGTTCTTTACCGGAAGAGGATAAAAAAGACATAGAAAAAGGCATTAATACCTGGTGTCCTCCGGCGAAAAAAGCACTTCCTGGGTTACGGGAAAAGTACAAACAAAACAAAGAGATTATAAAAAAACTCTCTGAGTATGATTTTTAAACTGTGCCGTTGCACCGCTGTCCGGGCGGTCGTCGGTAGATTGATAAGGAAATGAAAGAGTATGGCTATCAACAATAGTGCGCAGAAATTCATCGCGCGCAACCGCGCGCCGTGCGTGCAGATTGAATATGACGTAGAGATTTACGGCTCTGAGAAAAAAATCGAGCTGCCGTTCGTGATGGCGGTGCTGGCCGATCTGGCCGGGAAACCGCGTGAAGAACTGCCGCCGGTGACGGATCGCAAATTCCTCGATATTGATATTGATAACTTCAATGAGCGTATGAAAGCCATTGCGCCGCGCGTGGCGTTCGCCGTGCCGAATACGCTGACGGGTGAAGGTCAGTTGATGGTCGATATCACGCTGGAAAATATGGACGACTTTTCGCCGGCACAGATTGCCCGCAAGGTGGACGCCCTGAACCAGTTACTGGAAGCCCGCACTCAACTGGCGAACCTCCAGACCTACATGGATGGCAAGGCGGGGGCGGAAAATCTGGTCAATAAACTGTTGCAGGACCCGACTCTGCTGAAAACGCTGGCGAATGCGCCGAAATCGGCCGCTACCCAGCAAGATGTGTCAGCGGATAATGAATCAGCGGAATAACGTCGAATTTTTAAGGAATTTTCATGGCAAACAGTAATATGCAGGCAACCGACGCGGTTGCTCAGGATACCGTCTCCGCATCCGGTGAATTTGATGCGTTGCTGAATCAGGCCTTCCGACCCAAGACTACCCAGGCGGCAAAAGCCGTGGAAGCCGCGGTGCAGACGCTGGCGCAACAGGCGCTGGCGAACACGATCACAGTCAGCGATGACGCTTATAAAAGCATCAGCGCTATTATTGCGCAGATCGACTTTAAACTGACCGAACAGATCAAACTGATCCTGCAACATCCCGACTGGCAGAAGCTGGAATCCTCGTGGCGCGGTATGGAGCATTTGGTTTACAACACCGAGACCGACGAAAAGCT
Source organism: Salmonella sp. 32100201201700099SM (assembly GCF_017572645.1). NCBI lineage: Bacteria > Pseudomonadati > Pseudomonadota > Gammaproteobacteria > Enterobacterales > Enterobacteriaceae > Salmonella > Salmonella sp. 32100201201700099SM. The sequence goes on along the minus strand of NZ_JAGERQ010000014.1, from coordinate 106,386 downwards.
GAAAATCCGCTTCATGAATCTGTCAAAAGATGAATTGCGGCGCAACATGAAGCGTTACAAGGGCATCGCCTGGGATCAAAGCCCGATGTTCAAGAAACTGTATGAAGCCGAATACGGCCAGTTAGGTGGCGAACCTTATGGCTGTATCATTGCGGATTACTACTTCGACCATACACCGCCCGATGTGGATCTGCTTGGCTCTATCGCCAAAGTCGCCGCGTCGGCCCATGCGCCGTTTATTGCCGGGGCTTCCCCCTCGGTACTGCAAATGGACTCCTGGCAGGAGCTGGCGAATCCCCGCGACCTGACCAAAATCGTCACCCAGAACCTGGAATATGCGCCGTGGAACTCGCTGCGGGCTAGCGAAGACTCCCGTTATATTGGCCTGACGATGCCGCGTTTTCTTGCCCGCCTGCCGTATGGCGCAAAAACCAACCCGGTGGACGAGTTTGATTTTGAAGAAGATGCGGATGGTTCTGACCATACCAAATACGTCTGGAGCAACGCGGCCTACGCGATGGGCGTAAACATCAACCGTTCCTTCAAACACTACGGCTGGTGTACGTTGATTCGCGGTGTGGAATCAGGCGGTGCGGTGGAAAATCTTCCCTGCCATACCTTCCCGACTGACGATGGCGGCGTGGACATGAAATGCCCGACCGAAATCGCCATCTCTGACCGCCGCGAGGCTGAACTGGCGAAAAACGGTTTTATCCCGTTGATCCACCGTAAAAACTCAGACTATGCCGCCTTTATCGGCGCACAATCGCTGCAAAAACCACAGGAATACTACGATCCGGACGCGACGGCCAACGCCAACCTGTCCGCCCGTCTGCCGTACCTGTTCGCCTGCTCGCGCTTCGCTCACTTCCTCAAATGTATCGTCCGCGACAAAATCGGTTCCTTTAAAGAGCGTGAGGATATACAGCGCTGGCTAAATGAATGGATTATGAATTACGTCGACGCCGATCCGGTGAACTCCTCGCAAGAAACTAAAGCCCGTCGTCCGCTGGCTGCCGCTGAAGTAGTGGTGGAAGAGGTGGAAGGCAATCCAGGTTATTACGACGCGAAATTCTTCCTGCGTCCGCATTTCCAGCTTGAAGGGCTGACGGGATCGCTGCGCCTGGTGACAAAACTGCCGTCAGTGAAGCAGGGCAATGCCTGATGCATTTATTTTGTGAATGTTTAAGCGAGTGAAGTCAGAGAAGATAGAGAATATAAAGAGGGATATATGGCATATATTTACGGTTTGGTTGATTCGTTGCAAGGGAAAGATCAGGTCGGTGATGGGGAGTGTGTGACTTTAGTCAAGCAATATGCACATTTGGGGGTTACAGGAACCTGGAAGCAAGGGCGAAAGGTTTTTGGGGATAAGTCGATCCCCAGGGGGACAGCAATCGCAACTTTTGTTAATGGTAAATACCCAACTGGTGACGCTGTGCATAAACATGCGGCTTTCTATCTTGAACAGGATTCTAACTATATTTATGTTATGGATCAGTGGAAAAAGAAGAAAAAAATCTCGTCCCGCTCACTTTCTCGTAAAGGTGGGATACGTAGTGATGGCACATATCCGGATGCCAGTAACAATGCCGAAGCTTTTTATATTATTGAGTAGGAAATACATATTATGACCATAAGCTCAACTTTTCATCTGTTACCTGGTATTGTTCTGCTCTTTTCACAATATGCTGTAGCCTGGGAAGTCAGTTGTCCGGCTGTTATTGATACTCAGTCTTCTGCTGTGAGCCTGAAGTCTGATGTCCCAGCGCCGTGGCAGCTTTCTCCTCGATATATGTCGCGTTTATGGTTAAGTAGTATTGGGGTAACGCAGGGTAAACCTGAAAACCTGATGGATCTCAAACCAGAGACTAAAAAAGTAAACGGTGAAAATTGGTCTGTATGGGAAACAGAACGTGTTAGCGATAAAGAAACCGATCGCTATTGGGTTTCGTGCATTTATGGTCATGAACAGATATGGTTGGCGCAACCAATACCTGCTTCTTCTACTCGCTGTAAGACCCGTGATTTTGAGGGGTCGCCAGAAGACCAGTCTGTATCTTTTATCTGTAATTAGCAATTTGAAACGTGAAAATTTCAGTACAGATTATGGTTTTTATTATCGGAAGCTATGAGGCATTATTTATATGCATTAAATAATGCAAACTCATAAAATAACTAAATACATTATCGGTATCGGAAAAATATACAGTCTTCTGTTGTCCTGAAATTATTGGAGAGGAATTCTGTACGGCAATGATTTATCTATAAACAAAGATGTAGATAAAATCAGATTAATTTTAAGTAAAACTTAACAAGGATATAAAAATGGCTTATGACATTTTTTTGAAAATTGACGGCATTGACGGCGAGTCAATGGATGACAAACACAAAAATGAAATTGAAGTACTGGGCTGGCGCTGGAATATTCATCAGGAATCCACCATGCACGCCGGTAGTGGCCTCGGCTCCGGTAAGGTCTCTGTCACTAATCTGGAATTCGAGCATTATATCGATCGCGCCAGCCCGAATCTGTTCAAATACTGTGCCTCCGGTAAGCACATTCCGCAGGCCATTCTGGTTATGCGTAAGGCTGGCGGCAACCCGTTGGAGTACCTCAAGTACACCTTTACCGATCTGATCGTTGCGGTCGTTTCACCTAGCGGTAACAGAGAAGGCGAAATCGCGTCTCGCGAGCGGATTGAGCTCTCCTTCAGCACCGTGAAGCAGGAATACGTGGTGCAGAACCAGCAGGGTGGCAGCGGCGGCACCATCACCGCAGGCTACGACTTCAAGGCCAACAAAGAAATTTAACGGTTGTTTTTCCGGCCAGATTTATATCTGGCCGGATTTATTGTTTTGATTTTAAAGGAATTTACAGTGAATAAATGGCGTAACCCCACTGGGTGGTTATGTGCGGTAGCTATGCCTTTTGCACTGCTCCTGCTTTCCGGATGCAGTCGCTACCTGACCCCTAATCGCAGCGGCCTGGCCTGAGCGTGAAAGCGTTTTACAAGGTGAATTCTGACAATCAGAAGAAAGCGACGTCCATGAAGATACGTGTTGAGAATTAATGACCTACACAGAATTTTTAGAGGGTAAGTAAAATGAACAGACCTTCATTCAATGCAGCGTGGCTAGCTTTTAGGAAGGTGAATCATTCCGTCGCTGATGTGGGTAGCATTATTGGTGGAAACGTTGGGAAAAATATAACTGGTGGTTATTTTCAAAATGCCTGCCCTATTCGAATGGGCTATGTTTTGAATGCGACAGGATTCCCAATAGCCCGTAACTCTCCGTATGCAAAGGTTAGTGGTGCCGATAATAAATTCTATATTTATCGAGTGAATGATATGATTGATCATCTTACTCATACTATGGGCAAGCCCGATCTTATTGTTAATAATCCGAAACAGAGTGACTTTATAGGGAAGAAAGGAATTATCGTAGTAAAAGGGCATGGCTGGAGCAATGCCAGAGGACACGTTACATTATGGAATGGCAGTATCTGTTCAGATCAGTGCCACTTATTAAATGACCCAGATAATGGACCATTTGTTCCTGAAGTTGGGACTCTGTGGATACTGCCGTGAAATGGTTAATATTAGTTACTTTCAGCATAAGTGGAATGCTGGTATGGCAGCCATCCTTTGCACAAGAAGCATTGACCACACAATATTCACAGTCGGAACTCTTAAAAAACTGGGCGCTGAGTCATTGTCTGGCATTAGTATACAAAGATGATGTCGTTAAAAACGATGCCAGAGCTACGGCCAGTGCTTACCTTGAATATGGTAAACAATCTGTGGAGATTTACCATGAAATTGATGAGATTGCGAAAAAATATTCAGGGTTGAAATATAACGGCTCGATATCATCAGATTTTAATACCATGAAGTGCATAGATTTTATCCACGACAGGGAATTAAATGAATTAATTAAAAGGCGTGTCGAGAAGTAAAATTCAAAGATATTAAAAGCATACGTTCTCTTGCTCTGATGAATTTATGGGTAAGAAAGAGCTGTACAGGAATAGTTAATCTGTTCACCTAATAAAGCAGATAAATCAGGGCTTAATTTAGGTAGTTAAAAGGATAGTAGATATGTCTTATGACATTTTTCTGAAAATTGACGGCATCGACGGCGAGTCAATGGGTGACAAACACAAAAATGAAATTGAAGTACTGAGCTGGCGCTGGAATATTCATCAGGAATCCACCATGCACGCCGGTAGCGGTCTCGGTTCCGGTAAGGTCTCCGTCACTAATCTTTCATTTGAACATTACATCGATCGCGCCAGCCCGAACCTGTTCAAATACTGCTCTTCCGGTAAGCACATTCCGCAGGCCATTCCGGTTATGCGTAAGGCTGGCGGCAATCCGCTGGAGTACCTCAAGTACACTTTCACAGATCTGATTATTGCAATGGTATCGCCCAGCGGAAGCCAGGGAGGGGAAATTGCGTCTCGCGAATCAATTGAACTCTCCTTCAGCACCGTGAAGCAGGAATACGTGGTGCAGAACCAGCAGGGTGGCAGCGGCGGCACCATCACCGCAGGCTACGACTTCAAGGCCAACAAAGAAATTTAACGGCTATTTTTCCGGCCAGATGTTATGTCTGGCTGGTTTTATTGTTTTGATTTTAAAGGAATTTACAGTGAATAAATGGCGTAACCCCACTGGGTGGTTATGTGCGGTAGCTATGCCTTTTGCACTGCTCCTGCTTTCCGGATGCGGCAGTAGCGATGCGTTACCTGACCTCGAATCACAGCGCCTCGACCTGAGCGTGAAAGCCTCCGATAAGGTGAATCCTGACAATCAGAAGAAGGCCGCGCCCATTGAGATACGTGTTTATGAACTAAAAAATGACGCCGCTTTCACGACAGCCGATTACTGGTCGCTCCATGACAACGACAAATCCGTCCTTACCGACGATTTAGTGCGTCGCGACAGCTTTATTTTGCGTCCCGGCGAAGAGAAAAAACTGCGTCGCCCGCTGAATGCGCAGACCACGGCAATCGGCGTACTGGCCGGATACCGTAACCTGGCCAAATCGGTCTGGCGGGTAACCTACAAAATCCCGGAAGCCCCGGAAAAAGCCTGGTACAGCAGCTTCATACCGGGGAAAGGAAAAGTGCAGTTGGAGGCGGAACTGGAACAAAGCGCCATTGTAATTACGGAACGGGATAAATGAATTATGAGCTGGAATGACCGCGTAGTCTGGAGTGAAGGACAATTTTTACTGCCGCAGATGTTTCAGCAGCAAGAGCGTTATCTGGAACATGTCATGCATTACCGTAGCCTGCCGCTGACCCCCTTTTTCTGGGGATTCAGCCACTACAATATTGATGGCGAAGCGCTGAACATCGGTAAACTGATACTGAAAGAGGCATCAGGGATTTTTCCTGACGGCACGCCGTTTAACGCACCGGACCACACCCCGCTGCCGCCGCCGCTGACCATCCTGCCGGAGCACCTGAACCAGCAGATTTGTCTGGCGGTACCGGTACGCGCGCCGAACAGCGAAGAAACTACGTTTGACAATAACCCGGAATCACTGGCGCGTTTCTCGGTACATGAACACGACATCCGCGACGCCAACTCGCTGGGACGTGGCGCGCAGTTATTACAGCTCAGTCACCTGCGCCTGCGGCTGCTGCCGGAAAAAGCGGTGACGGGCGCCTGGATTGGCCTGCCGCTGACCCGCATCACCGGGCTAAACCCTGACGGGCGGATAGATATCGACCACGACCTGATCCCGCCCATCATTAATTATCAGGCCAGTTCGCTGATGTGTACCTGGCTGTCGTGGATCAACGATCTCATCCGAATGCGGGCCGATTCGCTGGCGGAACGGCTGACAGGCAGCGACAACCACGGCCATGAAGCAGCGGAGGTCTCCGATTACCTGCTGCTGCAAATTCTCAATCGCTTTGAGCCGCTGCTGACTCACCTGGCGAAAACCCCGCTGGCCCCGGAAGTGTTGTATCGCTACCTGTCCGAACTGGCCGGGGAACTCTCCACGTATGTGCGTCCACAAACGCGACGGCCCGCTGAATACAAAGAGTACAAACACCTGACGCCCTATGCCGGGTTGAAATCACTGGTTGATGAGGTGCAGTTCCTGCTGAATGCGGTACTGATCCGGGGCGCGCAGCGCATCGAACTGAAAGAGGGGACTTACGGCATCCTGAATGCGGTGGTGGCTCCTTCCGATCTTGCCGATTTCAGCACGCTGGTACTGGCGATAAAGGCTTCAATGCCGACCGATGTGCTACTGCAACATTTTGCCGCCCAGACCAAAATCGGGCCATCCGATCGCCTGCCGGAACTGATCCGCTCGCATCTGCCGGGGCTGGCTTTGCAGGTTCTGCCTGTACCACCGCGCCAAATCCCGTTTCAGGCCGGATACATCTATTACGACATCCGCCGCGAGGGAGCATTGTGGGAACACATTGCCCGTTACGGCGGGATGGCCATGCATACCGCCGGGGAATTTCCGGGGCTGGAGACAGAACTGTGGGGAGTGCGCGATAAATGACAGACAGTACCCTGACGCCGCCAGCGGCGGACATGATGTCCTTTTTGTCCACCACGCCGGAACATAAGGACAGTGAATATGAAACGCCGGTACACACCAGCCAGCGCACGGAACTCAATGTCATCGTTGAAGACGGTCCGGACAGCAAACTCCGGCTGGCTGAAATCAGCGCGGCGGCTAACCCGTTGCTCGCCGCTGCCCGGCCTTTATTGTGCGCTCTCGCAGCCATGCCCGCTAAACTGGATGCGGCCCTGGTAGAGCCTTACCGTAATCTGCTGGTACGCGAGATGCATCTGTACCAGACATTATGCGATCAGGCGAACCTGCGGCGCGAGCACGTACTGGCGGTACGTTACTGCCTGTGTACGGCGCTTGATGAAGCCGCCAATAACACAACCTGGGGACGGCGCGGCGTCTGGGCCGGAAAAAGCCTGCTGGTAACATTTCATGGTGAAAGCGAAGGCGGGATAAAACTTTTCCAGATCATCGGGCGTCTGGCGGCCAGCTTCCAGGAACATGGCAACGTACTGGAGGTTATCTACCACCTGCTGGGGCTGGGATTTGAAGGCCGCTACAGCGTGCAGCCAGACGGGCGTAAGCAACTGGACAATATTCGTCAGCAACTGCTGACACAGCTTTCACAGCGTCGCGATCCGGTCATGCCCGCGCTCTCGCCTGACTTTCAGGGGGCGATAAGCGGACGACTGCGGCGGATGCGCCGGGTGCCGGTCTGGCTGAGCGCCGGGATAGCCCTGTTGGCGATGCTGACGCTGTTTGGCCTTTACAGCCACCGGATGGATGTGCAGACCGTCACCGTACAACAGCATATTGATGCGATTGGTATAAAACTGCCGCCGCCGCCCGTGCCGGTTCATAAGCTGCGGCTGAAAATCCTGCTGGCAAACGAAATCGCCCGTGGCCTGCTGACCGTGGACGAAGATGACCAGCACAGTAGGGTGGTCTTCCGTGGCGACGCCATGTTTGTACCGGGACAAAAAACGGTGAGTGACGCAATCCGGCCAGTGATTAACAAAGCGGCGCGGGAAATCGCCCGCGTGGGCGGCGCAGTCACTGTAACGGGTCACACTGACAGCCAGCCCATTCATTCGGCTGAATTCCCATCCAACCTGGTGCTGTCGGAAAAACGGGCGGCGGAAGTTGCGGCGTTGCTGACCTCCGGCGGCGTACCTGCCGGACGGGTACATATCGTCGGCAAGGGCGATACGGTGCCGGTGGCGGATAACGGCAGTAAAGCCGGGCGGGCGAAAAACCGTCGGGTGGAAATTCTGGTAGTGGAGTGAATGAATGATAAAAAAATCGACCTATGATGTGTCTCATCATTCGGCAATATGTGGCGTGACGGGGGATTATTATCGGATCTCAGCGACATATCACATAAAACGATCTATCCGTGTTTTTTTGATCATTTTATGTTGTTTATTACCCGGTGGCGTTTTTGCCGGGTCCCTGATTAACGCAGGATTAATTTCCCCCGATAATGTCAACCTCAGTATACGGGATTTTCTGGGGTTTTATGCCAGTGATAACTTACAGGAAAAAGATAATACACTGATGTATGTGTTGGGGGTAGCGGATGCCACAGAAGGTAAGACGTGGTGTGGATATGGTCAGGTTGACAGTATAACAATAAACCATACTGTGCTGGCCTGGCTTGATCGGTACTCTGTGAAAAAGCCTGATGCAAGAGCTTCGGTGCTGATAGAGGAAGCATTAGTTAAAAATTTCCCCTGTCAGGGGACTGAACCCTCCGTAAAAATTGCTTCCCGGTCATCTCCTGTGTTATCCCTGACGCCGGATGCGCTTAATCTTTCAGGTAATGACTTTTTTAAATTTTGGGTATCTGGTAATCAACTGGATAAACTCAGGGCGGGTATCTATCTGCTTGGCGTGGAGGATGCAACGGAGAAAAAACTATGGTGTGGATACGATTTATTTAAGACGCTAACATTAAATGAAATTGTCTATGTTTTTCTTAAAAATAAAACACATAAAGAACTTAATTCTCGCGCGGCTGAGCTTATCATAAATAAATTAATAGAGTATCCCTGTAAGATATAAAATCATTCAAGTTGCATCAAGGCGGCAAGGGAATGAATCCCCAGGAACGTACATTAGTTCGTGACTGGGGTGAGCGAGGAAAGCCAACGCACATGCAGCCTGAAGTATGACAGGTATACCCTGTGATAATGTTATCGCTGCCAGTTCAGATAAGTATTGGTGGTAAAGTCTTGGTAGTAAGGGATTGATATGTTTAAGATAATGGTCTGTCTGTTGGTGGGTATTCCTGCCATTTCTTATGCGCACGATTATGGGTGTGCTACGGTTGGAGCATCAATGGAGTCATCATTATTTGATGCCATAAAAAATGACCTGAATATAGATGTCGCTACTATTATAAAGGATAAAACAAAGGTAGAGATTCTTGATATCTCACTTGTATCTAAGGTCTATGCAGAATCTCTGGCCAGGATGGATTACGAAAAAGATAAGGCCAAAAATAAAGTGGCAATATTAGATAAAAAATCCTATTTCGATAGTTACTATGAAAATCAGGTTAAATCTATCGTGGCAAAATATACCTATATTAACAAAGATAAAGAAAAAGATATTTTCATTGCATCCAGCTTCATGAATGCTGATGAGTGTTCTGTAAGATTTAATGGTTATATTACTTTATCCAGGGAATTTTAAAATATTGATTATTGGGTGGCGAGTCGAAATATAATGCAAAAATTTCTTAGTCTGCTTTTTTCCCGGCGCGCGCTGGCGATTGTGGGCGTTCTGGTTCTGGCGCTGCTGGTCTGGTTTGTCGGGCCGCTGGTGTCATTTGATACCCTGCGCCCGCTGGCCTCCGTGGGCAGCCGGGTGGTGACCATTGCCCTGTTGCTGATGTTGCTGGTACTGTGGCTGGTCAACTGGTCGATGAGTATCATCGGCATCAGTGTCCTGTGCCTGGCGATTGGCTTCGTCACACCGCTGCTGGCCCTGGGCGATGTCCATCCGTTTGCGCCGCTGTGGGTCCGCCTGACATTAATTGGTTTCATCCTGTTGGTGTATGCGCTGTACGGCCTGTACCGGCTGTGGCGTGCGCTGCGTATGGATGAACAACTGCTGCGTCGCTTCCTGCATCCGCGCGGGGAAGAGGTACCGGTGGCAGGCGAGATCAAAGCCGACCTGCGCACCGTCAACCATATTGTCACGCAGGCCATCCGGCAGCTGCGGGTGGATATGCCTGGCTGGCGTAAAATCTTCGAGGGTAAACGCTTTCTGTATGAGCTGCCGTGGTTCATGGTGGTCGGCAGTCCCGGCGACGGCAAAACCACGGCCCTGCTGAACACCGGATTGCAGTTCCCGCTGGCGGAGCAAATGGAGCAGACTTCGCGCATCCTGACAGTACCGGGTGGCGGCACGCTACACTGCGACTGGTGGTTTACCAACGAAGCGGTGTTGATTGATACCGCCGGACGCTACGCCCGCCACGATGACGGTGGTGAAGCGAGCGCCGCGCAGCGTAACGCCGGAGAGTGGCAGGGCTTTCTCGGTCTGCTGCGTAAACATCGCCCCGGCGCGCCGCTTAACGGCGTGATCCTGACGCTAAACGTGGCGGATTTAACCGCACAGTCACCGGCGGAACGCCTGGCGGCCTGCGCCGCTCTGCGGGCGCGACTGGCAGAACTGCGCGAGACCCTGGGGATTCGCTTTCCGGTCTATCTGGTGGTCACCAAAATGGATTTGTTGCCGGGGTTCAGCGAATATTTTCGCACGCTGACCAGCCATCTTCGCGCACAAATCTGGGGCTTTACGTTGCCGTACAGCCGCAGGCGAAAAGCGGGCGACCCGCAGGCGCTGCACGCCGCCTGCGCGCAGGAGCTGGCGCGCCTGACGCTGCGGCTGGATCAGGGACTGGATACCCGGTTACAGGAAGAGTACGACCTTAAAAGCCGCCAGCGGCTGTATACCTTCCCGCGTGAGTTCGCCGCCCTCGGCGAGCCGTTGCTGGAGGCTATTGAACAGATCTTCCTCGATTCAAAATTCGATGCCACGCAACTGAATAACACGCTGCGCGGGGTGTTTTTCACCAGTGCCGCGCAGGCGCAGGCCGACGCCGTGGCCGACCAGTTGAGTATCTGGCAGCGCTTTGTCCGGGCGATAAAAACCGCCCGTGGCGAATCATCCGCCTCTCTCCCACACGCTCTGCCGGACGGCAACCGCAGCTACTTTCTGCATGATCTGCTAACACAGTTTATTTTCCGTGAAGCGCACCTGGTGGAGCCAAACCTCCAGTGGGCCTGGCGTTACCGCCTGCTGCGCCTCGGCGGGCACCTGCTGGTACTGGTGCTGGCATTCCTGTTGTGGCAGGGGATGCAGACCAGCCAGCAGACCAACGGCGACTATCTGAATGAAATCAGCGCCCGCGCGACCCGGCTGGACGGCGAGGTGAAAGCCTACACCGGTAAACCGGCGATGGCTCCCGTCCCGGCACTGCTGGACAGCGCAAGGGAACTGTCCGCCTGGCCGGAACTGGACCCGGACGCGCCGCCGCTGACCTGGCGCTACGGCCTGTACAGCGTACCGCCGGTAACCGACAGCGTGGCGTCGCTGTACAACCGCCTGCTGGATCAACTGCTGCTGCCGCCGCTGGTGAAACGGATGGAGTATGTGCTGGCGGACGCCATTGCCCGTCAGGACAGTAAAGCGGCCTACGATGCCCTGCGCATCTATCTGCTACTGAATCTGGATAAAGATCACGAAGATAAATACAACGCGGCGGAGATCCAGTCGTGGGTGATTAACGATCTGGGGAACAGCGACAGCGTGGCCGGGTTCGGCGGGCGCGCCGCCGTGCTGACGCATATCGAAGCGCTGTTTGACGGCAGCCGGGTGGTGCATTCACCGTATGAGAAAGATGAGGCGCTGATCCGCCAGGCGCGGGCATTCCTCGACGGTCACACCAGTACCGAGCGTATCTATGCGCGGGCGCTGGCGGCGATGGAGAGCGAAGCGCCGCAGGAGTTCACGCTGGTACGCGCTGTGGGCGCGGATGCGGGAACGGTGTTTGTGCGTAGCAACGGCGCGCCGCTGGATCGGGGCGTGCCGGGTATTTTTACCCGTGAAGGTTACCGGGAGCTGTTCGACAAACGATTACCGGAATTTGTGGCGGCGGCGACGGCGAACGATGGCTGGGTGATGGGCCGGGAGAGTACGCCAAAAAAGCTGACTGACAGCCTGCGCAGCCAGATACCGGGGCAGGAGCAGTCTGTCGCCCGCGAAGTCCGCCGTTTGTACCTGACAGAATATGCCCGCCGCTGGCAGGATTTTCTGGACAGTATCCATAGTATTAACAGTGCCGGGGAAGAGGGCAGTTCCGGCCTGGCCTATGATTTACAGGTGCTGCGCACCCTGGCGTCACCGGACTCACCGCTGATGCGGCTGGGAAAAGCGGTGGTGGAGCAGACCACGCTGGCGCCGCCGCCGGACCCGCAGGCCAGACAGAAACAGCTGGCGCAGCGCGCGTCCGGTAACGCGGGGAAAGTGGTACAGACGGCAAAACTGTTCCAGGATATTCACCCGGAAGAACGGCTGGAAAAAACGCTGGTGGATGATCGTTTCGCCGCGCTGCGCGAGGTCATTGCCGGGCGGACGGACGGCGGACAGAGCGGCGGTGGGACGATGCAGATCGCTTCGCTGCTGACCATGCTCAACGAGTATTACACCCAACTGACCATTGCTGATAGCGCGCTGGCGGCGGGGACGTTGCCAGCGCGCATTACTGCCGCAGACAAGTTGCAACTGGAGGCGGCGAAACTGCCCGCGCCGCTGAAAAACATCCTGCTGGATCTGACGAAGCAGGGAACGCGCAAAATCAACGCCGGGACCGGCGATGTGCTGAACACCCAGATGGAGGCGATGATGGGCGACGACTGCCGTGACGCCATCGACGGGCGCTATCCGTTCGCCGACAGCCCGCAGGAGGTCAGCGCCGAGGACTTTAACCGCATCTTCGCCAGCGGCGGCGTACTGGATGCTTTCTGGAGCAAACAACTGGCTCCGCTGGCGGACACCGCCAGCGACCCGTGGCGCTACAAACCGACCGAAGGCAACATGACATTGCAGGGGCCGGATTTAACGCCGTTTCAGCAGGCGAAGCAGATCCGCAGCGTGTTTTTTAACAGCGAGGGCGGGAAAAAATTTTCCTGGTCGATGCAGATTAGCGTGGTGGATATGGACCCGGCCATCACGGAACTGGTGATTGATATCGACGGCCAGGTGCTGCGCTACGCCCATGGTCCGGACCGGCCCCTGAAAGTGACGTGGCCGGGACCGCGCAACGGCTCGATGGCGGAAATCACCGCCAGCCCGCGTATTCGCCAGGACACCTCAACGCTACTGACCGGCGGGCCGTGGGCGCTGTTTCATCTGCTGGACGCCGGAATGGTACAGGAAACGGCGGTGCGGGGGCGTCAACTGGTGGAATATGATTTTGACGGTCGCCGGGTGGTGCTGGAAATCACCGCCGGGCGGGATTTTAACCCGGTCAGCCGGGAGCTGTTGCAGAACTTCAGTTGTCCGGCGAGGGCGTTGTAATGCGCCGGCCAGCGGTGGTATCAGCCCCGGCGATGTTCGGCAGGCTGCCGGACCAGCGCGACTATGTGCGCTGGCGAGTGGGCGCTGAAGAGGGACGAATATGGCAGGACTGGCTGAACCGCCAGACGTGGGTGGGCAGCGGGCGGCATATCGTGTTGCCGGGAGGCCAGACGACCGATGAAGAGCGTGACGGCTGGATGCACCTGTCGCCGCGTGGCGAACATGATATGCCCGCGCCGGAACACCATCCGCTGCCGTGGAGCTTTGTGATGTCGCCGGGATTTTTGCCGATGGGTGGGACGACTGACTGGCTGACCGGAGTGCTGATGGCGTCACGGGATAGCGTGGGACGCCCGTGGCCGCTGGTGATTTACCAGCGTTGCGGTCGGGAGTGGCTGGACGAGAGTTTGCAGGAGACGCAGGGCTGGCTGTACTGGCTGGCGAGGCTGGCGGCGCAGCATATCACGCCGGACACGATGCGGCGCGGGCGGCTAACGGAGCAGGTGGACCAGCTATGGGCGATGTGGCAGCCGGGGCCGTGGTGGGCGCAGTGGCTGCGCGGGTTACGACGAACATCGCAGCGCAGCCGGGAACTGACCGGGCTGCCGGATGAAGCACCGGTAGTAGAACTGCCGGGCGTGCGTTATCTGCCGTGGCCGGGCTGGCCGGGTAAGACGCTGGGGCAGGCAACACCGGGGCAAGGCTGGTTCTGGCAGCAAAACAGTGAAGGGCGGTATGTGGATGCGCTGCGACTGGCGGAGAAATAATGAACATGGTGGTTTTAAAAACACCTGCTAAGGAATGAAGAAATGGGTAATTATGATAAAGCGTGTAATAACACAGAGGCGGTAAGGTTTATTCAAAAATATAAGAATGATTGTGAGATAATCGCTAATCAACTTGAAGTGCCAGTGGAATTTATACTGGCGGTTGCAGCAAAGGAAAGTCGTTATGGGCAGGGAAGGATTGCAACTGAATATAATAATTTTTTTCAATGCATGGTCCGGCACCATTGCAGTTGAGTAAAGTTCATCCTCAGGGAAGTCACGACGTGTGGGTTGCCACCTATACGTCTTTTTTAAATTGCGCGAAATCATTCGCCATCAGGTTTGGTAGTGCAGTCAGAAAGATAAAGGACCCTAAACAATTTGCACAAGCATTGATTGAGTCACGATTTAATTCAGGTAAAAGTAGTAATGGAGGGCATACCGGATACGCCAGTGAACTGGTGGCTATGATTGGTATGGTTAAGCGGAGAATGGCATGTTCAGTAAAATAGTGTCATTGCTTTTGTTTACTATTTTATCCGTGAGCAGTTATGCCCAGGTTCTTGTATCAAATATCCCGGTGTTTGATTTGACTAAATTAAATCAGGAAGGGCTTACCGAGACACAGGCTCAGGCATTATTGGTTTTATCATTAAAAAATAAAAAATATAATATTACATTGCCTGGCGTTTTTATGGACGAGGCTTTAAAAAATGATCAGGGTAAACCATTTCATTCTGGATATTATAGCTTTGGTGTGGGCTATGACTCTCCTTCTGCCGGTGCTACGGATATCTGGGGATTATTCTCCGTCAGTCCGAAAACAGGAGATGTCTGGGAAGAATATTCATGTGAGAGAATATCATTTCCGGCGCTACAAAAAATACAACAAGAAATAATGAAAAAAACTGGCGCGACATTTGCCAGTGAAGTGGTACAGCGCCGGGGGCTGGGCTGTACAGATGAATAGCGGGGTAGTTGGAGCTATCGGGCATACGTTACTTGTCAGAGCAAGGCTGGCGGAGAAATAATGAACATGGTGGTTTTAAAAACATCTGCTAAGGAATGAAGAAATGGGTGCTTATGATAAAGCGTGTAATAACGTGGGTGCGGTAAGATTTGTCCATGAGCACATGAAGGTTTGTGAGATAATTGCAAAAGAGCTTGACGTACCGGTAGAGAATATACTGGGTCTTGCTGCTGCCGAAAGTCAATATGGTACAGGTCGTATTGCCAGGGAATATAATAATTACTTTTCTCTCCAGGCTCCTGCATCATTTCAGTCAGGTCGGGTTCATCCAAAGGATAGTAACAAAACTTGGGTGGCTATTTTTTCTTCGTTTTCAGTTTGTGCGCGATCTTTTGCTGTCAAGTATGGTGACGCTGTTCGGGGGAAAAAAGATGCTCTGGCCTTCTCTGAAGCTCTGGTAGCTGCTGGGTTTAATTCAGGATCTCATATTACTGGTGGTACGGATAATTACGCCAGGATAACTGCTGGAATAATTATTATGGTCGGCCGGAGAATGGCATGCCCCGTAAAATAATGCTTGTTTTTTTTCTCTTTATATCTGAGGTCTGTTATGCCCAAGTGGTTGTATCTGAATTTAATTTGTCAGATATAAATCGCGGTGGAATGACGAAAGCACAGGCAGAAAAACTACTCATTATTGCACTTAAATATCAAAAATATGATTTATCGCTGGATGGCGTTTTTGTTGACGGTGATTTGCAGGATAAACACGGAAATCCTCCCCATCCAGGATATTATGATTTTAGCCTTGGCTATGATACACCGACTGCCGGAGCAATAGATTATTGGGGACTGTTTTCAGTAAGTTCTCAAACTGGTGATATATGGGAAATAAATAAATGTGAGAGAGTTATATTTCCGCAGTTGCAAAAAATACAACAAGAAATAATGAAAAAAACTGGCGCGACATTTGCCAGTGAAGTGGTGCAACGGCGAGGGCTGGGCTGTACAGATGAATAGCGGGATAGTTGGATCTACCAGGCATACGTTACCTGCCAGGGCAAGGCTGGTTCTGGTAGCAGAACAGTGAAGGGCGGTATGTGGATGCGCTGCGACTGGTGGGGGAAAACAGGTAAAGGATTTTATATGAGTAAACGTGAAGAAATTAAAGGTAATCAGAAGCTTGATGAACTCAAATTTGGCATTGTATATACCGAAGTGTTGGGTTGGCTTGATATGGGACATGCCGGTGGTGACGATATTTCCCTGCTAAAACAGCAATTTGATGCGGGTGAAAGCTCCGGTAATAAATATTACTCAGTGATATATAAACAGAATATGCGAATCAGAAGTAAAACACTGAGGCAGGAAATGGGGACAGGAAAATTCACTCGCTGGGAAATCCAAAGAGGACGTACTCAGGATGAAATTAATAGCATCATGCTGGCGATGATGATGAATACAGCATTGAAGTTTGAGGCGTATCAAAGCTTGAAAGCATTTTCATGGCATACAGATAGTGGATTTAGTGGTGAAGATTTGGTTTCAGATCTTTTTGGTTTTTATCGTTTTATGATCCCGGGGAAATACAGTAGTTTGGTTCGTCCCGTCAGTTATAATGATGCGGTTAGTCGCTGGGATTTTTACGGACCTGTTGGCAGTTTTAAAAATGATGGGTTTCGACCCATTCTGTTTCCTGATCCGAAGGATCCCTGTGTCAAACATAAACCTTATAAGGTAAATTTGCCACATTTTATGACATGGATCCAACCGTGGAGTGATTTTACATCGGGTAAGATAAGAATCATAACTAATGATGGAACATCATTTTCTTTTTTACCCATATAGGATGTATATAAACATGCAAGGGATGAGAATTTTCAGACGTCTTTTTTTATGGTTTATCCTTGCCGTATTTTCTATGCTTTTTATCGCTTGTATTTTTATATATATGATTTCATCAGGAATGAATGATGGTGGAGTTTATACGGAAAATGACTTTTTAAAATACCACATGCTTACTGATCCTGACATATTAAATAGTCCTAAAGTATCTGAGAAATATTATTTTGAATACCATCCAGGTGATGGTTATCCACTTTCAAACTCCATAGTATTTAGTGAGGGGACAGATGTGGAGCCTTTGAAAAGATATCTCTCAGAGCTGGGGTATAAATTACATAAGCGCATTCTCAATAAGAATGAAATTGTATGGGAGAGTCGTTGTTCGATAAATCAGTCATCATCGTTTTATCTTTCAGTTAACTATACAGAAAATAGTGTTCAGCTTGAAAAAGAAATTTGTTATTAGCAGATGACTACATTCCTCAGAAGGATCCATTATGAGTTTTGTATCCACGGGTAATAAAACTGTCGGGAGCGATCGGCCAGCTATCACTACGCCGCCAATTGTCGGAGAAAATAAGGGTGTTAGTTCAGATGCCGTCGTAGCCAGTGTTACTGACGCAGCCGAACAAATGGCAGAACAGGCAGTGGAATCGTTGTTTGGCGACTTACCGGAACCATCAGGACTGGTAAAAGCAGCAGTGGCAGCAGCGCAGGCTACCGCTGTGGCGGCAGGGATATCGGATATAGCTGGTGCCGCACAGGACGTAATGTCATCCCTTATCTCCGGACCGGGAGTGCATAACGTTACGGTAAGCGGCAGTGCCGTGCCGCCGCAGATGTTGTTGTTTGCCAGCCTTAATGGCTCGGAAGCACTGGGAACCTTGTTTACTTATGTGGTACAGCTAAAAACGCCCGACACCCTGAATCTGGGCTATGTCTCCCCGGCGGCCAACCTGCCGCTCAAACCGATGGTGGGCAAAGATCTGTGCGTCAACATCGAACTGGATGGTGGCGGTAAACGACATATCAGCGGGCTGGTCACGGCGGCGCGGGTGGTGGGCCATGAAGGGCGTTCGGTTACCTATGAGCTGCGTATGGAGCCGTGGCTGAAACTGCTGACCCATACCAGCGACTACAAAGCATTCCAGAATAAAACCGTGGTGGATATTCTGGATGAGGTTCTGGCGGAATATCCCTACCCGGTGGAAAAGCGGCTGGTGGAAAGCTACCCGGTACGCACCTGGCAGGTGCAGTACGGTGAAACTGATTTTGATTTTCTTCAGCGACTGATGCAGGAGTGGGGCATCTACTGGTGGTTTGAGCACAGCGAGGACAGCCACACGCTGGTGCTGGCGGATGCCATCAGCGCCCACAAAGCATGTCCGGACTCGCCGCTGGTCGAGTGGCACCAGGAAGGGCTGAAGCTGGACAAGGAGTTTATCCACACTATCACGGCAAACGAGAGTCTGCGGACTGGCCAGTGGGTGCTGGATGATTTCGATTTTACGAAGCCACGTTCATTGCTGGCAAACACCGTGGCAAACCCGCGTGAAACCGGTCATGCCACCTACGAGCATTATGAGTGGCCGGGAGACTACTTCGACAAGAGTGAAGGCGAGATGCTGACGCGCATTCGTATGGAAGCGCAGCGCAGCCCCGGCAGTCGGGTGCTGGGGGGAGGGAATATCCGCACACTCATGACCGGTTATACCTTCACGCTGGAAAACTATCCCACTGCCGAAGTCAATCAGGAATACCTGCTGATGCAGACCTTGCTGTTTGTGCAGGACAACGCGCAGCACAGCGGGCAGAACCAGCACTTTACCTTTTCCACCCGTTTTGAACTGCACCCCACCCGCGAGGTGTACCGCCCGCAGCGAACCATCAGCAAACCCCACACCAAAGGGCCGCAGAGCGCCATCGTCACCGGCCCGGCGGGCCAGGAAATCTGGACGGATCAGTACGGGCGGGTAAAGGTACAGTTTGGCTGGGATCGCTACGGCAAAATGGATGAAAACAGCTCCTGCTGGATACGCGTCAGCTACCCGTGGGCGGGCAAAGGCTTCGGGATGATCCAGATCCCGCGTATCGGCCAGGAAGTGCTGGTGGATTTCAAAAACGGCGATCCGGATCTGCCGATCATCGTGGGGCGTACCTACAACCAGGACACCATGCCGCCGTGGGGACTGCCGGGCGCGGCAACACAGAGCGGGATATACAGCCACACTATCGGCGGCGGACCGACCAATGCCAACGCCCTGCGTTTTGAAGATAAACCCGGTAGTGAAGAGGTCTGGCTACATGCTGAAAAAGATCAGCGTATTGAAGTTAATAATAATGAAAGTCACTGGGTGGGGAATAATCGGGTTAAGGTCATTGATCAGTCAGAAATAGCCACTATTGGTGCTGTCCGCGACCATAAAGTTCAGTATGACGATACCTCTCTGGCCGGAGGAAATAAAACCATTCAGACGGTAAAAGAGTTATATCTGGCAGCGGGTGATTCTATTACTCTGAGTTGTGGTGACACCGTTCTGTACATGAGCAGTAAGGGGGAATTTTACGTAACCTGTAAAACGTTCAATATTACTGCAACAGATGCCGATGGTCAGATTAATACTATAAAAGGGCAGCTGGATTTAAATATGGATAAAAGAGAACCCAAAGTGGGAACATTTGGTGAGTCAGAAAAAACAGCAATGGCAGCAGTAATTAAGGAAACTTTCCCACCCAAAGAATAGTTTTTATTTTAGTGCCGGACTTATCAACACTTTCAGACCAAAAAGGATTTTATATAATCATGACGAACTATTATATCAACGAAGCCATCTTGAGTTTCTCCGGTAATATATCCTAGGACAGCACCCCCAATATGATCCGCCTGAGCGATCCGGATGCGGCGCTGATTATCAGCCGCGGCAAAATGCAGGACGGTGATGAGCTGGCGTCCCAGGTTGAACAACAGATGAAAAAACTGGAAAAGCAGGTTAAGGAACTGCGTTATACGCCAGCACAGGTTGTCCGGCTGGGTATTGACGGGAAAATGGAAGGGCTGGAAATACAGAGTCAGTTCATCCGGGGTAATGAGCATGTATATCAGTACCAGGCGGTATTTGTGCTACAGAGCAGCCGGGTAATGATGGCCCTGACCTATGCCCGCTCAACAGCGTTAACCGAAGCGGATAGGGTGCGCTGGGCGGATATCAAAAAGAATCTGCGTTTCAGGTTGGATCCGGAAAACACGGCAACCGGACAATAACACAGGGAGTGTGGTATGGGAGAAGCATTCTGGGCGGCAAGGGAAGGCGACGCGCTGCTGCATACGTCCTTTCTGGCAGATCTGGTGGGCAGTGCGCTGGAACTCGCCATCAATGCGGCTATTGATTTTGCGGCACTGGCTGTTGTGGCGCTGGCGACGGGGGCTACAGTGGCAACGCTGGGATGCAGCGCCGTATTACTTGTGGGGACCGTGGTCGGCGCGACGATGTTGCTGAGTGGCGCCGGGGAGAAAATCAGTAAAGCCTGTGAAGACATAGCCAACAGCCTTTTTCCGCCGAAAATTGAGGGATATATCCTGACCGGCTCAGGCGATACCCGGATTAACAGCAAACGGGCGGCGCGGGCGGCGGCAACGGCATTATCACGCCATGATGTAGAAACCCTGGATGCGCAGGCGCAGGCAGAGGCAGAAGAAGAAAAACGCAGGCAGGACGCCAAATCAATGTGGGATGTGGCCGGGGAATATCTGGATGCAGTAAAAGGCCGGGCAGAGAATATGGCTAAGGGCGTCGTTTCCGTGGTGAGCCGGATGGGATCAGCGGAAGGATGGGCCTCGCTGGGAAATGATGCTCTGGCGGAGGCGGGCGATATGCTTTCCGACACGGGCCACTTTATTTCAGAGATGTGGCAGCCCACGGTGGCGACGGCATATTCGGGGTCTGACCCGAAACAGGATGATAAAATCGACTGCCACAAACATCCCTCTTCATTCACCCAGTTTATGGCGCAGAAACTGCAGGCGCTGATGGATGACCCGGTGGGGACGGTACTGGGGGCGATGAACCCTTTAGATGTGCTGGAAACCGGTTTTCAGGCGGCAAGCGCGCTTATCGGCAGCGTGTCGAACCTGTTCAAAGGTGACGATGAGCCGCCCGCAGCAGAATATATCGCCGAAGGGACGCGGGATGTGCGTATCAACAGCCAGCCTGCGGCGCGCAGCGGGGTACGCTGTACCTGCGAGGCAAAAGTGGTGGATGAGCCTGAGAACGGCGTACATGTATCCGGTGATGTACGTATCGGCGGGCCGCTTCTGGTGGTACGGGATATCAAAAGGGGTAAGTCACAAATAACCCTGGTGACCACCATTGCGCTGACGTTCATGCAGCCCGGACGGGCGTTAGCTAAAAGTGCCTGCTTTATGATGGGATTGGGCATTAACATGATGGTTCAGAAGGCGGGGAGTGCGCTGAACCGCCCGGTAAACGCCGCCACCGGAGCCAAGTACCTGGCAGGCGATGATGACGTTGATTTCAGTCTGCCCGGCCACTTCCCGCTGGAGTGGCAGCGGACCTACAGCAGCCGTGATGAACGGACGGAGGGGATGTTCGGGCGGGGCTGGAGCGTGCTGTATGAAGTGTGCCTGGAGCGTACGCAGGACAACCCGGATGAAAACTGCATGACGTATGTATCCCCAATGGGACGGCGAATTGACCTGCAGGCGGTGGAGCCGGGGAGCGGTTTTTACAGCCCCGGCGAGGGGCTGGCAGTGCGGCGCAGCGAACAGGGCCACTGGCTTATCAGCAGTGATGACGGCGTGTACAGGCTGTTTGAAGCGGACCCGTTCAGCCCACAGCGTCGGCGGCTGAAAATGCTGGGCGACCGCAACAGTAACTGCCAGCACCTGACCTACGACAACCACGGGCGTCTGGTGGAAATCAGCGGCGATCGGCAGCGCCCCTGCATCCGGCTGCACTATGAGCTGGCAGCGCACCCGCAGCGCGTGACGCGCATCTTCCGCCATCACCCGCAAGGGGAGCCGGAGCTGCTGCGGCGTTACCGCTACGATGAGGCGGGACGGCTGAACGGGGTGGTGGACAACGCAGGTCAGTATCAGCGCGAGTTTGCGTACGACGACAACGACTGCATGACGATGCACCGGGAGCCGGGCGGCGAACGGTATTACTACACCTGGGCGTGGTTTGAAGGCCCGGACGATGCGGCGTGGCGGGTGACGGGCCATCATACGGACAGCGGCGAGCAGTACCGTCTGGACTGGAATCTGGCAGAACGCTCGCTGTGCGTGACGGATAGCCTGGGGCGTACGCGCTGCCACTGGTGGGATGCGCAGGGCCTGGTGACGGCGTACCGGGACGAGGCCGGGCAGATGACCACTTTCCGCTGGAGCGATGAAGAGCGGTTACTGCTGGGGATGACGGACGCGCAGGGCGGCAAATGGCGTTATGTCTATGACCGTCTCGGCCACCTGACGGAGACGCATGACCCGCTGGGCCGGGTTGAGCAGACGCAGTGGCATCCGGTGTGGCACCAGCCGGAAACGGAGGTGGATGCCGCGGGGGCGGCGTGGCGTTATGAGTATGATGAGCGGGGCAACCTGCAGGCGGTCAGCGACCCGCTGCACCAGCGCACGGTATACGGGTACGACCGGCACGGTCAGGTGGTGCGGATAACCGACGCGCGGGGCGGAGATAAATACCTGCAGTGGAACGAAGACGGGCAGCTTATGCGCCACACGGACTGTTCTGGCTCGCAGACGGCATGGTTTTATGATGAACGCACGCGGCTGGAAAGGGTGACGGACGCGGAGAGTAACAGTACGCGTTACAGCTATGACGGCAACGGACATCTGACGGAGGTCATGTTCGCGGACGGGCGTACGGAGCGTTACCAGCCGGATGCGGCGGGACGGCTGGTGAAATACACCAGCCCGGCGGGGCAGATAACACGCTGGCAGCGGGACGGCCAGGGGCGGGTGCGCAGGCAGACGGATGCGACGGGTCGCAGGACGGCGTATGAGTACGACGCTTACGGGCGGCTGACCACGCTCACGAACGAGAACGGGGAAAGCTACCGGTTCCGGTACGATGTTCTGGACCGGTTGACGGAACAGACGGACCCCGGCGGCAGCCGCCGGGCATACGGGTATAACGCGCTGAATGCGGTGACGGCGGTGATATACGGCGGGGAGCGCGGGGGAGAAATCCGTCACGGTCTGGAGCGTGATGCGGCGGGGAGGCTGACGGCGAAAACCACGCCGGAGACGCGCACGGAATACCGGTACGACGCGGCGGACCGTCTGCTGGAAATCCGCCGCAGGCGGCATGATGCGGCGGAAGGCGGAGAGCCGGAAGTTATCCGGTTCAGCTACGACAGTGCGGGTAACCTGCTGAGCGAGGAGACGGCGCAGGGCGTGCTGCAGCACCGGTACGATGTTCAGGGCAACCGCACAGAAACGCAGATGCCGGACGGGCGGACGCTGCGGTACCTGTACTACGGGAGCGGCCATCTCCAGCAAATCAACCTGGGGCGTGATGTCATCAGCGAGTTCACGCGCGACCACCTGCACCGTGAGGTGCAGCGGAGCCAGGGGCGGCTGGACACGCGGCGGATGTACGACCGGACGGGCCGGTTAACGCGGAAACCGACCTGTAAAGGAATGCGCGGTGTGGTGCCGGAGACGTTTATTGACCGGGAATATGCGTATAGTGGCCAGGACGAGTTGCTGAAAAAGCGGCACAGCCGGCAGGGGGTGACGGATTATTTTTACGACACGACGGGGCGCATCACGGCGTGCCGGAATGAGGCATACCTGGACAGCTGGCAGTACGACGCGGCGGCGAACCTGCTGGACAGGCGGCAGGGAGAGACCGCGCAGGCGGGTGCAGGCAGCGTGGTGCCGTTCAACCGGATAACGTCATACCGTGGGCTGCATTACCGTTACGATGAATATGGCCGGGTGGTGGAAAAGCGGGGCCGCAACGGCACGCAGCACTACCGCTGGGACGCGGAGCACCGGCTGACGGAAGTGGCGGTCATCCGGGGGAGCACCGTACGGCGTTACGGGTACGTGTACGACGCGCCGGGCAGGCGGGTGGAGAAGCACGAGCTGGATGCGGAAGGAAAGCCGTATAACCGGACGACGTTTTTATGGGACGGAATGCGGCTGGCGCAGGAGTGCAGGCTGGGAAGAAGCAGCAGCCTGTATATCTACAGCGACCAGGGGAGCCACGAGCCGCTGGCGCGGGTGGACAGGGCGGCGCCGGGCGAAGCGGATGAGGTGCTGTATTACCACACGGACGTAAACGGCGCGCCGGAGGAGATGACGGACGGCAGGGGCAATATTGTCTGGGAAGCGGGCTATCAGGTATGGGGGAACCTGACGCATGAAAAAGAAACCCGGCCCGTACAGCAGAACCTGCGTTTCCAGGGGCAATATCTGGACAGGGAAACGGGGCTGCATTACAATTTGTACAGATTTTATGATCCGGATATCGGGAAGTTTATATCGGGCGACCCTATTTCGATCCGGGGCGGGATAAATCTTTATCAGTATGCGCCTAATCCGATTAAATGGATAGATCCACTTGGCTTATATAACGGTGAAGGTC
Source organism: Salmonella sp. 32100201201700099SM (assembly GCF_017572645.1). NCBI lineage: Bacteria > Pseudomonadati > Pseudomonadota > Gammaproteobacteria > Enterobacterales > Enterobacteriaceae > Salmonella > Salmonella sp. 32100201201700099SM. Next base: position 82,030 of record NZ_JAGERQ010000014.1, on the reverse strand, counting down.
AACGTGAACTTGGCAAATATCATGTATTTCATGAACACAATCTAGATATTACTGAATATGGATTATCAGATGCGGAACATTTTAGCCGTGGAAATCAGGCTATTTATGAACGGATGAAAAATGATCCTGCGTTCAGACGAGAAATGCAAACTAAGTATCCGGGTGTTGTTGAGCATGTACAACCAAGTTCAGGCGGAAAATTCAGTACGGAATCACCTCCAGGTTTGACGTGGCATCACGAAAATAAACCTGGGGTATTAAGTTTAGTTGATCGCTTGGATCATAAAACTTACCACAAGATTTATCACCCTGATGGTTCAGGTGGGCGTAAGAAATGGGGGGGAGGTACTGGATGTCGTTAACCACAATTGGAGATATTCAATGAGAATAATTAAAGGGTTTGATAGTTTATTATCTGAAGTTAAGACATTGCCGGATGTTGGCTGGCTATATGTGGATAAGGAATTTAATTTAAAATCTAAAATGGATATTTTAAATAAAGATTATTATCTCGCTGAAAATCGTGATGAGTCTTTTGATATGGCAGAAAATGATAAGATTAGAACATTTTTAGAATCTCCAACATTTTGTGACATTATTGATAATAGACTTAATCATCATCCCAATTCCAATAGAGATGAACTTTTAGAAGCAGTGATTTATTATCTGGAAGAAGATGACTTTATGGATTAATCCTTGGCTCTCCTGAAAAGAGCCGGTAAGTGTTAAATTTTCCCGGCTCATTTATTATTTAAGTTCTGTTTCAGTATGCGCCTGATTCCCTTTCTTGGCTCGACCCATTAGGGGTGTGAAATAGATATAATAATGGTGAGTATAATATATTATTTGATCATTTTGTTGATCCGTTAAATAGGTGTTAAAGCGATGCTGTTCAATTTAAAAGAGCCAATGATGCCTTAATTGAAAGTATGAATAATGACCCTGTATTTTGACATGATATGGATAAAATTATATTTAGAGCCGAGTCTGATAGAGTGAATGCAAAGTCAAGTGGCACTGAAGCTATTTGGTATACGGTAGTGAGAGAACTTAATGAATCAGAAGAACTGGCCAGTATAAATCCATGGAATAGGGATGAAGCAGTTTTAAAGAAGAAACTTTATTTATTAGATGATTGTGTCATTGCTATACGGTCGGCAAGATCCGAAGATCGAATAGAAAAAAGAGATTATAATAAGGGATATTATTTTATTGAAATAATGAACCAAGATGAATCTATAAAACTTAGTTCGCATAGGATATATTCGTGGGAGCAAGCTATAGAATATTCTTCCTAACTTAAGTGATTGTCTTTTTTAGCTGCACAAAGGATATGGAAAGTGAAAAAAATATAATGATATGGAATTTAAATAAGGAATGCTACGAGATATTCCATAATACCCAGCGACTGGGAATATAATAATTTCTTATTATATTTTCAGGATTGATGCTTGATCTTGCAATTTTGGATTGCACTACAATCTGTTCAGGTGCTACGACTCGGGCTATGGATTATTCTCACAGCCAGATCCTATTTCGATCCGGGGTGGGATAAATCTTTATCAGTATGCGCCGAATCCATTAAGCTGGATCGATCCTCTTGGTTTAACCTGCAAGTTAACAAACCAGTAGTTTAAGAATAAGCTTAAACGAATTAGAAATCAGACCGCCGCAGGTGGTAATCGGGGAATTACTGGCGTTGTATCACAGAATGATGCTTTCAGATTAGGGGAAGCATTTGTAGGTCCTAATTATAGGTTATGTCCAGTGGTAAGGGACTTGTGCCAGAAGATGGTTTGAGGACATTCAGATTCCCTGCTGATAAAAGGGGATTTGATCGTGTTAACGGTCGTCCATGGTCGAAGACTGGAAAGCAAGTGAATTTTGAAACCAAAAATGGGGATGGTGATGTTATTGCCAATGTTCATTTAGACGTGGAGAATTTTCGGCCATGAAAAAAAATAAACCACAACTTATTTTATACGATATGTCTTCAACAATGTTCGATCCACTTAGTGAGTGGGAGCCTGCTTCTCTTGAAGATACATATGTGGCTGTTGATTTATGCCTTGGGATGAATGATGGTGAAAAAGGAAGCAACTATTTCTATGTGAAAGTTGCCACTCCAGAAGCCTTGAGAAAGCGATCAAAGAATTTTCTCATATCTGATAACAGAGTTATTGTAATTGATTATTTTGATTATTATTTACTTAGGAAAGTAATCGAAAATATTCTAAAAAAATGTACAAGAGAAAATTGGGACGAATCTTGTCTTGTATTACAACGCTATTTTTCATGGGAATATGAAGATTATCATTACGAAAAATAGATAGTTAATTTTGTGAGAGATTAGTAGTAATATAAAGCCGGGAAAGAAATTAACTCTTCCCGGTTTTTTTATTAACCCCCGTTCAGTCCACTAAACAATCACGTCCCGCATCCCCTTAACCACCTGTTCAGCCTTGTAAAGCTGTTCGCGCAGCTTCTGTTCCTCGTTACTGTCCGCCATCAGCACAATACACTCCTGTGAAATCTTCACGGTGACGCTGCGCCCGGTCTCAAATCCCGCTTCTTCCTGCCAGTCACCCTTAAGGTGCTGGCTGGGGATTTGTGAGTAACAGGCGGTCATGCAGGTTTCGCTGTTGATATGGCGGACGCTGACGCCGGAGGCATTCATATTTGCTGACTAAATAAATTCTTATTTATCCGCCGGATGCTGGCTGATTGTGGAGCTCAGGGTGAGTGAGTATGGGCGCGACATCCTGGCACCGCGCCTCCCTCTCCCCGGCCAGCCCCGGCCGGTGATGAGCAGCCGGCTGCCGGGGCCGTATTTTGACGATGAAACGGGCCTGCATTAAAATCTGTTCAGATATTATGTACCGGAGTGTGGCTGGTTCGTCAGTCAGGACCCAATAGGGCTGAAAGGGGGATGGACCGATATTATTATCCTCTGAATCCTATTACAGATAGTGATCTTCTTGGTCTTATTACTTGTGGTACTGATAGAGATGATCCTGGCAAGTTATTAAGATGAAAAATGGTTGAAAATAATTGCGTTAGTGAATGCTCATTTATGTCTTTACCTACAAAAAGTAACGGATTTGCTTGCTGGAATTGTGTTAACGAATGTAAAGGAAATCAAGGCTATTGATGTTTTTACTACAGGAATAAGTATGGTTAACGATAAGGATACAGCTATATTGATTAGTGATTTAATGTTGAGATTTGGTAAGAAACTTGATGAATCTGTTGCTGTTGTTCAGTCCCGTTGTGATGAGGATGAATTTAAGGTATATCGAGAAGCGGTTGGTTTTATCATGGGTGAAATGCTTATTAAAATAATGAATCCATTATATGAAAAACATCCAGAAATAAAACCAAAAGGATTGAAATAAAACATCTGGAGCCGGATGGATAATATGTAAAAGCCGGAGGGGTTATCTTTTTCCGGCTTTTTATTATCAATTACTCATTAACTCCTGTTCCGTTCTTTTACGTTTAATCACCGGAATATCCCCGGTATCGTTCAGCGCCTCCGGAAAGGTTTTTAGCCACGCTTTCACCTTCTTTTGATTAATAAAAGTCACGCCCATCCCTTCAATACAGCCAAAGAGTCCGTGGGTATGCTGCGGCGTAATCACGATGCAATCCCTCATTACCCGCACCTTGACGGGCATCCCGTTAATAAACCCCGCCTGCGGCATCCATTCACCGTACAAACGAACTGAAAGTCTCTCAACGCGTGAATATGTAAGTATCCCGCATAATCGAGCCATTCACATTTAGAGATCATCCGACATAATCAATCTGCCAACGCAGGAGATCGCTGTGCGTAAAGCCCGTTTTACTGCGCACCAGATCATCGCTGTGATTAGATCAGTCGAATCCGGACGGACTGTTAAAGATGTCTACCGGGAGGCCGGTATTTCTGAAGCCACCAGGGACAACTGGAAGTCTGGATACGGCGGCAGGGATACGCGTGGAATCACAAAAGGCTCCACCGTATTTACTGTCTGCTCAAGCTGAATTTTCGCCGTAAGGGTAAACAACGGCTGCCGGTACGCAATCCCTCGCCACTGGTCACGCCGGAAGCGCTGAACCAGAGCTGGTCTGTGGGCGTCGTTTTCGCACGTTCAATGTTGTTGATGACTGTAATCGTGAAGCGTTGTCGATTGAAATCGATCTGAATCTGCCAGCTCTGCGAGTGGTCCGTGTACTCGACAGGATTACAGCAACCGCGGTTATCCGGCCATGCTGCGTATGGATAAGGGACCGGAATTTATCTCGCTGGCACTGGCTGAATGGGCAAAGAAACATGTAGTAAAGCTGGCGTTTATCCAGCCGGGTAAGCCGAAGAAAAACGTTTTCATCGAGCGTTTTAACCGGACATACCGTACAGAAATACTCAATTCTTATCTGTTCAGAACGCTGAATGAGGTGCGGGAAATTACGGATAAAGGGTTATCAGAATATAACTGCGAACGTCCACATGAATCGCGGAACAATATGATACCGGAGGAATACCGCCAATAACGTTATCTGGCCGGAATCTTAAAAATGCATGGAACTAAAACGGGTCTATTTACAGGGGCACCTGCGATGAATTTCGCTGCACTGAAAAGCGATACCGGATGAGAGTTGCTTCAAATTAATGTGCCATGTTCACGGGGAGGTGGTGCGACGTTTGCATAATCCAGCAAGAACTGAAAGGAAGGGGAGAGCTTTTTCATGCCTGTATAATCAGTCTGGCCTGTGTCAGTCAGCTCTTAGTGTTGAGACTCTCGTTGGAGCGTTATAATTGCTTTTCCGTTTCGGAAAACAAGATTTTCCATTAAAGATCTTCCCTGCGAGGAAAAGTTAACTAATAATCTTACCGCCGAGTTAGGAGATGTAGGAGATGTAGGAGATGTAGGAGATGTAGGAGATGTATGTTTAAATATAAACAATGTTGCAACGATGCCTGATAATTATCCTCTCTTCGAAGATAAGTTTCCCACACCCAGTGTGGTGGGTTTCATTGTAATGTTATCACTTGAATGTAAATGGAAGGTATAATTGCTTTTTGACTGGCATTCTATTCCACCCTGACAATACGATGTTAACATCAATGCTGGTTATATTGGCAATAACGCAATTTTTTTTCAGATTAAGAGGTGCTCTGATATATAGAATATATAGATTTTTATGACATTACTTGTTTGAATTGGCAACAAACACCAATAAGTACAAGTTGTTATTACCAGCCATGGATTTTCCCATACGGTAAAATTTATTATGACATCATAACATTCTGGATGTGCGATTAAAGAGGTATTTTTTCAATGAAAAACATAAAAAAATTAATTATTGCAAGCGTGTTGAGCATGATAACTGCTAGTTGTTATGCTGGTTCAATCGTGGTGGGCTCAGAGCAACAAAGTTCAGTGGATATTGGCTTTGTCTCTCCCCAGCAGTTGAGCGTAACATTTGCTCCAGTGGCGGGCTTAAAGGCTGGGGTGATTAAGTCTAATACGGAGATTGCGACTATTGCAGTTAGTTCTGTTGCTGCTAAACAATTCGCGATCGCAGCGGATTTTAAGGCAAAGAATGTCATGAATGGCGATACATGGACTTTATATGGTAAAAATACTGGCAAAGGAATCAAAGTGTACTTCTATGGTGAGACAACCTCACCAAAGGGGAATATAAATTACAATGGGCATCAGTGGATCATATATGATATTAACGACAAACTTGGTGTTAAACTAGCTGGAGATCAGAATATCCCAGCTGATGTCTTCCCAATGACTGTAAACATAGCGGCATATCAAGCTTAATAGTAAGCAACTTCTATTAAGTATTATTAAGGCTTAAAGCATTCCCAGCCACAGGCTTTTCTGTGCGGTGAATTTTGGTATGACATTATTCATTCTTGATGTGCTGGGGGGGGGAAAGGTGGATTTCCGATGAAAAACGTAAAAGATTTAATTATCGCAAGCGCATTGAGCATTATGGCTGCTAGTTGTTATGCTGGCGCGCTCGTGCCGAATACAAGCACTGGCGTGTCGGCGGATGTAAACTTCAGCAATCTTGGACAACTACAAGCACAGCTTACTCCAGTGTCTGGCTTGGTGGCAGGGCCTCATAAGGGTGATGAGGCTATTGCTATGCTTTCGGTAAGCGGTTCGAGCAAACAATACGTGGTAACGGGAGATTATTCTAAACCTGAAACAGTGGGCAACGACAGCGATGTGTGGACGGTAACTGGTAAAAGTGGTAATACCATTAAAGTTACCTTTGGGGGGTAGCCTGTGCCAATAAAGGTTCATTAGTGGATGGTGCTTCGCATAAGTGGTGGGTATATAACATGACAGATAAAGTCGCTGTGAAATTGTCTGGATCACAAACGGTAAAGGCTGATACTTATCCAGTGACGCTACACATAGCGGAGTATCAAGCTTAATAGTAAACAACTTTTATTGCGCCTTATTAAGGCGCAATAAATATCAAGTCATACATTTTTTTATAACTTGTAATATGAAAATTATTAGTTTTGGTGTAATGGCGGCTGTTTTATTCGTCTCTAATTCTATAACTCCTCCAGTGTATGCCACTGAGCAGAAATTAAGTTTAAACACTAAATCATTCAGCGTGAAGCTGGGGGCTACACGGGTGATTTATCACGCTGGTACAGCTGGAGCCACGCTCTCGGTGAGCAACCCGCAGAATTACCCTATTTTGGTTCAGTCTTCAGTCAAAGCAGCAGACAAAAGTTCGCCTGCTCCCTTTTTGGTGATGCCGCCTCTATTTCGTTTAGAAGCGAACCAGCAGAGTCAACTGCGTATTGTCCGTACTGGTGGTGACATGCCAACGGATCGTGAGACTTTACAGTGGGTCTGTGTAAAGGCGGTACCACCCGAAAATGAATCGTCGGATACACAGGCTAAGGGCGCGACCCTTGACCTCAATTTGTCCATTAACGTCTGTGATAAGCTGATTTTCCGCCCGGATGCCGTGAAGGGGACGCCGGAAGATGTTGCAGGAAATTTAAGATGGGTGGAGACGGGCAACAAACTTAAGGTGGAGAACCCCACCCCGTTTTACATGAATTTAGCCTCCGTCACAGTAGGGGGAAAGCCCATTACAGGGCTTGAGTATATCCCCCCTTTTGCTGACAAAACACTAAATATGCCAGGTAGTGCCCATGGTGATATCGAGTGGAGCGTTATTACAGACTTTGGTGGTGAAAGTCATCCGTTCCACTACGTCCTTAAATAAATCCAGGGGCTTAGCGGCAGAATATGAAGTTCAAACAACCTGCCTTGCTACTGTTTATCGCGGGAGTGGTTCACTGCGCAAATGCGCACGCTTACACATTCGATGCATCAATGTTGGGCGATGCAGCGAAAGGGGTTGATATGTCGCTCTTTAACCAGGGGGTACAACAGCCAGGGACTTATCGAGTGGACGTAATGGTGAATGGTAAACGTGTCGACACCCGTGATGTGGTGTTCAAATTAGAAAAGGATGGGCAAGGAACGCCTTTTCTGGCTTCTTGTTTGACGGTCAGTCAGCTTTCACGCTACGGCGTAAAAACGGAAGATTACCCTCAGTTGTGGAAAGCAGCAAAGCCCCCAGATGAGTGTGCGGATCTGACCGCCATTCCACAGGCTAAAGCGGTACTGGATATCAATAATCAGCAACTGCAACTGAGTATTCCGCAGTTGGCGTTGCGTCCGGAATTTAAGGGGATCGCTCCTGAAGATATCTGGGATGATGGTATTCCGGCGTTTCTGATGAACTACAGTGCGAGGACAACGCAGACGGATTACAAAATGGATATGGAGAGGCGTGACAACTCTTCCTGGGTACAACTGCAACCGGGAATCAATATAGGTGCGTGGCGTGTCCGCAATGCGACCAGCTGGCAGCGGAGTAGTCAACTGTCGGGGAAGTGGCAGGCAGCATATACCTATGCTGAGCGTGGACTGTACTCACTAAAAAGTCGTCTGACTCTGGGGCAAAAGACTTCGCAGGGGGAGATATTTGATAGTGTGCCATTTACCGGTGTGATGTTGGCATCGGATGACAACATGGTGCCCTACAGTGAGCGGCAGTTTGCTCCGGTAGTGCGTGGGATTGCCCGCACGCAGGCTCGGGTGGAGGTCAAACAGAATGGTTACACCATTTACAACACCACCGTGGCGCCCGGACCGTTTGCACTGCGGGATCTGTCGGTAACAGACAGTAGTGGTGATCTGCATGTCACCGTGTGGGAGGCCGATGGCAGTACACAAATGTTTGTGGTGCCGTATCAGACCCCGGCGATAGCACTGCACCAGGGATATTTGAAGTACAGCCTGTTGGCGGGCCGATACCGATCGTCAGACTCTGCAACGGATAAGGCGCAGATCGCGCAGGCTACGTTGATGTATGGTCTGCCGTGGAATCTCACTGCATATGGCGGTATACAGAGTGCAACGCACTATCAAGCTGCATCGCTTGGTTTGGGGGCATCTCTCGGGCGGTGGGGGAGTTTATCTGTCGATGGAAGCGACACACACAGTCAGCGTCAGGGGGAAGCGGTACAGCAAGGAGCCTCCTGGCGACTGCGTTACAGCAACCAGCTGACTGCGACGGGAACAAATTTTTCTCTGACGAGATGGCAGTATGCCTCGCAGGGCTATAACACCCTATCCGATGTGCTCGACAGTTATCGACATGATGGCAACCGTCTATGGTCGTGGCGGGAAAATTTGCAGCCGAGCTCGCGTACCATCCTGATGTTGAGTCAGTCATGGGGGAGGCATTTGGGCAATCTGAGTTTAACCGGTTCCCGTACCGACTGGCGTAATCGCCCCGGTCATGATGACAGCTACGGACTGAGTTGGGGAACCTCTATTGGAGGGGGCTCGCTGTCATTGAACTGGAATCAAAACAGAACGTTGTGGCGCAATGGCGCGCACAGTAAAGAGAACATAACCAGCCTGTGGTTCAGTATGTCATTAAGCCGCTGGACGGGGAATAATGTAAGTGCCAGTTGGCAGATGACTTCACCATCACACGGTGGTCAGATGCAACAAGTGGGGGGCAACGGAGAGGCATTCAGTCAGCAACTGGATTGGGAGGTGCGTCAGAGTTACCGTGCCGATGCCCCGCCAGGTGGTGGTAATAACAGCGCATTGCACTTGGCATGGAATGGGGGTTACGGCCTGTTAGGTGGTGACTATAGCTACAGCCGGGCGATGCGCCAGATGGGAGTCAATATCGCGGGAGGTATAGTTATCCACCATCATGGTGTGACGCTGGGGCAACCTTTGCAAGGCTCAGTGGCGCTGGTTGAAGCGCCAGGGGCCTCGGGGGTGCCAGTTGGCGGCTGGCCTGGCGTTAAGACGGATTTTCGTGGCGACACCACAGTGGGCAACCTGAACGTCTATCAGGAGAATACAGTCAGCCTCGATCCGTCGCGACTACCGGATGACGCAGAGGTCACACAAACCGATGTGCGCGTGGTGCCAACCGAAGGGGCGGTGGTGGAAGCGAAGTTTCACACTCGCATCGGGGCCAGGGCACTGATGACGCTGAAACGGGAAGATGGTAGCGCCATTCCTTTCGGGGCGCAGGTTACAGTCAATGGACAGGATGGCAGTGCTGCTCTGGTGGATACTGATAGCCAGGTTTATCTCACTGGTCTGGCGGATAAGGGCGAACTGACGGTGAAATGGGGAGCACAGCAATGTCGGGTTAACTACCAGCTACCTGCCCACAAGGGAATCGCGGGCTTGTATCAAATGAGCGGTCTCTGCAGATAGCCGATTCTGAAGGAGAGAACAATGTGGATGAAAATACAGCGAATGAAAACGGTTATCTATAGCGTAACCTTACTGGTCGCTGCCAGTAGCTTGATGCCGATAGCGAACGCCGCAGAAAAACTTCAGACAACGCTACGTGTAGGGGCTTACTTTCGGGCTGGGCACGTGCCAGATGGGATGGTGCTTGCGCAAGGCTGGGTGACTTATCACGGCAGTCACAGCGGGTTTCGGGTATGGAGCGATGAGCAAAAGGCGGGTAATACGCCTGCCGTATTGTTGCTGAGCGGGCAACAGGATCCTCGCCATCACATTCAGGTTCGCCTGGAGGGCGAGGGATGGCAACCAGATACGGTGAGTGGTCGTGGCGCCATTTTAAGAACCGCTGCAGATAACGCCAGTTTCAGTGTGGTCGTTGATGGCAATCAGGAAGTGCCTGCGGACACCTGGACGCTGGATTTTTAGGCCTGTGCATTGGCGCAGGAGGATACGTAGCCGTCTGTTCCACTCATACTTCCTGTATCAGTGAATAAGGCGAATACTGTATATCAGGTTCGAGGATGTATTGAAAATTTACTCAAGGCAAATATGGTTAGCAATCTTCATTGCAGAAAAATCAATTGCTGATTTATTTTAAAATCTGAAATTCATCTTTTTTTGTAGGGAGAGGAATATTATGTTTCGTAAAATAATTTAACGTACACTGATGCCTTTATTATTTTCTGTTTTGTGGATTTGTTTGATTCACTCTTTTGTGAGCGGGGCTTTATAAGCCCTTAGTATAAGGTTTGTTTATCTGTCAGGTATTCATATGTGATATTTAAGATTTTATGTTTAGGGGGCTTTTTCTTGTCCCCTCAGGCGTAAAAATAATTTATTTTTTACATAAAGGAATAAAGCATATGTCTTATGCACGACATTTACCGGTATTAATGTATCACCATGTCAGTGATAAACCCGGACAGATAACCTTATCTCCCCGTACGTTCCGGGCGCAGATGAAATGGCTGGCTGAATCTGGCTGGAAAATCGTTACCGCAGCAGAGGTGGAAGCTTTTTATCATGGTGCAAGATTGCCTCGTAAAAGCGTCATGCTGACCTTTGATGGCGGCTGGCTGGATAACTGGTTGCAGGTTTTTCCGGTGCTGCAGGAGTTTAATCTGCATGCGCATCTCTTTCTTGTGACCAGTTTGATCAGTGACGGATCGGTCCGTATTCCTGCAGGCGAACCGGTGTACTCTCATGATGAGTGTCAGATGCTGGTTAAACAAGGCCGGGCTGATGAGGTCATGCTGCGCTGGTCAGAGGTCCGGGAGATGCACCTCAGTGGCCTTGTTGAGTTTCACTCGCACACGCACACCCACCGACGCTGGGACCAGAAACCTGTGTCCCGTAATCCGTCGGATTTGCTTCGTGTCGATATTCTTCTTAGTCGTAAGCGGATGAGGGAGATGCTGGGTTATTGCAGTCAGCATCTGTGCTGGCCTGAGGGCTGGTATTGTTCTGACTATATTCATGTGGCTGAAGAGCTGGGGTTCACATACCTGTATACCACAGAAAGGCGTATGAACAATCCAGTCATCGGTTCACAGCGTATTGGTCGTATCAACACAAAGGAGCGAAAGAATGTGGGCTGGCTGAAACGTCGTCTGTTTTATCACACCACGCCCGGATTTTCTTCGCTGCTGGCCCGGCATAAGGGGGCACGTCGGATAGCTGACTGAGCCGGAGACCAGGATGAAAGTGCTGCATACCGAATCCTCCCCCATCATCGGCGGGCAGGGGTTGTAGGCTATATCCCAAATGATGGTGCTGATTTTGAGCAGAAATAAGATAACACCGGAGGCCGTGATAGACCCGGTTGCGCAGAATCTGGAGGCAGCAGGTCACTGGCGCAGGGCTTCTACCCGCTGGCTTTTGGTCATGGGAGATTTTGAATGTACAGAGGCCCAGCGGGAGTGGTTGTTGTTGCGCCGGAATTATTGCCTTGCGCAGATATCTTCCCCTAGCGCCAGTAAAGCTGGATATCAGCGACGTGACGAAATGAGAGGAGCCTGCACATAGGTTTATGTTTTGAGTAAGCGTCTTATTTAAACCGTCTGTTCTGTTTCCTCCACTTTCACAAATAATGTCGAACCGGGTGGGGGGGACTTAAGTAAGAATAATCTGGCGATGTTTTGCTTGTTTCCACGGGATACTTTGTTAGGTGAACGATGCAATTAATGCGCTCCAGACTGCGTCACAGAAAAGGAGAATGCCTTTGCAGAACGGGCGCATGACAATGAACCACTTTATTATTGGTATCTGGTTCGGCGACAACCTTGACGATCACTTCTGAGATAGGGTATTTACACTGAGTGGTAAACAGGTTCAATTAGTAACCGGAGATGGATGCAAAATCATGATCGATTCAGATGCTATTTTGCAGCCAATAGATTTTTTATTAAGATGATATCAAGGACATTGAGGCACACAATGACGCATCAGTAAGTCGTTGATAGCTCATTTGATATAAGAATTTCTTTTATCAACGGAAGATAATGATGGAACTGATCAATAATCGTGGTATGCGAGACTGGATGATATTTATTAAAGTGGCGGAAGTAGGGAATCTTTCCCGGGCTGCACGGGAATTAGATATTAGCATTTCTGCTGTCAGTAAATCGCTTAGCCGCCTTGAGAATTCTATTGAGGTTACTTTACTTCGGCGCGATTCACATCACTTAGAACTGACTGGAGCTGGTCAGACAGCCTATGCAAGCATGAAAAGGATAACATCTTCCTTTCAGTCCTTGCTGGATGAATTGCGAAATCCGGATAAAATTATCAGAGGGAGTATAAAATTTTCGGCTCCGGCTATTGTCTGTGAGTTTCTTGCCAATAAGTGGATATGGGAATTTACAGCTAGCTATCCGGATACAAAAATCTACCTGGATTCACGAGAGCGTAGCGATTTTTTTAGTAAATCCCTGGAGTTTGATGAGCTGGTTTTTAAAAGTGGCATAATCGAAAGTGAGGATCTCGTGTATCGAAAGATAAGCCCTTTAAAGTTGGTTCTTTGTGCGAGTCCGAAATATATCAGAAAATATGGCAGGATCTCACATCCTGGCGATTTGGAAAATCACATTATTGTGGGTCTTCACAACCATGGTCTTTCCGGACCTCTTACTCTTTTCCGTCAAGATGAATCATACACTATTAGTGGCGCTGTTAATGTTCATTTATCTTCCAATAATCTTTTGAGTGTTCTTAATTTGGTTTTAGAAGGAAAGGGTATCAACCTCATGACTCCGGCCTGGCTTGCCACCAAATACTTAAAAAATAATGAACTTGAAATTATACTTCCTGAATGGAGGGTTCCAGATCTCCCCATTTATCTTGTATGGCGTCATCGTCAGTATTATTCTCCTTTATTTCAACGCTTTCTGTCTTTTATTGAAGATAAATGGAATAATCGCCCACAAATTGATTTTCTGAATGATGATTAACCCGTTTGGAATGGTTTTGATACGTTCCTGACTTAAACCCACATGATGATGACTGAATTGAGGCATCGAGATATGCGACTGGTCAGCCAGTCGTCTTTTGACGATGCCCAATACAAAACATGATGCCGACTGACGGAAATGATAATACCCGGAAACAGGACGGGGCTGTTTTTGGGCAGCCGGAAGTTAAGCCCATACCAGAAACGTTGCAGTGTACTGAAAAATGGCGCCAGGTTGCACTGTAAGTATCCCGCATAATCGAGCCATTCACATTTAGAGATCATCCGGCATAATCAATCTGCCAACGCAGGAGATCGCTGTGCGTAAAGCCCGTATTACTGCGCACCAGATCATCGCTGTGATTAGATCAGTTGAATCCGGACGGATTGTTAAAGATGTCTACCGGGAGGCCGGTATTTCTGAAGCCACCAGGGACAACTGGAAGTCTGGATACGGCGGCATGGAAGCTTCTGATATTAAATCTTGAGGATGTCAACGCCAGGATTTATGGTCGTTTTTCGCTATTTTTAATATCCGCTGTTTGATCACTTCTGCTGTCCGCTTTCCGCCATTTCATCTTCACTGATTGGCGTTGCGCTTTTGGTCAGCGCCCCGACTTTGCGTTTTTCCTTCAGTTGGTAACTTTCTCCTTTGATATTCAGTGTGGTTGAGTGATGCAGTAGCCGATCCAGGATCGCTGTTGCCAGCACGTTATCACCGAACATCTCTCCCCAGTCTGCGAAGCCTTTGTTTGACGTCAGGATAATGCTCGCTTTTTCATACCGTCGGTTCAGCAGTCGGAAGAACAGACTGGCTTCCTCACTGGTCATTGGCAGGTAACCTATTTCGTCCAGGATCAGCCCCCGCGCATAGCTCAGTTGTTGTAGCTGGCGCTCCAGGCGGTTTTCCAGCTTCGCTTTCATCAGCGTCTACCAACCTGTCCTGCGGCATGAACAACACCCGATGGCCCACATCTGCCGCTTTCACACCGGGGGCAGCGGCTAGGTGGGTTTTCTCCACTCCGGGGGCCCCAGCAGGATCACATTCTCGCAGCGCTCCACGAACGCCAGACCGGCCAACTCCCGGACGACCTTACGATCGATGCCTGGCTGGAAGCTGAAGTCGAACTGCTCCAGCGTTTTGACTCATGGCAGACGAGCCTGTTTCAGCCGGGATTCCATTCCGCGCTGATGTCTGCCGTTCTATTCCTGCTGCAGCGCCATGCACAGGAATGTCGACTTATTTTGGGCTGACAGAGGCATTGGTCGTTAAGACTTGTATATTCATGTTGCTTACTCGCACAAAAGGGGGAAAGGAACCGTAAACAACATTGACAGGTAAGGGACTGGCATCAATTTGAATGGTGTTTTTTTATAACATTATGTTTTAAAAGGTGAATTGTATTTTCATGGTGAATTGTTCTGTTTTATATTGTTGTTTATGGAATATTTAACTAATATTTAATCTAAAAATAGTGTATTATATTGATTACACTTTGCTGGAGAGGTGTAAACATCAAGCGTAACCATATGATGTATATAAGTTTTTGTTTGCTGATATCATATTTTTAACAGATATTGAGCAAGTAAATCTGATCTAACTGTAACTTTAGTTTTCTAAATTAATTACTTTGCTTACTTTTTTTTACCTGGTTTTGTAAAACCTCATGATGATCAGTCTATTTGTGGCTTTGTTTAAGGTTTATTTGGTTTTGTAGTCTGAATTGTATCTCCCTCCTGGAGGGCTTTCTTTAGATTCTCTGTCTCCTACGTTGTTATGTTACGTATTTGTTGCTTTGAAGGGGGGGGAATACAGTTCCATTTATCTGAGTAAGTCAGGTACACAGTAACAACTTTCTTATGAAGAATTTCCAAAATTTTTACTGCGGCGTTATTAATTGTTCAGCGATTCTTACAGATCTGTCGTTCGCTTTTGGTGAATGAAATCCGTGGACTTTTATTTACTAATTTTTTCTTTCCTGAAAAAAACAGAGGTATTGAGCGAAAAATTTTATTCCGTATGATGCCCTCCACACAAAATGTATTAACACTGAATCGTAATTTGCTTCTTTATGCTGATAACTTTCTGTCTATGCTAATACTAAAATTTAGATGACTTTTATACGGTAAAATCTGGTATGAATTTTAAAGATACTCTTCCCGGGGTGTTTCTCTGTGTCGCTATGTTTGCATGTGGTCATGCCAGGGCGAATATGCTCGTTTATCCCATGGCGGCAGAAATTAATAGTAGCCGCGAAGAGGCCACCTCGCTGTTCGTCTATTCTAAATCAGATCATGTGCAATATATTCGAACAAGAATCATGCGTATTGAACACCCGGGTATGCCACAGGAGAAGGAGGTACCAGCAGGGAATGATATAGAGACAGGACTTGTTGTCTCCCCGGAGAAATTTGCCCTTTCCCCGGGAACAAAAAAAACAATACGTGTTATCAGTACTCAGGCACCGGAAAGAGAGGAAGCCTGGCGAGTATACTTCGAGGCTGTTCCTGAACTGGAAGATGATCCACAGGCAGGCGGAAAGCAAAATTCATCCGTAAGTGTGAATCTTGTCTGGGGGGGGTTGCTGCGTGTTTCTCCGTCAGACCCCAGGCCTGCGCTGGTAACGAACGGTCACCACCTGCTGAATACGGGAAATACCCGGCTTTCTCTTATTCGGGCCGGCAACTGCGACACCACATGCCACTGGCAGAATATAGACAAAAGTATTTATCCAGGCGGGAGTGCTGATATTCCGGCCGGAATAAAAAGTAATGCATTTCGTGTGGAATATCGTACGGGTGCAAATTCACCGGTAATCTCTGCTGATTTAACAGCAGCCGGAAAGTAAAAACACACGGAGCGTACGCTATACCCTACATTTATTCTCAGGGGGAGCGGATGTATACCGAGTGTGCATATATCACTGTAATAAACAACAAAGCAAGGTTATTTTTTATGAACATGAAAACATCTTTTATTGCCGCAGCTGTGGCATTGGCCACCGTTTATTCTTTTTCTGTTTCTGCGGTTCAGAAGGATATTACCGTCACTGCCAATATTGACAGTACACTTGAACTGCTGCAGGCCGATGGTTCATCCCTCCCGTCGACTATGAAGCTGGATTTCATGCCGGGTAAGGGCCTGGTCCATAAATCACTCCAGACCCGCCTTTACAGCAACGATCAGACCAAGTCGGTTAATGTAAAACTGTTGAATGCTCCACAACTTATCAACGTCCTGGATCCCACCAAAACCATTGATATGGAAGTGACTCTGGGAGGACGGTCACTGACCACCACCAATTCTGTACTGGAAGCTAAAACCCTGTTCCCGGACGGAAAAACTGGCGATGCTTCAGCTCTGCTGAACCTGGATATTGGTCAGAAGGCTGGAGCAGCCTTACAAAACCTGCCTGCCGGTGAATACAGCGGATTGGTCAGTCTGGTGATTTCACAGGCTGTCACTGCCGGCTAATAACCGGTTATTAGCTCTTCATCTGATCCGGTTTTGGGGTGTCACCGTTCGTACCTGAACCGGATCCGGTATTGATCTTATTATTCATTGCAATTCAGGTCTCTTTACGTGAGTCGTTATTTCTGGATGTATTATTTACTGGGATTGTGCAGTTTTACCAGCCAGGCAACTCTTATTCCCCCTCCTGGATTTGAATCTCTGCTGGAAGGACAGACTGAGCAAATTGAAGTGTTGCTACCAGGGCATTCACTGGGATTATTTCCGGTGGTGGTTAAACCGGACACCGTGCAGTTCATGTCCCCATTGATGGTACTTGAAAGCAGTGGGCTTGCCGCGTTGCCGGCCGCAGAACGGCAAAAAGCGCTGGCTGCACTCAGCCGTCCGTTGCTACGTAACAGCAATCTGGTCTGTGGTGTCTCAGAAGCAAAAGACAGCAGCGAGTGTGGTTACGTGGCAACAGATAAAGAGGATGTTGCGGTTATTTTTGATGAGAACAACGCTCAGTTATCTTTGTTTCTTAACCGGGACTGGTTGCCGGATGAAGAACGACGTGATAAACGCTGGCTGACTCCGACCCCGGAGGGTGTCAGCGCATTTATTCACCGCCAGACGCTGTATCTGAGTGATGATCTCCACAGTCGTAATATGACACTGAATGGTAGCGGTGCCCTGGGGCTTGGTGACGGTCGTTATCTGGGAGGCAACTGGGCGGCTATCTGGAATCAGTCAGAACATTACAATAACAGTCAGGCCTGGTTTGACAATCTGTTTGTCCGTCAGGATCTCGGCAATCAGTATTATCTCCAGGCTGGTCGGATGGATCAGCGGAATCTGTCCAGCGCCACGGGGGGGGATTTTGGGTTCAGTCTGCTTCCCCTGAGCCGGTTTGATGGATTACGAACCGGGACCACCCAAGCTTATGTTAACCATGAGGTGGACCAGAATGCCACTCCGGTTATGGTTCAGGTTACCCGAAATGCCCGTATTGATATTTATCGTGGCAGCGAGTTGCTGGGGAGTCAGTTCCTGACCCCGGGAATGCATACCCTGGATACTCATTCTCTTCCACCGGGAAGCTATCCTCTGGCGTTGCGGGTGTATGAGGATGGGATTCTGCGGCGAACGGAGACCCAGCCCTTCAGTAAGGGGGGCAATCGCTTCAGTGCACAGACCCAGTGGTTTATTCAGGGCGGGCTGGAAGATACCGGGGATAAAGCCAGCCATTATGACGGTGAGACTGTCATGGCTGCCGGATTCCAAACTGGGCTGCGGAAAAATATCAGTCTGACCGAAGGTATCTCTCTGGCACATGAGGCCTGGTACAGTGAAACCCGACTGAATTCACAGCATGCAGTGCTGGATGGCACGCTGGACCTTTCTGCCGGGATACTGCATGGGACAGACAGCACGAGCGGTAACACTGAGCAGGTGACATACAACGACGGATTTTCCGCGAGTCTGTGGCGTAACCATACGGAAAGTGATGCCTGTAGTGGTCGTCATCCACAGTCAGTGCATGCCAGTATGACCTGCCAGACTTCGATGAACGCCTCCCTGTCGGTTCCGGTGGGGAACTGGTATGCCCTACTGGGATACAGTACCAGCAGGACAGAAGGTCGGCCGGTTTACCGGGGATATGATGATAACAGTGACAAAGAAAATGTGTTCTGGCGACAGGCATACATCCCTGCCTCTCACCGCGAATCTGCTCAGGCTAGTGCAACGTACAGCCTTAATATGGCTGGCATGAATATTAATACCCATGGGGGAGTATGGCGAACCCGAAATGACGGAGTGAATGATGATGGCTTGTTTATGAGTGTCAGTGTGTCATATGCCTCTCAACCACCGACAATGACTGGCAGTAATGGGTATACCTCAGCCGGGACCGATATTCACAGTAGCCGGAATCAAAAAACACAGACGTCCTGGAATGTGAACCATGTGAGATCCTGGCAGCAGGATCTGTATCGTGAACTGTCGGTGGGTTTCTCCGGTTATAACGACGACAGCTGGAGCGGGAGTCTCGGCGGACGCATGAGCGGCCGTATGGGTGAACTGAGCGCCACTATCAGTAACTCCCATCAACGTAATGCGGGCAGCGCCAGTTCACTCACCGCTGGCTACAGCTCGTCTCTGGCGTTATCCCGTAATGGACTGTTCTGGGGAGGTGGTCAGGACGGTGAACCGGCCTCTGGCATGGCGGTGAACGTGGAGTCAGAGGGGGACGAGGGCAGTAGCGGGAAAGTAGTCAGCGTTCGTGGCAGCAGCCAGCCGTTCAGTCTCGGTTTTGGTCAGCAGTCGCTGTTGCTGATGGAAGGCTATAACGCCACGGAGGTGACCATTGAGGATGCAGGGGTTAGTTCACAGGGTATGGCAGGCGTAAAAGCGGGAGGGGGAAGCAGGTGTTACTTCCTGACACCCGGGCATCTGCTGGTTCACAACATCAGCGCCAGTATGAGCCGACTGTACGTTGGCCGCGTACTGGACAAGGATGGCAGACCGCTGCTGGACGCACAGCCACTGAACTATCCATTTTTGTCGTTGGGACCTTCCGGGCGATTTAGCCTGCAGAGCGAGCATAAAGAATCCAGCCTGTGGCTGCTGTCTAAAAACAGGATCCTGCGTTGTCCGATGTCAGTACATAAACGTCGGGATGTTATGCAGGTAGTGGGTGATGTGCGGTGTGAATTAAGTGACGTGGATGCCCTGCCACAGGCGTTGCAAATATCGCCGCGGGTCATCCGTTTGCTGAACGTGGCAGGTTTGCTGCGCCATTCCGTTCAGGAAGCCTGACGTAGAGATAAAGGCGTTAACTATGAGTAATAAAATGAAGTGGACGAGTATGACAGCCCATTGGTCAGCAATTATTAATTTCATCCGAAAATATGTTTATCCAGCAAGGATAATTGCCATCCTGCTGATGGCTGGCGCTACACTGCCACAAGTCGCCGATGCGATTACCGTCGACCTGAATTACGACAAGAACAATGTACCGGTCATCACTCCTGTCTGGTCCCAAGAATGGAGTGTAGCAAATGTGTTGGGGGGATGGGTATGTCGTTCAAACAGGAATGAAAATGAGGGGGCGTGTGAAGAAACACATTTGGTATGGTGGTATGCTTTTGGAGCTTATTCAAAAATTCGTCTGCGTTTCAGAGAACAAATCAGCCATGCTGAAATCACGCTCATACTGCTCGGCAGTGTTCGTGATGCCTGTTATACTGGTGTCATCAACATGAACGCTGCTGCATGTCAATGGGGTAGGTCGCTGAAACTTAGGATACCTTCAGAAGAGCTTGCGAAGATACCTACAAGCGGAACATGGAAAGCAACGTTAGTCCTGGATTATTTACAATGGGGCGGAGACGATCCTTTAGGCACATCAACTACAGATATCACGCTGAATGTAACAGACCACTTTGCTGAAAATGCGGCTATTTACTTTCCGCAATTTGGTACAGCAACGCCCCGGGTGGACCTGAATCTTCACCGGATGAATGCCTCACAAATGTCGGGCAGGGCTAATCTGGATATGTGTCTGTATGACGGAGGTGTGAAAGCCCGTTCATTACAGATGAAGATAGAAGGAAGCAATAAGTCAGGTACGGGATTTCAGGTTATAAAGAGCGATTCTGCTGATACGATTGATTATGCGGTCAGTATGAATTATGGGGGACGAAGTATTCCTGTCACCCGTGGCGTGGAGTTCAGTCTGGATAACGTGGATAAAGCAGCAACGCGTCCGGTGGTACTTCCCGGGCAACGGCAGGCGGTACGTTGTGTGCCAGTGCCCCTTACCCTGACAACACAACCCTTTAACATCAGAGAGAAGCGTTCTGGTGAGTATCAGGGAACGCTGACAGTGACAATGCTGATGGGAACACAAACCCCCTGACAGTAATTATTTATTTTATTGATATCTTTCTTATATGGTTTTTTAAATCAGAGTTCTCTTTATATACTTGTTTTATTTAATAAAGAGAATCTATTCACTTATGAAAATCAATGCGTGAGGTTCTGCTTTCCTATGACTGTGTATTTAGATGATAAAGATAAAGAATTATTGAAAGAAATCCAAAAAGATTGTGCACAAACTTTATGGCAACTTGCATATAAAGTGGGACTTACGCCCACACCATGTTTCAAACGTTTAAAAAAACTTAAAGACAGGGGGGGGATCATTGGTCAGTTCGCTTTATTGGATAAAGAAAAACTAGGTCTTTCACTTAATGTCTTTATTATGATTAACATATCTGAGGAGCAATACGCTAGTATTTCTGAGAAAATAAAGTCAATGCCTGAGGTTATTGCCTTTTATCGAATTTCTGGAACATTTAATTATTTAATGCATACAGTATTTACAGATATGAACGATTACTATAGTTTTTATGAGAAAATAATATTAACTAATTCTTCAATTAGTGGATCTGCATCGAGCTTTGTTCTTGAGCAAATAAAGGAAACAAACGAACTGCCAGTGTGAAAGTGTGATGTGTACTTACTGATTTAATACATTATTATCCTTCTTACGGAACAACAACGGCAGATTGCGGCTGTTGAACAAGGATTTTAATCAGCAGTGGTGAAATTAAGCGGCACAGAATAACACAGCGGAATATCACATGGTTAAATATCACCCCGTGCATGTAACAAAAAACCGCATTAAAACAGATGATGTTACTGATATTTATTTCGTTGAACCCTTCTGGAAAGAAGGCGAAAACCACATAATTGAGTCATTGATGTTTTTTGAAGAGTTACAAAAGTCATTTAATTTATTCAACCATAAATATGGGTTAAATAAATATATACTCAGGATCCCCTGGGAATTTGTGCTCATACATATGGAAAGGATCAGTAAATTAAATAGCGTCGGGTTATTTGCTGTTTCTGTTGACTTTAATAACAACCACAAATTTCTGAGCGAGTACATCAGGAGTCGCAGAGATTATGGTATGGAAGTTTGGTTTGATTTTTGTGGTAAACATTCTTATTCCAGTGAAATTAAAAACCTTGGGTTCTTTTTTTAGGCTTGCGTAGTGCCTCGTGATCCTAATTTTATTAGTAGTGTTTATCATTATCATAAGTTCCAAAAGATTCTTGTCGGGGATATAAATGATGTAGAACAGAGGGCCGTGTACCAGAACGAAGTTGATTACATGTATGGAATGCAATGGCCATCGTCATATGACGGTTTTTTCTTTCGGGATCATAAAAAAAATGAAACTTGGTGTATATAACAGAAGGAGTGAAAATTTGAATCAAAAATATCTTATTTATTTTTTGTTTAATTATTGTTTTGTTTTTTATTACGATTAAATATAAAGAACATCATTGTTCGTGCGGTGGGGAGGCTGGAAGTTTAGGGGATGACCGTTTATCAACAATTTTATTACAGCCACCATACGAATGGTTTATATATGCACTAGATGTATTATTTTAGTTTAATATATCGATGGTTGCTATTTGCATTGATGATGTTCCGTTACATTAAGGAATATACATCTGTATCTCGTTATACGCACACTCACATTACTAATCATTATTAATATGAGTGTGGTTCTTGTTTTACGCATGCATGGTTGCATGTGACGTTAAATTTAAATGAGCTGACTGTATGAATTCTAAATACTTTAGAGAGGTGTTTTTTGTCTCGGTAGTTGTTATATTATTATTTTATTTGGTGTTATTTGCAGCCAGTGCTCATGCTGAAGGCGGTTTCAGCTCTGGAGGCATTGGGTTATTTATGACGGGAACAAGAGAGATGCTACTGTAGAGATAATAAATTCTGCTAAAGATTCCCCAATTCTTGTGCATTGACATCCTCCACGTCCTGAAGGGCGTGGGTTCCTGCTCCAACGGGCTGCCTGACTGCACGCTCCTTCCACAGGCAAGCACGGCGTGTCCCGCTCTAAAATGTTACGCGCGCCGTTTACATCGGCGTTCGCAGTATATCTTCATACCAGACACTTGTAAGTATCTCGCATAATCGTGCCATTCACATTTAGAGATCATACAACAGGACGGGACTGTTTTTGGGTAGCCGGAAGTTAAGCCCATACCAGAAACGTTGCAGTGTACTGAAAAATGGCGCCAGGTTGCACCTGTTCAACGATTTTCTGAAGGCGCAGGAGTATTCATTACTGATATCCTCCATTGCGCCTTCGGGAACCCACAGGACCAGCTATTTTACCGATAGTGTTTAAAAGGCGTAAGTAATGCCGAGCATGAAGTCATTGGAGGCAGCCTTTGTGTCTGCATCATAAGCGGTATGTTCATCACCAGCATAGTGATTTTTTGAAATGCTCACTTTGCCTGCATTAATGTATTTATAACTGGCGTCAATCATAATATTATCTGTTACAGCATATTTTGCACCGATACCTGCGCCCCAGGCAAAGTTATTTTTTGAAGCAGACAGAGTTTCATTAATACCAAAACCAACAGGAATGGTGTTATTACTTAGCTTCACATGAGCGAGGCCAACGCCTGCGCTGATATAGGGTGTAAATGCCGTACTATTGTGAAAATCATAATAACCATTAACCATGTAAGTGGTCATTCGGACCTGATTTTTTACATTTATGTGTACTGGCTGACCAAATGCAATAATATCCTGCCCGCCTTTAGCATCCGTCTCACCTCTGAAAGTGGTATCCAGTTCTAAACGTACTGGAAGCTGGAATGGGTCATAAAAGTCATAACCGATAGCAACCCCGCCGCCAAAAACGCCTTTGGTACGGTCAGGTAACGTTGCATGACCATTGACTATCTCATCCTGGCTGAAGGTTGAGTTGATTCCATAGACATTGACTACGGATGTCCCCGCTTTCCCGGTGATATAGATCCCTTCTTTTGCTGATGCAGTAGCGGACCAGGCTACCACAAGGGGAATGATGCAGACTGCGAAAAAGTTTTTCATTTCAGAACCTGCCTTAATATTGGGCTAAAAGACAAGTTTCACGGTATAGGGTGTGATATAACGATTACATAAACGAAGCCCAAAAAACGGTCTATTGTAACGCTGGGTTTTCTGTAAGCGGGTAAAAAATGAGATGAAAATTTTAAATAACAATACGATAATCGTCGGTATGGAAATCCATCTCCTCGCCAAATTGCCCCACGTACGGTTTTACTTCTACGTTATGTAACGGGTAGTGTTAGATAGAGCGATGCTGTAACAAAAAGATGAAGATGAATTTGTACCCGACCTGGATAAAGCCCGTTATCCAGGAATAACGGGCAAAAATATTTACTCAAGTGCCTGGGCGAGATCTTGTTGTACCTGTTGACGCTGTTCTGGTGTTAAGACTTTGCTTAAATCAAAATAATATTTAACCCGATAATAGCGAGCCTGTTGTTCTATGTTACTGAAGGCTGCAAGCTGCTGTTTTACGGCGGCGTCATCCCATTTACCGGATTTAATCACCTCTATCAGCGCACCGTCTTTAATTCCCTTCATAGAAATCTGACTGACGTCGGTTTCCAGTTGTTGGTGAAGTTTTTTGATCCGGGTAATCTGATCGTTTGTCAGCTTCAGATGCTGGACAATAGGATCCTGGGCGGGCAGGGGAGGATTGGGGACAGCGGTGGCGAAAGCGCCAAAAGAAACGCCCGCCAGAGTCGCTGCCAGTAAAGTTGTGCGTACAAAGTTTTTCATGAAGATATCCTGATAAGGGAGTGATTAACCGTTCTTATTACCCACGAATGGCGAGCAATTATCTTAGAGCCTATCCCATTAGGGCTATTTTACTTGCCATTTTGGACCTGGGCAGTGCTCGCCAAAACGCGTTAGCGTTTTGAACGCCGCTTGCGGCGGCCCGAAGGGCGAGCGTAGCGAGTCAAACCTCACGTACTACGTGTACGCTCCGGTTTTTGCGCGCTGTCCGTGTCCAAACTGGCTGCGCCAATAACGCCTGGTGGGATAGGCTCTTAGTCAGAATACGTTGCCTGCCACATTACGCCACGCGAATTTGTTTTACGGAGAGTTACGGAGTGAAACAATCCCGCCGCGGTGAGCGGCAGGTTGCTTACAAGGTGAATGGATCGGCATCGCGCCAGGCTGGAAATTTTTCGCGATAGTCCTGCAAGGCGACGAGAGAAAGATCGGCATCGATACGTGTCGCCTGGTGTGGTTCGGCGGTGGCGATAATGTCGCCCTGGGGATTAATGATCCGGCTATCGCCGCGATAATGTAGCCCGTTACCATCGGTGCCAACCCGGTTGCAGCCTGCGACATAAGCCTGATTTTCAATAGCGCGCGCCGTCAGTAATGTTTGCCAGTGTAGCGAGCGCGGCGCGGGCCAGTTCGCTACATACAGCGCCAGATCGTAATCATTGCGGTTGCGTGACCATATCGGAAAGCGCAGATCGTAACAGATCAGCGGCAGAATGCGCCAACCGCGCCACTGCACGATGATGCGTTTATCGCCTGCGGCATAATGTTGATGTTCATCCGCCATACGAAAGAGATGGCGCTTATCATAGAGATGAACCTTGCCTTCCGGTTCAACCAGTAAGAAGCGATTTACGGCGCCGCGCTCAGTTTGTAGCGCCGCGCTGCCGGCAATCAGAGCGTCAGTTTGTCGGGCTTTGGCCTGCATCCACGTAATCACGCTATCTTGCGAAAGTGAGTTATTAGCGGCCTCCATCGCAAAGCCGGTGGTAAACATTTCAGGCAGAACAATCACATCCCGGCCAGATACGAGCTCTAGCTGTCTGTCAAAATGACGCAGGTTTGCCGGGCCGTCCATCCAGACTAAAGGTTGTTGCAACAGAGTAATTTTCAAACCAGACACGATCGGAGCTCCTCATTGAACAGCGTCTTTACACTGTAGCATGAGCAATAATAAAAAAGCGGCAAGAAAAAGCCCCGCGAAAGCGGGGCAGGAAAGAGGCGAGACTGATTATGCGGCTTCGACTTTACGCACTTTCTCCGGCAGCTTTACCGGTTTGGTCGCCAGCGCTTCAGGTTCAAAATCATCAACGTTGATACTGCGCAGGCGGCTCTCTTCCGCTTTCGCCAGAATGGCGGCTTCATCTTTATCTATAAGCCCTTTCGCCAGCGCATTGCGCGCCAGTTCATCCAGACGAGTAAACGGCAGATTTTTACCCAGTTCTTTGCAGATGCGCTGGTGGATAGGGTCGGCAGCGATGACATCACGCAGCGCTTCTTCCAGTAAACCGACCGGATTATGTTCGGCGGGCGTCAGATACTGACCGCGCCCAATGCGTGAACGTGTGGCGTTCGGCACCTGCAGGATCTTCGCCACGGCGTGATCCAGCTTATCAGACGGCGCCAGATAATGACGGCCAGTCGGGAAGATCATCGCGGTGAGCAATCCGGCCACGACGCGGTTCGGGAAGTTCTGCAGCAGATCGTCCATCACTTGTTCAGCACGATACAGCGCATCCTGTACGCCCCAGTGTACCAGCGGCAGGTCGGCTTCGTGGCGACCTTCGTCGTCGTAACGCTTCAGTACGGCTGAGGCCAGATAAAGCTGACTCAACACATCGCCCAGACGCGCGGAGATACGCTCGCGGCGTTTCAGGCTGCCGCCCAGTACCGCCATTGACACGTCGGACAGCAGCGCCAGGTTTGCGCTCAGTCGGTTCAGATGCTGGTAATAACGCTTCGTGGCGTCGCCGGTTGGCGTATGGCTCGTTAATCCGCGGGTCAGGCCAAGCCAGAAACTGCGAACGGTATTGCTGCCGACATGACCAATATGTTTAAACAACAGTTTATCAAAGGCATTCACATCATTATTCTGCGCTGCGGCCATCTCTTCCAGTACATAAGGATGGCAGCGAATGGCGCCCTGACCAAAGATCATCATGCTACGGGTCAGGATATTCGCGCCTTCCACGGTAATCGCGATAGGCGCGCCCTGGTAAGCTCGCGCCAGGAAGTTGCTCTCGCCCAGCATAATGCCTTTACCCCCAGTGATATCCATCGCGTCGATAATGGACTGCTGGCCGCGGTGGGTGCAGTGGTACTTCACGATAGCCGACAGTACCGCCGGTTTTTCACCCAGCATAATGCCGTAGGTGATTAACGATGCGGCGGCATCCATCACATAAGCGTTACCTGCAATACGCGCCAGCGGTTCTTCAATACCTTCCATCTTGCCGATAGAAATTTTGAACTGACGACGAATGTGAGCATAGGCGCCGGTTGCCAGCGCGACGGATTTCACCCCGCCAGTGGAGTTGGACGGCAGGGTAATACCGCGTCCTACCGACAAACATTCCACCAGCATACGCCAGCCCTGTCCGGCCATTTTGGGGCCGCCGATAATATAATCAATAGGCACGAAAATATCGTTACCGCGGGTTGGGCCATTCTGGAACGGAACGTTAAGCGGGAAGTGACGACGACCAATTTCCACACCCGGCGTTGAGGTGGGGATCAGGGCGCAGGTAATACCCAGCTCTTCTTCTCCGCCTAACAATCTATCCGGATCGGAAAGCTTAAACGCCAGACCCAACACGGTAGCTATCGGCGCCAGCGTAATGTAACGCTTGTTCCAGGTCAGGCGCATACCCAGCACCTGCTGGCCCTGCCATTCGCCCATGCAAACCACGCCGGTATCCGGAATGGCGCCTGCATCAGAACCTGCTTCCGGGCTAGTCAGCGCAAAGCAGGGGATCTCCTGGCCGCGCGCCAGTCGCGGCAGATAGTGATTCTTCTGCTCTTCCGTACCATAGTGCTGCAATAACTCGCCAGGGCCGAGTGAGTTTGGAACGCCGACGGTGATAGCCAGAATCCCGGAGACGCCGGACAGTTTTTGCAGTACACGGGACTGCGCATAAGCGGAGAACTCCAGTCCGCCGTACTCTTTTTTAATGATCATCGCAAAAAAACGATGCTCTTTCAGATAAGCCCACAGTTCCGGCGGCAGATCCGCCAGTTCATGGGTAATCTGGAAATCGTTCGCCATCCGGCACGCTTCTTCTACCGGACCGTCGAGAAACGCTTGCTCTTCGGCAGTGAGTTGCGGTTGCGGATAGTTGTGCAGTTTTTTCCAGTCAGGCTTGCCCTGGAACAGATCGCCTTCCCACCAGGTTGTACCGGCATCAATCGCTTCTTTCTCAGTGCGCGACATCGGCGGCATGACCTTACGGAAGCCGCGGAACACCGGTGCGGAAATCATTGATTTTCGCATCGGTGTGAGGTTAAACGGCACGAGGATAATGGCCAGAGGAACCAACAGCCAGATGGACCACAGGCCAGCGACGCCAAGTGCGGCGGTCCAGGCGAGCAGAATCAGGCTGCTGAGAAATAAACTCACGCGGTGATAGAACAATGCGCCGAGCAGAACAACCGTAGCGATAATACTCAAAATCATCATAACGAAAAGCTCCCTTGCTTGTAGGAGGTCTGACCACTTGTGATGATTAGGTTGTAGTGGATGTAAAATCTTTTAGCAATGTGTTTACAAAATAATTACAACAAAGCTCACATTGTTGCCGTTTTTGGGGGCACGAAAAATCAAAAGCGTGAGGCGTTAATTCGGCTTATGCTTCTCGCCTGTACTGCTATCCGATACACTGCATACTGTCATTTACATTCATGCTGAAGGATATCCTCATGTACCAGGATCTTATTCGTAACGAACTGAACGAAGCGGCGGAAACGCTGGCTAATTTTTTAAAAGATGACGCCAATATTCACGCCATTCAGCGCGCGGCGGTCCTGTTGGCTGACAGTTTTAAAGCGGGTGGTAAGGTACTTTCCTGCGGTAACGGCGGCTCCCATTGCGATGCGATGCACTTTGCTGAAGAGCTGACAGGTCGTTATCGTGAAAATCGTCCGGGCTACCCGGCAATTGCGATTTCTGATGTTAGCCATATATCCTGCGTTAGTAATGATTTTGGCTATGACTATATTTTCTCTCGTTACGTTGAGGCGGTAGGGCGCGAAGGCGATGTCCTGTTAGGGATCTCGACGTCGGGTAACTCTGGTAACGTGATTAAAGCGATTGCCGCGGCCCGTGAAAAAGGCATGAAAGTGATCACGTTGACCGGTAAAGACGGCGGCAAAATGGCGGGAACGGCGGATATTGAAATTCGCGTACCGCACTTCGGTTATGCCGATCGTATTCAGGAAATTCATATCAAAGTAATTCATATCCTGATTCAGTTGATCGAAAAAGAGATGGTTAAATAAGCCGATAATATTTGCCGGTCTTATCGGGCCTGGAACGTGTAGGCCCGATAAGCGAAGCGCCATCGGGCATTGTGGCGGATGGCGACGCAAGCGTCTTATCCGGCCTACGAGCTGTGCTTTGCTGGTCTTATCAGGCAATTAACCGTTTTAAGGTAGGTGATGTATGTGCGAACTGCTTGGGATGAGCGCCAATGTGCCGACGGATATCTGCTTTAGCTTCACCGGACTGGTGCAGCGTGGCGGCGGAACCGGGCCGCATAAAGACGGCTGGGGAATTACCTTTTACGAAGGAAAGGGCTGTCGCACGTTTAAAGATCCGCAACCGAGCTACCATTCGCCGATTGCGAAACTGGTACAGAATTACCCGATCAAGTCCTGCTCGGTTATCGCCCATATCCGTCAGGCTAATCGCGGTGAAGTGGCGCTGGAAAATACGCACCCTTTTACCCGGGAATTATGGGGACGCAACTGGACTTATGCTCATAACGGTCAGCTCAACGGTTATAAGTCGCTGGAAACCGGTAATTTTCGTCCGGTGGGGGAAACCGACAGCGAAAAAGCGTTTTGCTGGCTATTGCATAAATTAACGCAGCGTTATCCCCGCACGCCGGGCAACATGACGGCGGTATTTAAATATATTGCGACACTGGCGACGGTATTACGTGAAAAAGGCGTTTTTAACATGCTGCTGTCAGATGGGCGATATGTGATGGCGTTTTGCTCAACCCATTTGCACTGGATCACTCGCCGGGCGCCGTTTGGCGTAGCCACGCTGGTGGATCAGGATATGGAAATTGATTTCAGTTCACAGACCACGCCAAATGACGTGGTTACCGTGATTGCTACCCAGCCGCTAACGGGGAATGAAACCTGGCAAAAGATTATGCCAGGCGAATGGGCGTTATTTTGCCTCGGAGAGCGTATAATTTGAGGCCAGCTGTGGCTGAACGACTTCGTGACTCAACGGTTTGCTCACGACGTAACGTCCATCAACGATAGAAACAGTTGGCGGCTTATGCGTCTGTTCAAAATAATCGTAGCCGGGTTTTAGCTGCGCCCAGAAATCTTTGTAATATGAATATTTATGACGCTGCATATTGGCGTCGGTCATCCGGAACGGATAAATACTCACCTGCACGCTCGGCTGACCAAAGACCAGCGCGGCGGTGACAAACTGGAAAATCTCATCAATGCCGCTGTCGGTCATGGCATAGCAGCCGACGGAAACACAGGCGCCGTGAATCATCAGATATTTACCATCATAGCCATGCGCGCGATCGTAGGCATTGGGAAAACCAATGTTGATGGCCTTATAAAAACGGCTGTCTGGCTTGAGTTGATTACGCTGAACGCTGTAAAACCCTTCCGGACTTTTAAAATCGCCCTGACGGCGTTTCGGGCCTAACCCGCCGGAATAGTTGCAAATTTTGTAGCTATCAAGCAACTGGTATTGCTCACCCATTTTGACGTAGAGATCAAGGGTGCGCTCTTCTTTAAAAATTTGAATATAGACCGGTGAGCCCATTAACTGCTGCTTATACTCTTTACTGACCGGCGTGACGGGGCTGCTGCTGCTCAGCAAACCGGCAAATGAGACGCACGGCATCAGAAGCATCGCAAGAAAAAATGCGATTTTACGCATACTGCTTGTTCCTTGATAAAACGGTTACACACGCCAGAACGGCAAAAGAGTCCCCAAATCGGAGTAATCTGGATTTGGAGCGCTCACATTAGCACCACGGCAGTTTTTCGCAAGTCCCCGTGTGTACGTTTACAATTTTCCCGCCGCTTTCGTCGTCATACCTTCGAATATGTCGCATTTTTAACGCGAATGTCTCTTTGCGCGCAATAAAACATACTGTACACTTAAACAGTATTGTGGGGGCGAGCGATGCGCAAAATCATACATATTGATATGGACTGTTTTTTTGCCGCGGTAGAGATGCGTGATAATCCGGCGTTACGCGATATTCCCATTGCCATTGGCGGGAGTCGTGAGCGTAGAGGCGCTATCAGTACCGCCAACTATCCTGCGCGCCAGTTTGGCGTACGTAGCGCGATGCCGACCGCCATGGCGCTAAAGCTGTGCCCCCATCTCACCTTACTGCCTGGCCGCTTTGACGCCTATAAAGAGGCTTCGCGGCATGTACGTGACATCTTTTCCCGCTACACTTCACTGATTGAACCGCTCTCGCTGGATGAAGCCTGGCTGGATGTGACTGACAGCCCGCACTGTTATGGTTCGGCGACTCTGATCGCCAGGGAGATTCGTCAGACTATTTTCAATGAACTGCAACTCACCGCCTCCGCCGGCGTTGCGCCAGTGAAATTTCTGGCGAAGATAGCCTCCGATCTCAATAAACCGAATGGACAATATGTTATTACGCCAGCCGATGTACCCGGCTTTCTTAAAACGTTGCCGTTAGCCAAAATTCCAGGCGTGGGGAAAGTTTCCGCCGCCAAACTGGAAAATATGGGGTTAAGAACCTGCGGGGATATTCAACAGTGCGATCTGGCGATGCTTCTCAAACGCTTCGGTAAATTTGGCCGGGTATTATGGGAGCGTAGTCAGGGTATTGACGAGCGTGATGTTAACAGCGAAAGGCTGCGTAAATCGGTAGGCGTTGAGCGTACTCTGGCGGAGGATATTCATGAGTGGTCGGACTGCGAGGCCATTATTGAGCATTTATATCCGGAACTGGAGCGTCGTCTGGCTATAGTAAAGCCCGATTTACTGATTGCCCGACAGGGCGTTAAATTAAAATTTAATGATTTTCAGCAAACCACTCAGGAACATGTCTGGCCGCAATTAAATAAAGAAGACTTAATTACCACCGCCCGTAAAACCTGGGACGAGCGTCGCGGCGAGCGCGGCGTACGGCTGGTGGGGCTACACGTAACGCTGCTCGACCCTCAATTGGAACGACAGTTGGTGTTAGGGTTATAAGTCAGGCCATTAAGATTTTATCACTATTACGATTGCGCCATCTAAATTTCAGTATTACTATACCCGCGTTTTCTCATTCTCAATAACTGCAAAGGAGGTTCATCATGACACTTTATTCTCTGAACGCACTTTGCAGACCTTTCCAGGATTAATTTTCTTTTATTGCCCTGGATTAGTCTGCCATTTCCTGATTTTTTAATTCATATATGGAATGGTATATGGGCAATTATATTCGTCCTTTATCAGATGTGGTATTTTCTATCGCATCGGATAACCTGTGGATCGAAGATTCCGCGATCCAACAATTATATACGACGGCTAAGTTAACCGGTATGAAACGCGTTATCGGGATGCCAGATCTGCATCCGGGGCGCGGCTACCCTATTGGCGCAGCCTTTTTCTCACGTGGACGTTTTTATCCGGCGCTGGTCGGCAACGATATCGGCTGCGGCATGGCGTTATGGCAAACGGATATTTTAGGGCGTAAATATAACGCCGATAAACTGGAGAAGCGGCTGGCGTCGCTGCCTGACGTGGCGGACGCGCAGTGGCTGGAGGAGAATGTCCCCGCCGCAATGCAGCATCATTCGTGGCGCTCTGCGCTGGGTTCCATTGGCGGCGGCAATCATTTTGCCGAGCTACAACAGGTCGATCGCATCGTCGATGCTGATTCGTTCGCTTTGTCGGGGTTACAAAAAACGCAGTTATTACTGCTGGTACACAGTGGTTCACGCGGTCTGGGGCAAGCTATCCTGCGTCGTCATGTGGAAGCGTTTTCGCATAACGGTTTGCCGGAAGATAGCGACGATGCGCGCCGCTACCTTGCAGAACATGACGATGCGCTGGCATTTGCCCGCAGTAATCGCGCGCTGATTGCCCGCCGGATACTGCAACAGCTCAGGGCTGAGGGCGAACCGCGGCTGGATGTGGCGCATAACTTCGTTGAACCCTGTACTGTCGCGGGTGAGGCGGGGTGGCTGCACCGTAAAGGCGCTACGCCAGATGGGCAGGGACTGGTGATTATCCCCGGCTCGCGCGGCGATTATAGCTGGCTGGTGAAACCCGTCGTCAGCGAGGAGAGCCTCTTCTCCCTGGCGCATGGCGCGGGACGCAAATGGATGCGTACTGAGTGTAAAGACCGGTTATCGGCAAAATTTACCCCGCGACAGCTCTGCCGTACCGGGATGGGTAGCCGGGTGATTTGCCGCGATCGCCAGCTCATTTATGAAGAAGCGCCGCAGGCGTATAAATCCATCGATAGCGTTGTGGATTGTCTGGCAGACGCCGGACTGATTACGCCAGTTGCCTGCCTGCGTCCGGTGCTGACGCTGAAAACCTCAGGGGAGAAAAGCGCATGATCTTACTGCAACTTTCTTCCGCACAGGGACCGGACGAGTGTTGTCTGGCGGTAAAAAAAGCGCTGGATTGTCTGACGAAAGAAGCCGCCAGAGAAAAGGTATCGTTGACGCGACTTGAAACGGAGCCGGGACGATTACCAGACACGCTGCGTTCCGCGCTGGTCTCGCTGGACGGCGAAAAAGCTATGGCTTTCAGTGAACGTTGGTGCGGCACGTTACTGTGGATTTGTACCAGCCCGTATCGCCCGCACCATGGGCGAAAAAACTGGTACGTCGGCATTGGGCGCTTTTCCGCCGACGAACACATACAGTCTGATGAGATTCGTTTCGAGACTCTGCGCTCTTCCGGCCCGGGTGGGCAGCACGTTAATAAAAGCGACTCGGCAGTGCGGGCCACGCACCTGGCGAGCGGGATTAGCGTGAAGGTTCAGTCGGAGCGCAGTCAACATGCGAATAAGCGTCTGGCCCGGCTGCTGATTGCCTGGCGGCTGGAACAGCAACGGCAAAATGAGTGTGCGGCGTTGAAGTCTGAAAGGCGTCTGTTCCATCATCAGATTGAGCGCGGCAATCCGCTACGGATATTTAAAGGAATGGCGTTTACGCCACAATAATTCGGTGCTACCAGCGCTGTTATAGGGCTGTCCGGCTATTCGCGTGTAGCCGCAGCGCTATTCAGCGCATCCAGGAGAGCTTATCTGGCAATGGATACCCGATATTCCATATTGATAGCCCGTCCAGAAATGGGACGGGCATTTTAGCGCTTTCTTACTTCGCAGGAATCGCTTTCAGCAATTCGGTCAGCAGAGTCCAGTAGTGGCCGACGCTTTCGATATGTACCTGCTCATCCGGAGAGTGAGGTCCGGTAATGGTAGGCCCAATAGAAACCATGTCCATATCCGGATAGGGTTTCTTAAACAGACCGCATTCCAGGCCGGCGTGGATAATCTGGATGTTCGGTGTCTTGTTGAACAGACGCTGATAAGTTTCCCGCACCAGGTGCATGACCGGCGAGTTCGCATCGGGCTGCCAGCCAGGATAGCTGCCTTTTGCTTCGGTTTTCGCGCCAGCCAGCTTGCCCAGCGAATCCAGCATACTCACCACATAATCTTTACCGCTGTCGATAAGAGAGCGAATCAGGCAGTGAATTTCGACATTCGCATCAGACATTGTGACCACGCCAACGTTCAGCGATGTTTCCACTACGCCTTTCGCCACGTCTGAATTGCGGATCACGCCGTTCGGCGTTGCGTTCAGCAGGCGCACAAAGGTATCGCGTGACGGCGCGGTCAATGCGGCTTTATCACTGGCAACCTCATTGAGTTGCAGCGTCAGGTTTTTCTCTTTTTCCGCCAGTTCGTTTTTCAGAATATCCTGGTAAGCGTTCACTAATGTTTTCAGAGCGCCTACGTTGTCTGTGGCAACGGCGAGGGTAGCGAACGCTTCGCGCGGAATCGCGTTACGCAGCGTGCCGCCGTTGAAATCGATCAGACGCAGATCCAGTTCTTCTGCGTGCCCGGCCAGAAAACGCGCCAGCAATTTGTTGGCATTGCCAAGGCCGAGGTGAATTTCACCACCGGAGTGGCCGCCTTTCAGACCTTTCAGGGTTAGCTTAAAGCATGCAAATCCTGCGGGTACAGCTTCACGGGTCAACGGCAGATTAGAGGTAAAATCGATGCCGCCTGCGCAGCCCATATAGATCTCACCTTCTTCTTCAGAGTCGGTGTTGATCAGGATGTCAGCCTGCAACCAGCCGGACTGGAGGCCGAACGCGCCATCCATGCCCGCTTCTTCGGTCATGGTCAGCAGCACTTCCAGCGGGCCATGGACGACATTATCGTCAGCCAGTACCGCTAACGCAGAAGCCATTCCAATACCATTGTCGGCGCCGAGCGTAGTACCGCGCGCTTTAACCCATTCGTCATCAATATAAGGCCGGATGGGATCTGTAGTGAAGTCGTGAACGGTGTCGCTATTTTTTTGCGGCACCATATCCAGATGCGCCTGTAAAACGACCGGCTTGCGATTTTCCATACCTGCAGTGGCGGGCTTACGGATCAGAATATTACCGACCTGGTCGCGATCCACGTAAAGGCCTTTCTCTTTGGCCCAACTCACAATATGTTCCGCGAGTTGCTCTTCGTGATAGGACGGGTGAGGAATAGAACAGATTTTGGCAAAAATATCCCACAAA
This sequence comes from Salmonella sp. 32100201201700099SM, assembly GCF_017572645.1. NCBI lineage: Bacteria > Pseudomonadati > Pseudomonadota > Gammaproteobacteria > Enterobacterales > Enterobacteriaceae > Salmonella > Salmonella sp. 32100201201700099SM. Next base: position 46,612 of record NZ_JAGERQ010000014.1, on the reverse strand, counting down.
GGTTGTGGTGATAACTGAGACAGTTCAGACACGATAAGTCTCCTTGGCGGTGGTCTGAAAAACGTTCTTACAGGCCACAGGGTTAGCGGAATTAATAACTCTTACGAGATGCGACTGAGAATACCACTTTCTCCGCCTGCGGGTAGTATAAAGCATACAAAAAGAGGCGTGGATTCCGCTAAACACTGGTTTTTAGCGCGTCAAGTCTCTATAATCTCGCGCAACTATTTCCCCCTCGAACACTTTTTAAGCCGTAGATAAACAGGCTGGGACACTTCACATGAGCGAAAAATACGTCGTCACCTGGGACATGTTGCAGATTCACGCACGCAAACTGGCGAGCCGCCTCATGCCTTCAGAACAATGGAAAGGCATTATTGCCGTAAGTCGTGGCGGCCTTGTACCGGGCGCACTACTGGCGCGTGAATTGGGCATTCGTCATGTCGATACCGTATGCATCTCCAGCTACGATCACGATAACCAGCGCGAACTGAAAGTGCTGAAACGTGCAGAAGGCGACGGCGAAGGCTTTATCGTCATCGACGATCTGGTCGATACCGGCGGCACCGCCGTCGCGATTCGCGAAATGTACCCTAAAGCGCATTTCGTCACGATTTTCGCTAAACCGGCGGGCCGTCCGCTGGTTGATGATTATGTTATTGATATTCCTCAGAACACCTGGATAGAGCAGCCCTGGGATATGGGTGTGGTATTTGTACCGCCGATTTCAGGTCGTTAATCAGCAGCTTTTCAGAGCGCCCGGCAATGCCGGGCGCTGTTTTATTGGTTACAATAAGCCTCTATGAGTATCCAAGGAGGCTGCACGAATGACACAGGCTAACCTCAGCGAAACCCTGTTCAAACCCCGCTTTAAACATACTGAAACGTCTACCCTTGTCCGTCGGTTCAATCGTGGGTCGCAGCCGCCCATGCAATCCGCGCTGGACGGTAAGAACGTCCCGCACTGGTATCGCATGATAAACCGCCTGATGTGGATTTGGCGCGGCGTTGACCCACGAGAAATCCTTGATGTGCAGGCGCGCATTGTGATGAGCGACGCAGAGCGAACGGATGATGATTTATACGATACGGTCATCGGTTACCGCGGCGGCAACTGGATTTATGAGTGGGCAAAGCAGGCGATGGACTGGCAGCAGAAAGCCTGTCAGGAACAGGACGCCATGCGCAGCGGACGCTACTGGCTTCATGCCTCAACGCTCTATAACATTGCCGCCTACCCGCATTTGAAGGGCGATGAGCTGGCGGAGCAGGCGCAGGCGCTGGCGAATCGCGCCTATGAAGAGGCCGCGCAGCGGTTGCCAGGCTCGTTACGTGAAATGGAATTTGCCGTTCCTGGCGGTTCGCCTGTCACCGCGTTTTTACATATGCCGAAAGGGGATGGTCCGTTTCCGACGGTGCTCATGTGCGGCGGCCTGGACGCCATGCAAACCGACTATTACACCCTGTATGAACGCTATTTCGCGCCGCGCGGTATCGCGATGTTAACGCTTGATATGCCTTCGGTTGGATTTTCATCAAAGTGGAAATTAACCCAGGATTCCAGCTTGCTCCACCAGCATGTGTTAAAAGCGCTTCCTAATGTCCCCTGGGTGGATCATACCCGTGTTGCGGCGTTTGGTTTCCGTTTTGGCGCCAACGTTGCGGTGCGTCTGGCCTATCTGGAAGCGCCGCGTTTGAAAGCGGTGGCTTGCCTGGGGCCGGTGGTCCATGCGCTACTTAGCGATCCGCAACGACAGAGCACAGTGCCGGAGATGTATCTGGATGTGCTGGCCAGCCGTCTGGGTATGCATGATGCTTCGGATGAGGCGCTGCGTGTGGAGCTCAACCGCTATTCGTTGAAAGTACAGGGGCTACTGGGCAGACGTTGTCCTACGCCAATGCTTTCCGGCTTCTGGAAAAACGATCCTTTCAGCCCGGAAGAAGAGTCTCGCTTAATTACAACATCATCTTCAGACGGTAAGCTGATAGAGATCCCTTTTAACCCGGTGTACCGCAATTTTGACCACGCGCTGCAAGAAATTACCGACTGGATTAATCATAGATTGTGTTAATAGATTGATAAATTCTATTGATTTGGTAAAACAGTTGCTTCATTAAAGGAGATCGCAATGACGTTACCGAGTGGACACCCGAAAAGTAGATTGATCAAGAAATTTACCGCGCTTGGCCCCTATATCCGGGAAGGGCAGTGCGAAGACAATCGTTTTTTTTTCGATTGCCTGGCAGTTTGCGTCAACGTGAAGCCCGCGCCAGAGAAGCGTGAATTTTGGGGCTGGTGGATGGAGCTGGAAGCACAAGAGAAACGCTTCACTTATCGTTATCAGTTTGGTTTGTTTGATAAAGAGGGCAACTGGACCGTAGTGCCGATTAACGAAACCGAAGTGGTGGAGCGACTGGAATACACGCTACGCGAGTTTCATGAAAAGCTACGCGACCTGCTGATTTCTATGGAGCTGGCGCTGGAGCCGTCTGACGATTTCAACGACGAGCCGGTAAAACTGTCGGCATAACCCTGCTGCCATGCCTGATGGCGTAGCGCCATCAGGCACAATGCGACTTATCAGAACTGGTAGGTCAACCCTATTGCCACAATATCATCGTCATTAATGCCTAACGTGTTATCGCTATCAAGCTGATTGATTTTGTAATCTACAAACGCGGACATATTTTTGTTGAAATAATAGATTGCGCCAACGTCAATGTAATTCACCAAATCCTCACTGCCGACGCCCTCAATATCTTTGCCTTTTGACAGCACATAGCCTAATGACGGACGCAGACCAAAGTCAAACTGATACTGGATAACCGCTTCGAAGTTTTGAGTTTTATTGGCAAATCCGCCGGAAACTGGCGTCATGTTGCGGGTTTCTGAATAGAAAGTCGCAATATAAATATCATTCGCGTCATACTTTACACCCGTAGCCCAGGCTTCGGCTTTATCGCCCGTACCGCGGCGCTGCAGATTTTGCTCCCTGGTGCGATCGGAGAGAGTATAAGCGCCGCTGACGGCAAAATCACTGCCGCCGAAATCATAGCTCACGGAAGTGCCGAAGCCGTCGCCGTTTTGCTTTTTCACATCGCGATCTTCGTTTTTCCCCTGATACTGTAAGGTAAGATCCAGTCCATCAACGATGCCGAAGAAATCGGTATTGCGGTAAGTCGCCAGCCCGCTGGCGCGTTTAGTCATAAAATTATCGGTCTGGGCGGAAGAGTCGCCGCCGAATTCGGGAAACATATCCGTCCAGGCCTCAACATCGTACAGCGCGCCCAGGTTACGTCCATAGTCAAAAGAACCGATATCTTTTAATTTCAGGCCAGCAAAGGCCAGGCGGGTTTTTTGCTGGGACGAATCACTTTCGGCTTTATTACCGGCAAACTCAGCTTCCCAGCGCCCGTAGCCGGTCAATTGATCGTTAATTTGCGTTTCGCCTTTAAAACCAAAACGAACGTAGCTTTGATCGCCATCTTTGCTGTCATAATCGCTCATATAGTGCATGGCTTTAACTTTTCCATACACATCAAGCTTATTACCGTTTTTATTGTAAACCTCGGCGGCGTGAACAGATGCTGATGCGATGATACTCACCACTATTGCCAGAGTGCTCTTATTCATTTCCATTCCTGTTTTAATTACGCGCTATGATTTGTCGGGAGACCCGGTAAAAAACAGGAAGGTTTTTAACGTTCGGTAATGAAAGATTTATGACAAAGTGAGAGTTTTTTTAAAAAAATATGTTTAATTGTTGCGGTAATAAAATGGTCAAATTCCGCCGCTACGCTTGCTGATCCTGCGCAACAAAATTTCACGCTACGCGTACAGGTTGTTGGCAACCGGAGCCAGTCCTGCTAAAACGTTCATTTGGTCTTTATTTCTTATTTTGAACGGCAGAGAATCATGAGTGACAGCCAGACGCTGGTCGTAAAACTCGGCACCAGCGTGCTAACAGGCGGATCGCGCCGCCTGAACCGTGCCCATATCGTAGAACTTGTCCGCCAGTGCGCGCAGCTACACGCCGCGGGACATCGTATTGTTATCGTTACCTCTGGCGCGATTGCCGCCGGACGTGAACATCTCGGCTACCCGGAACTGCCGGCAACAATTGCCTCTAAACAGCTTCTGGCGGCGGTAGGGCAAAGCCGCCTGATTCAACTGTGGGAGCAGTTGTTTTCAATTTACGGTATCCATATCGGGCAGATGCTGTTGACGCGTGCGGATATGGAAGACAGAGAGCGCTTTCTGAACGCCCGCGATACGCTGCGTGCGTTACTGGACAACCATATTGTGCCGGTGATCAATGAAAATGATGCCGTTGCGACAGCGGAAATTAAAGTGGGCGATAACGATAACCTCTCCGCGCTGGCGGCGATCCTGGCAGGCGCGGATAAACTGCTGCTGCTGACCGATCAACAAGGATTATTTACCGCCGATCCGCGTAGCAATCCGCAGGCGGAGCTTATCAAAGATGTGTATGGCGTTGACGATGCGCTGCGCTCTGTCGCGGGAGACAGCGTTTCCGGGCTGGGCACCGGTGGTATGAGCACTAAGCTTCAGGCGGCAGACGTGGCCTGCCGCGCGGGTATTGATACGATTATTGCCTCAGGCAGTAAACCGGGCGTGATCGGCGATGTGATGGAGGGGATTTCCGTCGGCACCCGTTTTCATGCGCAAGCCTCGCCGCTGGAGAACCGCAAACGCTGGATCTTCGGCGCGCCGCCGGCAGGCGAAATTACGGTTGATGAAGGCGCGACCGCGGCAATGCTGGAACGTGGCAGTTCACTTCTGCCAAAAGGCATCAAAAGCGTGACGGGCAATTTCTCGCGGGGGGAGGTCATCAGAATTTGTAACCTGCAAGGGCGTGATATTGCTCATGGCGTCAGCCGTTATAACAGTGATGCTCTGCGGCGGATAGCCGGTCACCACTCTCAACAAATCGATGCGATTCTGGGCTATGAATATGGCCCGGTCGCTGTTCATCGTGATGACATGATTACTCGATAAGGAACAGGCATATGCTGGAACAAATGGGCATTGCTGCTAAAGCGGCGTCGTATAAGCTGGCGCTGCTCTCCAGCGGCGAAAAAAATCGCGTGCTGGAAAAAATAGCCGATGAACTGGAAGCGCAAATGGAAAGTATCCTCAGCGCGAACGTACAAGATGTTGAGCAGGCGCGAGCCAATGGCCTGAGCGAAGCGATGCTGGACCGCCTGGCGCTGACCCCTGCGCGTCTGAAAGCGATTGCTGACGATGTGCGCCAGGTCTGTAATCTCGCCGACCCGGTCGGGCAGGTGATCGACGGCGGTCTGCTGGACAGCGGGCTACGTCTGGAGCGCCGCCGCGTGCCGTTGGGCGTGGTTGGCGTTATCTATGAGGCACGTCCGAATGTTACCGTTGATGTGGCTTCTTTGTGTCTGAAAACCGGTAATGCGGTGATTCTACGCGGTGGGAAAGAGACGCATCGCACGAATGCCGCAACCGTTCGTGTCATTCAGAAGGCGCTGAAAGCTTGCGGTTTACCGGAGGCAGCGGTTCAGGCGATTGATAATCCGGACCGTTCGCTGGTCAATGAAATGCTGCGTATGGATAAGTACATCGATATGCTGATCCCGCGCGGCGGCGCAGGCTTGCATAAACTGTGCCGCGAGCAATCCACAATCCCGGTGATTACCGGCGGGATTGGCGTGTGCCATATTTTTGTCGATAGCAGCGCAGACATCGCCCCGGCGCTGAAGATTATCGTCAACGCCAAAACCCAGCGCCCGAGCACCTGTAATACGGTGGAAACCTTGCTGGTGCATCAGGACATCGCAGAACGCTTTTTGCCTGTGCTGAGCAAGCAGATGGCGGAGAGCGGCGTAACGTTGCATGGGGATGAAACCGTCATGCAGGTACTGCATGGCCCTGCCAAACTGGTGCCGCTGAAACCGGAAGAACTGGATAACGAGTTTCTGTCTCTGGATCTGAACGTTGTGGTGGTCGAAAATATGGATGGCGCTATCGGCCACATTCGCGAACATGGCACTCAGCACTCCGATGCGATTTTGACGTGTGATATGCATAATGCTGCGCGTTTCGTGAACGAAGTGGATTCCGCTGCGGTTTATGTCAACGCCTCTACCCGTTTTACCGACGGCGGGCAGTTTGGGCTTGGCGCAGAAGTGGCGGTCAGCACGCAGAAATTACATGCCCGCGGTCCGATGGGGCTTGAAGCGCTTACCACCTATAAGTGGATCGGCTTTGGCGATGGTACGATTCGTGCGTAATTAATGACGAGCGGTGCAAAAATAGCCGGTTGAGTAGCAAGGCTATTGACGCACCGCCCGGTTAGTTTTAACCTTCTACCCCGTGATTCACCCATGTGAACACCCCCTTCTCAGGGCCGATATAGCTCAGTTGGTAGAGCAGCGCATTCGTAATGCGAAGGTCGTAGGTTCGACTCCTATTATCGGCACCAGTTAAATCAAATACTTACGTATTATTCGTGCCTTCCTTATTTTTACTGTGGGACATATTTGGGACAGAAGTACCAAAAATCGAGTCAATTTGTCGAGCATGTTCAGTCAGGTGATTTGGTGCCAGATGAGCATATCTGCGAACCATTTCGATAGACTCCCAGCCACCCATTTCCTGCAATACCGAAATCGGAACGCCAGCCTGAACTAACCAGCTTGCCCACGTGTGCCTCAGGTCATGAAAACGGAAGTCTTCAATGCCTGCTCGTTTTAATGCTGACCTCCATGCAGTATTAGCGTCATAGCGCATCTTCCTCACTACAGGTGATTTAGTTCCGTCTGGCTTGGTGCTGCTTTCCTTGTAGACGAACACCCATTTGTGATGATTGCCTATTTGCTTTTTCAGCACCCGGCAAGCAGTATCATTCAGCGCCACGCCAATGGCCTGATTGGACTTACTTTGTTCCGGGTGTATCCATGCCACCTTTCGTTGCATGTCTATCTGCTGCCACTCCAGATTGATAATGTTAGACCGCCTTAAGCCAGTAGAAAGCGCAAACTCTACGACTGACTTTAGCGGTTCCGGGCATTCATCAATCAACCTTTTTGCCTCGTGAGGCTCAAGCCAGCGGATACGCTTATTTTTCGGCTGAGGAACTTTGATGATCGGAGCCTTATCCAGCATCTTCCATTCGCGTTCAGCAGCCCGGAGGAGTGCCTTAATGAATGAAAGGTGAGTTGCTTTTGTGGCTAATGCTGCCGGCTTAGGCTTGAATACCGGAGGTTGCTTCCCATTCTTCCTGCAAGCTTCATCCATTAACTTCCAGTTTTCCTCATGCCGCCGATTAGTCATCTTCTGGATGGCGGAGTAAATCTTCGTCTCGGTAATATCCTTCAACTGCATCCCTGCAAAATGCTGGAGCCAGAATCCTATCCGACTCTTGTCATCATCCAGCGACTTCTTATGCGCCTTCTCCTCTAACCACCTGACACAGGCCTCCTCAAAAGTCATGTCAGGCGTCTCTCCTAATTTACTTACCCTCCATGCTTCTGCCTTCAGCTTGTCATGAAGCTCTGTGGCCTGCCTTTTGTCCTTTGTCCCAAGAGACTGCTTAAATCTTTTGCCGTTCGGCAATGTGAAACTGGAGTACCAGGTTTCACCTCTGCGGAATAGTGACATTTCAGTTCCTCTGTTATGTCATCACCCGCGCTCACCTGGACAGTATGCAGCGGAGACTGAAGCGCCGCAATGCAGGCTTGTCGTGTGGTGAGGTAAGGGGATTTCGGTTTGGTGGGGTCTTTACGTGTTGCCTGTAGTCGGCCTGTGCGAATCCAGTTGGTGGCGGTAGGTCTGGATATTTTGAGAAATGCACAGGCCTCATCGAGTGTGAGACTGTGTGATTCCATAGTTACTTTCCTAATACTGAAGCGAGAAGAGCAATCTCTACAAGAAGCTCAATAAATCCGAAAATTGCTATACCTGCGTAAACCCCGCCATCAATATCCCCGCGGCGACAAAGATAGGTGGCACTGATCACAAGAATCATCATTCACTCCATAAAACAAAACCCGCCGTAGCGAGTTCATATGAAAAAAATCCCCGCGAGTGCGAGGTTTGTTATTCATTGCCGATATTCACCTTTATTGCGAAAACTTCCACGGGTTCACTGCCGAAATGCGGGTGCGTGATTTGTTTAATCTCATACCCACGGTACTTACACTCTATTCTCCTGCTCTTATCGTCCCGTTTAGGGTAACCCTTCGTTATAATCAAACGGTCGAATTCACGACCAACAAGGCGCGTCCACCAATAATCATTTACCAGGCGATACTCTTCCGTTTTCTCCCCGCGAATCATGGCATCGAAGTATTCACCTTTAACGGCAAGTTGCAGGTTAGCCACGGTTAACCTCCAGTTGTGGTGCTGCCTCAAGAGCAGCCCTGTAACCAGCAGCATGACCGCGAAAGTTAGCAACCTCTGATAGCCACGCTTTAATCATGGCCTGAGTTGGCTCTTTTGGCACCATAACCCAATCATCCGGAATTACCGGAGAGTTGCCTGCCAGCGCTTCTTGCAGTCGTTCAAGCTTCACGTATTCCTGAACGCAAGTTCCCGAGTAGTTATTTATCCAGATGGTCGCCTTTTCTGGGTCAGGCGTATAAGTAACCACTTCTCCCGACTGCCAGCACAGGGCGTACAGGTCAGCGACTGCCTTAACCTGTGCGTATGGCAACTCATCACGATTACTTACAGGTTGGCTACCTTGGAGCATGGCGGTGCGGCAGGCATTCCATGCCTCCATGGCTGAGCCAGCATCTTGTCTTCCAGTCTCCCTGCAAAACTTCACAGCATCCTGAATAGTCCACTCATCCGGAACTACCGGCGCTGGCTGCTCTTTGATATGCAGTCGTGGCTCGCCGTCTTTCGGTTCAGGCCATTCGCGCTTCTTGTTCACCGCCAGCTTTTCTACCATCTCCAGGGTAATCTGCTTGTCAGTAATACCGGCACGGCGCTGCGCATCCCATAACAGGAATTGCATATCAGCCCATTCGCTGAGGTCGCCAAGTTCTGCGGCAGTTTCCAATGCCTCTTTTGAGAGGTGCTTCAGTGGACCGATGGGGCCAACATCGCCGAATGTGGCATCAGACCATTCAGCATGTTCACGGCGAATACGTTCGCGTTCTGGTACTGGTACTGGTTGCGAGACTGTGTAGAGAGGAATAGACTCAATACGGTACGTCTTTCCAGATGCAGGTGTTATGCACTGAGTTGAATATTTCCAATGATCCTCTGCGCCTGAATCAATATCGACAAGTCTGTATTTCCACGCCACAGGTTCAGCGGTAAGCGATGCCAGTGTCTGCTTCAGCACAATAAGAATTTTGGCGTCGTCATCGCTCAGGCCAAACGGAATATCGTCACGAGTGTTTTCAAATTCAGCGATGGTTTGCTGTAGCCATTCTTTGGTAATAGTGGTCATGGGTTAGTCCTTAAACTGCCAATTGCAGTTGCATATTGAACCGGTCACGCTGTTCGCAGTACGCGAGAGAACCGGGGCTGTTATACGATTCAATGCGCTCGACCATTAATGCGGCCCTGGTATCCTTTGAAGCTGGCGCGTAAGCACCAGACCATGCTTTGTCTATTCCGATGTTACGGGCGACGTTCGTGCTGTCAGCGCTGGCTAATGGTAGCTTTGTGAAAATTAGCGGGTTTAGCATGCGCAATCCGTGTAATTTCGTAACCGGTTGGCCGTGCTCATCAATTACGTGGCGAATCAGGTCTTTCATTCTGGCAACCGCAAGGTTTGGGCGCTTAACGTCATAGTCTCCACAACTTCCTATCGCTACACGCGGATATTCGTTACACAACTTGATAAACCGCTCGTCACTCTCGTTCATATGCCATACCGGGACACCATAAAATTCCCCGTGCGGCCATTCATCCAGAAGAGCTTCGTTCTCATCCTCGACGCCGTCGATGACGTCCGGGATGATGGCAAAATCGAATCCAGGGTGATTCTTCCAGCGCGCCACAAATTCGTAATAATCGCTCCAGTCGATTTTGTTTTTACCGGCTGCTTTCCATGCAGTGAATGCGCCGTTGTCCAGCGCGAATGACTGGCAGTATTCAGCCGCGAGGTTAATTTGTCCGGAGTGCGCGAAACTGATAAACGCATGGCGTCCTTTCCATGCCTTCATAGCACACGTATCAGGGGTAATAGGGCCGCCATGATAGTGAATCATCACGACTCCTTAACCTTGATGCCAGCGGTGCGTATTTCGTGTATCGCATTGTCATTACCAGCACACCAACCCTCGGCATAATCCCGGCTGAATCCGCTCATGTGCATGACTTCTCCAACGCTGAGTTTTGACAGGTTGACCTTCCGCGCCTCCAGTTCTGCTATGTGCTTCTCTGCGGCTTCCAGCTTCTTGTAGAGAGCATCCCAGCTTGCCGAGTTGTCCAGAACCAGCTTTGTAACTCGCTCTTCGCGTGATTTGTAATGCTCCAGTTCATCCAGCAGCGCCAGCGCGACTTTCGGGTTAAATGCAGCAATAAATTCAGCGTTGGCCTCAGCATTCGGCTGACAATCAAACCCACCCCACTTAATAACGTTTTCACAGCGCTTATCTCGCGGGGTGTGGATGGAAAAAGTTTTAGTATCGATATCAGAAAATACCTTCCAGGGGCCTGGTGTCGCCTTCTCCGCCACTTCACGTAGCGTCCGTTTGTCGATGTTCATGCTGCAACGCCTTTGCGAGGTTGGGCGGCGAACTCGCAAACTGTTACACCGCCTTCTTCTGTGTAATCTGCTGACGAGATATGAAGGCCATGAACAATGCTGCCGTCGTCATGTTGAATGTTGCCAACCCACAGCAGTCCGTCAGTAAAATCACCGTACCCGGATTCATGACCGTCACCACATTGCGAGCAAATTGACTCAATGTCCGATGGCTCAAGGAAAATTTGTTGAGGGACAAGCGCGTAACCTTCAGGGATTGCTCTTGCCCGCACCTCAGCCAGAAACGCGTCGGTGGCTGGGGTGCCTACCGACTTGCGAAGAATGTTATAGGCGGTCATCATGGCTCGTTCCGGGACGTCATCGTCAGCATAGAACGCATCAAGGCATGACATCATCGCTGCCAGCTTTGGCTCTTGGTATTTCAGCGTCTCATTTTCCGCGGCCAGTGCCGAAAACTTCTCGTGCGCCAACTTAACAACTGCATTAGCCTGCCTAAGTGACTCCATTGCTTTATCGTTATCCGCCGCTAACGCCGCGTATTTAGCCTCAAGTTCCGCATAATCACTATGACGCACCATATCAGTACAGAATGATTCCCCTGTTATTGGTGGTGATAACTGGTCACTGACAATCGTGTATATTTTAACTTCTTTCATTTCTTCCACCTCCTAAACATTGCATTCAGATATTTGTTTTCATTCACTGATGGAAAACTCTTTCTCGCCAGCATTTCTTCGCGTGGAATATCGTTGATGGGCTTGAAGCGGTGTCGAATAATCATTTCCGATGGAAGGATTCCGGGGTCGTAGGACAAACCTCTCATGATGAATTCCTCAGTTATTGCTGATAGCGCCGTAACGCGAACGGTAATCACGAAGGCGCGGGTCTATTTCAATAAATTTGGTGTAAGTGGCTTTGCGGAATGGCCGGATGGATGTCTGGTAAATTCGCTCGCGTTCTTCTTTCTCTGCAAGCCATATACAGTGACGAAATTTCTTTTTCTCTTTCGTTTCCTGCGGTAGCGACATTATCAGGTCGTAGTTCTTTCTGAATTTTTCCAGCACCTCCGATACGGAATTGCCGGAACAGCGGCGCGGGTCATCCGCACCATATAGAGGTGCTGGCATAATTTACTCCAGGGTAGGTTATCCGAATAATGTGGTACGTATAGGGTTATTTCTTTCGTAAACGTGATAGCCTGCTTTTTACCGACTCTTCACTTCGCCCGAGAATTTTTGCTACATTTCTTTGTGTATAGCCTGATGAGATAAGCGTCTGCATTCTTTTGTCTTCGTCGTCGCTCCATCTTGGCTTAACGAATGCCGTTTTTAATGACAGTTTTTTTGCTATGTAATAAAACTGATTTATGTTTAGGCCCAGATGTTCTGCTGCACGGCAAGCTACCATGCGACCGCAAACTGACTCCATCTCCGCTGGAGTTATGTTTAATCTTCTCATTAAGCCACCTGTTTAAGCTCATTTATTCTGATATTCATTACCTGAACGCATTTTGTCTGCGCATCATCGTGACCATCCAATAATTGCCAGTCATGCTGATAACGCTCAATTAGCTTTTTCTTGTCAGTTTCTGTTGCTGCATAATCGCTGAAGTCTTTCAGGATTTGTTCGCAGTCAACCGATGGAGATTTCTGGTTGGTATTTTCTGGTGATGGTTGATTGCATGATGCTGGCATGGCCCAGTCCGGCAGCGATGGAGGGAGCCAGTAAAATCCTGTTCCATCCTTCAGTTTGGCCCTGTGCCATCCTTGGTTCTTATCACTGGATATCTGCGCAAAACCTTCCTCAAGGTTATACAGATACCGACCAATTCCCCACTGAACGGCAGCACGCTTCATTGCGCCGGAGCGACCACCTTTGACGGCTTCTACCTGTGTGTTTTCAGCAGCATCCCATTTGGTTACCCATTCAGAACCAATCTTGATTGATATGCCGCATTCAACGCCGCCGTTGTTGGGAATATCGCGGTATTCATTACGCCATCCAGCTTTTCCACAAACATCGTCAAGGCGTTTCATGATTGCTCTGTTAGTCACGTATGCCAGAACTATGGCCCACACTTTTCCGCTTCCTGTTTTCCCACTTTGTTGTATTCGCCACTCAATATCTTCAGCTGCGAACGGTTCATCTAACTGATCCAGATTCATGAGTAATACCACGCAAATTCATCCCAGCTAATAACCGGATTCTGCCGTTCTGCGGCTAAGTTAATTTGCTGCTCCACTTCTTCCTCAATTTCTGGAGATATGAGAGCAATAAACTCGTCATCATCAAAATCATGCAACATGACGCTTCTCCCAGTCTTCGTCCTGCCACTTATCCCAACCAAGAGCTATTCCGGCAGCCCATGTATACGCGTCAGATATTCCCTGTTTTGTATCCGGAAATACTTTCTCATATAGCTTGTTGAACTCCCTGTTTCCTTGCTGAACAAGAATTGTTCCGTTAACAGGCGTAATGGTCATGGCGTGGTACTCCTGGCTGATTAAAAATTTCACCGAGACGTTTCCATCCGGCCCGTAATTTTCTGGTAATTCTGTCGAGAAGTGATTCAGAAGGGCAGCCAGCAATGGGCCACCCGGCAAAACTATATTGCATGGCGTGCTCCTTAGTTAATTTGCATAACAAAAATGCCTCGAATGAAGCGTTGTTGGTATGCGAAAAAAGCCGCCCTGACTGCGAGCGGCAAATAACATCAAGGGATGATTTTTCGATTAACCAGAACGAGTCGTCGTCCTCGTTTGGTTACGAGCGATATTGCTCACAATGACCACTATTAAAATGGTCATTAGGTGCTTATTCGCTGACAAATTTGGTAAGACTTTCGTGTTGCGAAACTAAAATTTCATCATCAAACCCATCAAGTAATGCTTGTTAGATAAGTTTGATAATTTCTGATGCTTGCTCTTTATTTATTTCCATCTCTCCTCCCCAAGAGCCTTGCTGATGGCTGCGCGAGCCTTCGCGTACACAGCGTCCCACTCGCTGACGTCATATTCCATATCGACAATGTTTAACAGAGCCTCGAGCAATTCGGGAGCTGCTGCTATCAGATTCATATCTTCTTTGCTAACGATTAGTGATGAGTGACCATCCTTCATGACATAAGAGTCGATGACGCCACCATCTTTACCTGTAGCTTGACTGCTTAATCGCAGAAAGCTGTTACTTGTCCACCATTTCCATGGGCCCGGCGTGTATCCCATATTCACCTCTGTGGCTTGCTACCAAAAGAAGACAGACTATATAGCCTTTAGTTTTTCCAGCTCTCTGGCAATCATTTCCGTGGTTCTGATTGCCCATTTATCGACAATCTTTCCATCTTCTCTCACCAGAGCCATTTCCTCAGGCTTTACCATACATTCAGCATCAAGCTTGCAGCCTTTGCATTTCACAAAACGACTACACCATTGATTTGTATCAATAGTCGTAGTCATATGGGTAGTCCTGGTATTGTTCCATCACATCCTGAGGATGCTCTTCGAACTCTTCAAATTCTTCTTCCATATCTCATCTCAAATAGTGGATTGCGGTAGTAAAGATTGTGCCTGTCTTTTAACCACGTCAGGCTCGGTGGTTCTCGTGTACCCCTACAGCGAGAAATCGGATAAACTCTATTCACCCCTACAGAGAGCAAAAGAGAATCGCCGATGAACAACTCATGGTGGCAGGAACTAAAGCATTTTTTCCTGCAAGGAATGACACTTAAACAATTGATTCATATGCTCATCATCCTGATTTTACTGATTGTCGTTATGCCGGTAAGTGTGAAAGAATGGGTAAACCTGCATAATCCAGAAATCCTTCCTCATTACTGGATGTATTACATCCTGCTGTTCTGTGTTAGCTATGTGCTGAACGGTGTTTTTAATTCCGTTTATCACGCTGTTACTGAAAGAATTGAGGCATTAACTGCTCAGCGGCGTAAGGCCAGAGAAGAAAAAGTCGTCCGGGATTTGTTTGATTCGTTAACTCCTGGCGAAAGAGCGTATTTGGCTTTCGCCGTAGCCGCCAATAATCAGCTAAAGACGGAAAAAGGAAGCCCTGAATCAATTTCTTTGCTCGAAAAAGGACTTATCACTCGCTTGCCTTCTGTTATTGGATATCCTGATATTGACCGTTTTGTTATCCCGGAAAAGTATTTTAATGAGTGCTACATGAGATTTGCCGGGAAGTCAGACATTCTTATGAATGAACTTATTGCACAGGACGAACAGCTCAAAAAAATAACGACTTAACCGACAAATGTTTTACCTCGCTGTTATTTGTTTGCTCTTACGATGGCCAGCCGCGTAAAGTGCTACGTCTGGAAGAAGTACAGATCCTCCTTCAACTTCCTTCTGACGCGTTCCGGCAAGCGAAATGGCTTTGGTAACGCGGTCAATTCTTTTGGCTTTAACCTCATGAGAAGCATCAGGAGCATCGCAGCCAAAAATTGAATCAATGATATTGCAGATGGTGTCGCGCTCCATTGCTAGCTTTCTGCGCCGCTCATGACGGCGAGTTTTAGCATTGCCTGCAAACGTTGACTTCCCGTAGATAATAACCGTCATGATTTAATCCTCATGTGAAATGGCTTTGGTGTTGCAGATAGCCAGGCGACTAACCCTGACCGCGTACTCATTGCCGAGTGCCTCCGCCGAAGAGGTTGGCTTCTACCTGCAACCCAAACCCATCTCGTTTGGTATTTGTTCGCGCTTTGTCAGCGCATCATCGAAGTTAAAGAGCGTTGCCTTTCCGTTTGGCTACCAGCGTCCTGCTGATGGCTAAACAATAGCATTGAGTATTATTCATATCAATACGTTTTGCTATTAATTAATGGTTTTTGTTATTATGTTGTTGATAGCAAAATGAATTTATTTTTATAAATCCTCTATGCAATACTGTTCTGAACAAAAAACGAGCGAGGAATCTGTGTGAAAAACGAGGAACTGGCGCAGTTGCGCTATCAGGAAATGTGCAGGATTGTCGGTGATGTCGTGTTTGCTATGGTTGCGGAGGGTCATGAGACCAAAAGAGTGGCTATAGCTGACGTTATTCGTACGGAGATAGCGAAAGGTCTGGATAAGTGGGATGACGACCAGTTGCAGTGCATGAAACTTGCCGTGAAGCTACTGGAAGAGTAGGGCAAAGAAAACCCGGCACTGTGGCCGGGTTGGGTTAGTTAAGCCTGATACGCCATCTTATACGCTTCAAAAGCATCCTTATGACGAACGGTTCCTGCTTGGCTCTCTGGCAGATCGGCCAGAATAGAATCGTCGTTGTACATTGGAATGCCCTTAGCCTTTAGCTCCATTGCAAGCTCGAATGCGCATCCTGGGCATTTGTGGCGTCCGGTATTGCCTTGGTTTTCTGGGAGAGAGGTAAAGCGAGGGTCATAGCGATGGTCTTTCTTACAGATATGCTTCATCCTGATACCTTCTAAAAAAGATGGCATCGAATGCTTTACAGGGGAAAACGCTTGAGGTAATCTCCCCAATCGAGATCTCAAGAAAACATTCTAGCCAGTGTTTTTGTGGGCCCAGAAGGTTGCCGCCTTCTGGGCCTTTCCGTTGTTGGCGAACAGAAAACGATCGCACAACGGCGGGATCCTGCCCAGGATAAATAAAAACTTCAACAAATTGATCGGCTTATAGCTGAGTTTTTTTACACCTGTAATTCCATCCAATAAAAAGGCCGCATTTCTGCGACCTGTTTCACACAATCACTATCACCCAAACATCCCTTATCCATCATCACCCGAATATCTCATCAGGCCATTGGCTGGCTAACCGTGCTTCCTATATGTCTGCGGCATGCTTCCAATCACCTTTCCAAAGACAAAAACCCTATTCATTTCATCTCTTTCAATTGGGTCCCAAGCTGAATAACTCTTATTATCAGATATGACCAATAGTTTATCTTTCATCTTCTGGAGCCGCTTAACATGTGCAGTATCGTCATAGAGGAAGGCGTATATCCCATCTCCATCGAAGTTTTTGATGCTTACGTCTACAAACAACAAATCTCCTGGTTCAATAGTTCCTGACATGCTATCCCCGCGCACATTTATGATGCGGATATTTTCAGCCTTTCTACCATCGAACATGTGTCTGGCATCATCCTGCGAATACTCAACCGAGCGGAGTATTTCCACGAATTCTCGATTGATAACGCCAGGACCCGCGCTAACTTCAAGATCTAGGATATCGATTTTAAATGTGTTCGAAGATGGAGATGCGTTTATCGGAGTAGTTCCATCTTTTTTCATAGGACCAATCCCGGTAGACAACCATTCCGAATTAACACCTAACGCGTTTGCTATTTCAACAATCTTTGTTGACCCACGAGCGTTTCCACTTGTCAAACGCCAGATCGTTGGCTGAGCAACGCCTGACGCTTTAGCGAGAGCACCTTGAGACATACCAGCCAGTTCCATTGCCTTGTTGAGACGGTCAGAGAGAGTTTCTTTTTTCATAATATTCAATTTATACGCTTGCGTATTAATGGTCAAAACACGTTTTGCTATTGCTTTGGTTAATACTCATTGCTATTATTTGTTGTGTGTTATACGAAAGGGAATAAGCAATGACTAACAAAGCAATACAAAAAGCTGTTGCCATTGCAGGAAGCCAGCAAAAACTCGCCTCTTTGTGTGGAGTTAAGCAGCCAACTGTATGGCGTTGGTTACATGGTGGCGGCATTGACGCTAAGTATGTGGCAGCAATCGTAAAAGCTACAGGAGGAAGAATTAAAGCCAGAGAACTTCGTCCTGATTTAGCCGACTTACTGGCAGCAAGTTAAGTATCAACGCTCTTTACCAATCTGAACCGCCGACAACGCGGTAAATCTATTAAGCGGATTTGCGTGTATTTGCGAATCCAACTCTATCTAATTTCTAAGGAATATTTTGAATGAACGTAGTTGCAACTAAAAGCAAGAAGGCGGCTCGCATTGAGTCCACTTTACTCAACAAGTTAGCCATGATGGGTCAGAAAACATTCGCTAAAGCTATGGGTGTTCCTGAATACCAGGTAAGCCGATGGAAGAACGGTTTCTTCTCTCAGGTCAGCATGATGCTTGCGGTTCTGGAGTATGGAATCGAAGACGAGGAAATGGCAGAGCTCACCAGGCGACTTGCTATCTACCTGACAAAAGAAAAAGCCCCGAAGAACGGCGAATTCTTCGAGGCCTGATGTAGAAAGACTGGATCAATCCACAGGAGTAATTATGCCAAAACAACTCAGTCCTGACCAGGACAAATTACACAAAAACATACTACGTGATCGCTTCCTGTCCAGCTTCAAGCAGCCTGGTCGATTCCGGGCTGAGTTGGAAAAGGTGAAGCTGATGCAGAAGGAGAAAGGTCATGAGTAACATATCCAATCTAGCCGAAGCCAGAGAGGCCAGAAGGCTCCAGAAGCCGCGTACAAATGGCGGTAAGGGGTTTGCCTTGATTCACCGCCAATTCATGGATAGCAAGCTATACAAGGATTCTCAGGCTGTGCATCTTTTCCTGCACCTGATACTGAAAGCCAATCACTCTCCGGCAGTCGTAAATACCGACATTGGTGAGATGTTGGTTGAGCGAGGACAGCTAATTACCGGACGGCCAAAACTGGTAAGTGAAACATTCATCCCGGATAACAAAGTAAAAAGTTTGCTTCGTTCTTTTGAAGGGAATGGAATGATTCGTATCGAGTCGAAAGGGAGAAAATTCAGCCTGATAACAGTGTTGAAATATGATGATTTTCAGGCTCCAAATTGTCCAACGGATGTCCAACGATTGTCCAACGCAAACAACAGTAATGACGCGGCTCACAGCGAATGTTGTCCAACGGGTGTCCAACGATTGTCCATAAACAATAATATAAATAATATCTCTAATACTAACGTATTAGAGAGTACCGCAGCAGACGAAAATCCTGACAAGAAAAAATCAGCTCTCAGTTGTCAGGATGTTGTCGATGCTTACCACGAATTACTTCCTGAAGCTTCCAGGGTTCGCGCACTGAATGACAAACGTAAAAACCAGATCCGAACTTTCTGGCGAAAAGCCGGAGTGATAACACGCCAACTTGACGGGCATGGGTTCACGATGCAGGACTGGAGAAATTATCTGAGCTACGTAGGCGAAAATTGCCGATGGATGTTCGAAGAGCGCCAAAACCATCAACGCGGAACCGTCTGGCACAAAAAGGGATTTGATTTCCTGCTTAACGATAATACCTACCTGAAAGTTCGTGAGGGTGAACACGATGACCGATAATTTTTACGCGCCGCCACATAGCATCGAGGCGGAGCAGGCGGTGATTGGTGGATTGCTTCTGGATGATGACAGCAGTGAGCGCGTCCAGAAAGTTCTGGCGATGCTGAAGCCTGATTCATTTTACAGCCGACCACACAAAATCCTTTTCGAAGAAATAACCAGAATGCACCGGGAGCAAAAGCCAGTAGATGGTCTGACGCTTTTCGATGAACTGGAGCGTAAATCGTTAACGGTGTCAGTTGGCGGTTTTGCTTATATCGCTGATATCGCAAAGAACACGCCAAGCGCAGCAAACATCGTTGCCTATGCAATGCAGGTTCGCGAAACCGCAATGGAACGCTACGCCATCAACCGCATGACTGAAGCGACGGAATTGCTCTATTCCCGCAACGGAATGACTGCAACGCAGAAGTACGAAGCTATTCAGGCGATTTTCACGCAACTGACAGACCATGCAAAAACCGGATCGCGTCGCGGCCTTCGCTCATTTGGTGAGGTCATGGAGGACTGGGTTGGTAACCTTGAGAAGCGATTTGACCCGTCAGGCGAACAACGAGGAATGAGCACAGGGATCCCATCGTTGGACAGGATGCTGTCACCTAAAGGTCTGGTAAAAGGCTCTCTGTTCGTCATTGGCGCTCGCCCTAAGATGGGGAAAACGACGCTATACAGCCAGATGGCAATCAACTGCGCAGTGCATGAGAAAAAACCTGCCCTGATGTTCAGCCTTGAAATGCCAGGCGACCAGATACTGGAAAAACTGGTAGGGCAAAAGTCAGGTGTTAACCCGAATATTTTTTACCTTCCGGCGACAAATGACGCTGATGACGGCTATCAGGGTGATTACGATGGTGACTTCAACAGGGCGATCGAAACAGCCAATCGCTTGAGTGAAATTGACATGCTTTACATCGACGACACGCCGGGATTATCTCTGGCTCAAATCGTCAGCGAAAGCCGTCGAATCAAGCGAGAAAAAGGATGTGTTGGCATGATTCTGGTCGATTACCTGACACTAATGACCGCTGAAAAGGCCGATCGCAACGACCTTGCCTACGGCATGATCACCAAAGGACTGAAGAACCTTGCCAAAGAGCTTGATTGCGTTGTTGTGCTTCTGACGCAGCTTAACCGCGCACTGGAAAACCGAACCAATAAACGCCCATTACCAAGTGACTCACGAGATACAGGGCAGATTGAACAGGATTGCGATTATTGGGTTGGGATCCATCGTGAAGGTGCTTTTGATGACAGTGTTCCACCTGGTGAAACCGAACTAATCCTTCGTCTCAATCGTCATGGCAATACCGGCACGGTGTATTGCATTCAGGCAAATGGCGCTATTTATGACACAGACCAACAGTCTGCTGAAATGCGCCGCCGTGAACGCGAGGAACCGCACTCCAAGAAGAAAGGAGGATTCTGATGACCATCTACATCACTGAGCTTGTAACAGGCCTGCTGGTAATCGCAGGCCTTTTTATTTGGGGGAGAGGGAAGCATGGTTAATTGGATGCTCGCCGCCATCAAATGCATTGGCGTTGGATGGATTCTTCTGACGTTTTTTATTGTTCTGCGTAGCTACATTAGCCTTGTTAATGGCGGTAAAGACCCATTCTCTATGTTGTTTGGTGCTGCGTTTACCTGGGTACTTATCGGAATTGTGCCTGTAGCGATAGCAAAAATGGCGTGGTGTTTTATCAACTAAAAGTGAGAGTGATGATGAAAATATCCGAGATTAACTATTCAGTGATTTTTGACGCGCTTAAAGCGTATTACGAAGTGGAAGAAGATGACTCAGTATGGGAAATATTTAATCAGGCAGATGACCAGATTGAAGAAATCGCTAATGCACTGAAAGTGTTAGGCGAGTGATGGAGAGGAATATGGACGAATCAAGAAAGCAGTTTCAGTCGTGGTTTGCTGATGAAATTGTTGGCGCAGATGTAGAGTTTCCTGAATTTGAAGATGGAGAATATGTTGCCGGGGAAATCTATGATGAGCAGTTGTATGTAATGCTTCAGGCTATGTACATGGCTTGGATCGCATCTCGCGCAGCTATCGAGATTGAGTTGCCAGCAAAAAATGATATTTCCGGCGATGACCACCCCATTCCTGACCTGGTTGATTGGGATGATGGAAGAAACGCTGGTATTCAGGAATGCGCAGAAGCCATCCGCGCCGCCGGAATCAAAGTGAAGGAGTGAGTATGAGCAAAGTATCACGAGGAATGAAAATATCGCTTATTTTCATCCTTAATCCGCATCGTATCTTTTTGGCTTCAGCAGTATGGCTGTCAGATTTTGTTTATTGGTTAGCAGATAAATTGGATGATTTTGCGAGATGGCTTGAGAATTTTGCGAATGCGAGGTTTGAGTCATGGCCGCTTATCGGAGAGAGGATGTCTGACGAATTAAACCGGTATTACGCGGATAAGCGCAAGGAGAAGAGCAGGAGGGAAAGTGAAGCAATTATTCCTGCTTCGCAACGAAGCAATCAGAAATAACGCCATAGACGCCATTCTCTCACTACCCATCGACGACAAGTCACCCCACGAAGTCCACGTCAAGGAACCTAAGCGAACCAAAGCGCAGAACGACCGTATGTGGCTGATGCTTCAGGACGTCTCCCGTCAGGTGCTTTGGCATGGTCAACGACTGTCTCCGGAAGACTGGAAAGACATCTTCACCGCGCTGTGGCTCAAGACTAAAAAGCTGGAGCAAAGAAGCGTACCAGGTATTGATGGCGGTGTTGTTCTTCTTGGGGTACGTACCAGCAAGATGAGGAAGGCGAGCATGACAGAGCTTATCGAAATTATGTTCTGGTTCGGCTCAGAACGTAACGTGAGATGGAGTGATGATTCCCGGCGAGAGTACGAGTGGTCAAAACGAACAGGGAGAGTTGCATGAAACACTGCTACCGCTGCGGAGAAAGCAAAGACGATTATCGATTCCGGCCAAATCAACCTTATTGGCACCAATGGTGTATCAGATGTGAGCGGTCGCCAGTAGGTAATTTCCCGCTGCCAGAGACGAAGGAGGACGTATGGCACGACAGCGACGAAGTATCACCGACATAATCTGCGAAAACTGCAAATACCTTCCAACGAAACGCTCCAGAAATAAACGCAAGCCAATCTCAAAAGAATCTGACGTAAAAACATTCAACTACACGGCTCACCTGTGGGATATCCGGTGGCTTAGAGAACGTGCGAGGAAATGACAATGGATTATTCACAGTTAAGTGATTTTGAAATTAACCGAATGGTAGGAGACATAATTTTTAAAGGCCTTTGGGCATGTAAGCCGGAAACGTCAGGGAATAACACCAACAAATTGTATTACGGAAACGCTGATACAACTTTTGAGCCATTAAACCATTTACCTGATTACTGCAATGATCCGAGTGCCTCATGGCCGATTATTGAGAAACACAGGATTTCTATCTTAGACCAGTTAACTGAATGGTGTGTGGATGCAAAAGGCGTAAGCCCAATATTTGATACCAGACCTCTCCGCGCCGCCATGATTGTCTTTCTCATGATGCAGGACGCCAATAATGCTTAGTCCATCCCAATCCCTTCAATACCAGAAAGAAAGCGTCGAGCGGGCTTTAACGTGCGCTAACTGCGGTCAGAAACTGCATGTGCTGGAAGTTCACGTGTGTGAGCACTGCTGCGCAGAACTGATGAGCGATCCGAATAGCTCAATGTACGAGGAAGAAGACGATGAGTGATTACCTGAAATGGTATCTCTGCCACCGCTGGTTAATTAAGTATGCTGTAAAAGACTGGATGACAGCGGATGCCAACAAGCTTAAGCAAAGAAAAGACTATTACTACGCCAGAATGAAGGAAAACTACTGCTCAATTCGCACTCGCATATTTATTAAAAAAGACCTTCAGTCAATTCTTCAATTGCGAGGGAAGGTAAATGGCTAACCTACGCAAAGAAGCGCGCGGCAGAGAATGCCAGGTACGTATTTACGGTGTATGCAATGGCAATCCTGAAACTACAGTTCTGGCACATTACCGGATGGCTGGAATTTGCGGAACTGGAATGAAGCCTGACGACCTGATCGGCGCATGGGCTTGTAGCGCGTGTCACGATGAAATCGACCGACGCACCCATAATCTCGACAACAAAGACGCCAGACTTTACCACCTCGAAGGCGTGATCAGGACGCAGGCGATACTGCTGAAGGAGGGGAAGATTAAGTCATGAACAAATATCAGTTTGTGCTTCCATACCCGCCGTCGGTGAATACCTACTGGCGAAGACGAGGAAGCCAATACTACATCAGCGATAAAGGCCAGAAATACCGAAAAGACGTTCAGCAAATCATCCACCAACTCAAGTTAGATATTTTCACCAAATCACGACTCCGCATCAAAGTTATCGCAGACGTTCCAGACTCCCGCCGCCGCGACCTCGACAACATCCTGAAAGGTTTACTCGACTCCCTTATCCACGCCGGATTTGCGGAAGATGACGAGCAATTCGATGACATTCGCGTAATTCGTGGCGTGAAAGTACCAGGCGGAAGGCTTGGAATAAAAATCACCGAACTGGAGAACGCATGAACGCCACAATTCAAACGATACCAGAGCTTCTTATCCAGACACGAGGCAATCAGACCGAAGTGGCGAGGATGCTTTCCTGCGCAAGAGGAACAGTGCTCAAGTACAACCGAGACAGCAAAGGCGAGCGTCACGTAATAGTTAACGGCGTCCTGATGGTCAAACAGGGCAAAAGGGGAAGGCCATGAGACTCGAAAGCGTAGCTAAATTTCATTCGCCAAAAAGCCCGATGATGAGCGACTCACCACGGGCTACGGCTTCTGACTCTCTTTCCGGTACTGATGTGATGGCTGCTATGGGGATGGCGCAATCACAAGCCGGATTCGGTATGGCTGCATTCTGCGGCAAGCACGAACTCAGCCAGAATGACAAACAAAAGGCTATCAACTATCTGATGCAATTTGCACACAAGG
Source organism: Salmonella sp. 32100201201700099SM (assembly GCF_017572645.1). Lineage (NCBI taxonomy): Bacteria > Pseudomonadati > Pseudomonadota > Gammaproteobacteria > Enterobacterales > Enterobacteriaceae > Salmonella > Salmonella sp. 32100201201700099SM. The sequence goes on along the minus strand of NZ_JAGERQ010000014.1, from coordinate 22,636 downwards.
TATCGGGGAAATATTGTGGTGTGGCAAAGCTCGAAGGAAATACTAAGGCAAAGGTACTGCAAGTGCTCGCAACATTCGCTTATGCGGATTATTGCCGTAGTGCCGCGACTCCGGGCGCAAGATGCAGAGATTGCCACGGTACAGGCCGTGCGGTTGATATAGCCAAAACAGAGCAGTGGGGGAGAGTTGTTGAGAAAGAGTGCGGAAGATGCAAAGGTGTCGGCTATTCAAGAATGCCAGCAAGCGCCGCATATCGCGCTGTAACGATGCTAATCCCAAACCTTACCCAACCCACCTGGTCACGCACTGTTAAGCCGCTGTATGACGCTTTGGTGGTGCAATGCCACAAGGAAGAGTCAATCGCAGACAATATTTTGAATGCGGTCACGCGTTAATAGCATGATTGCTACGGATGGCAACATATTAACAGCATGATATTGACTTTTTGAATAAAGTTGGGTAAATTTGACTCAACGATGGATAAATGCACTCGTTAAATAAAGCCCTGAGTTTAACCGCTCGGGGCATTTTGCGTTTTAAGCACGACATTTCTGAAAGCGCCCTATCACCAATCACCAGAACACATCCAGATACCCTTGCTCATTCGTGGCGACGGGGTAGGGCGTTTTACACAAAAGAAAACCCAGCGCTATGGCTGGGATTCGTGAAAATGGGCGGCAAGAGACTGCGCTAACAGCCTCCTGCCTGATTTGCTCATGCCTTTAGTCACGAACAAACCACGTTACTAATCACTGTATCTTGGATTTGTTCTTTCCAATATCAACCAATTCATAACATTGAACAAATCCTCACGGTCGTGAGGTAAGACATGAAAAAGATGCCAGAAAAACATGATCTGTTAACCGCCATGATGGCGGCAAAGGAACAGGGCATCGGGGCAATCCTTGCGTTTGCAATGGCGTACCTTCGCGGTCGGTATAATGGCGGTGCGTTTAAGAAAACACTAATAGACGCAACGATGTGCGCCATTATCGCCTGGTTCATTCGTGACCTTTTAGTCTTCGCCGGACTGAGTAGCAATCTTGCTTACATAGCGAGTGTATTTATCGGCTATATCGGCACAGACTCGATTGGTTCGCTAATCAAACGCTTCGCTGCTAAAAAAGCCGGAGTCGATGATGCAAATCAGCAGTAACGGAATCACCAGATTAAAACGTGAAGAGGGCGAGAGACTAAAAGCCTATCCAGATAGCAGGGGGATACCAACCATTGGGGTTGGACATACCGGAAAAGTGGATGGTAATCCTGTCGTATCAGGGATGACAATCACATCCGAAAAATCGTCTGAACTGCTTAAAGAAGATTTGCAGTGGGTTGAAGATGCGATAAGTAGTCTTGTTCGCGTCACGCTGAATCAGAACCAATATGATGCACTATGTAGCCTTATATTCAATATAGGTAAATCAGCATTTGCTGGATCTACCGTTCTGCGCCAGTTGAATTTAAAGAATTACCAGGCAGCAGCAGATGCTTTCCTGTTATGGAAAAAAGCTGGTAAGGACCCTGATATTCTCCTTCCTAGGAGGCGGCGAGAAAGAGCGCTGTTCCTGTCATGATGTTCAACTGGAAAACGATGTTTGTTGGCCTGTTGCTCGTCTCGCTAATTGTTTCCGGTCGGCTGGCAAATCATTACCGTGATAACGCCATCTCCTACAAAGAGCAGCGCGATAACAAGGCCAGTGAACTGGAGAAGGCGAACGCCACCATTACTGACATGCAGCAGCGCCAGCTTGATGCTGATGCACTCGATGCTAAATACACGAAGGAGTTAGCTGATGAGAAAGCTGAAAATGATGCTCTTCGGCGCAAGCTTGATAATGGTGGTCGGGTGCTCGTCAAAGGCAAATGTCCTGTGCCATCCTCAGCCGAAACCTCCAGCGCCTCCGGCATGGGCAATGATGCCACCGTCGAACTCTCTCCAGTTGCTGGACGAAACGTTCTCGGTATCCGGGATGGAATCATCAGCGACCAAACAGCACTGAGAACGCTTCAGGAGTACATCAGGACGCAATGCCTGAAGTAATTTCCATCACATAGAAATTTAACAAGTGACTTTCAGGAAAATGCCTCGCATTTGCGGGGCTTTTTTACATCTGCAGTAAACCGCGCATCGCAGCGCGTAACAATCCCGAGTCTTTCAGAAAGCTGAGCCTGAGAACTGCCGTATATGGTGGCGACCATCTCGGGGCGGCTTTTCTGTGCGAACAGGCTCATCTTTCTAAAAGGTAAGACGCTATGAATATCGTTCCACTAAATTACAAAGGCGAACCTATCCGCTTCAATACTGATGGCTGGATTAATGCCACTGATATTGCAAAACGTTTCGGGAAGCGTCTGGATCACTGGTTGTCCAACACTGAAACTCTCGAATACGTTAGAGCTCTGGATGAGGTTTATTCAGGTGAGCCATCGAAAATTCTACATACCCGTGATTCCGGGTATGTAAAAACAAGCAAGGCACGAAAGGACAGGGGCGGCGGAACATGGCTGCATCCAAAGTTATCAGTTGCCTTTGCAAGATGGTGCGATCCGAAATTCTCCGTATGGTGCGACCTGCACATTGATAGTCTGCTTCGCGGTGAACTGACTGAGCAGCAGAAATATGAGCAAGCATGTCGCATTCGCGATGACCGGAAATCAAAAGCCAGCAATGGGGCAAGAGAGATGGCTCGCTGGCGATGGGATAAGCCGGTTATTGAAGCAAATGTTGAGTACTGGCGCGAGCAACTGCAGTTGACTCTCGATATCGCGTGCTGATGGCAAACGCAAAACTGCGTTATCGGAAAAATCAAAGCATTACGAGAGCTGAGCAACAGCTATCCATTACAAAGCCCATCTACGGGTGGGCTTGATAATGAAACCGGAATTTATTCTGGGTAACCAGTTACGGCAGTACCACGAAACAACCCAAGCCAGTAAGTGGGGAAATAACACTGGCAGCCACTGAAAGATGAACCTCCTGCCTTATGGCAAAAAAGATTCTTTGTGGTGGCGGACTGATGGAAAGACATCGGTTATTGCAGAGGCCATTCAATGAGTGGTCTAGACAATGGCTTATCCCAACAACCGGAGCCAACACAATGGCAGAGATTACAGCATTGACAGAATTACAGCAGATGAACCTCGATATCCTCCGTTTAGTTCAAAGCGATACCGCAGCAGCAGAGAAAGCGATCGCATTCGTTGCTGGAAGTAAGCTGAACTTCGAACTGTTCAAAGACCAACTGGTTTTGGCGCAGGGTGAAGGAACGGCATTAGCTCGCGCAGAAAAGGCTATTCGTGAGGCAAAAGAAGCGTTAGACCTGTTCACTGCCGGAGTATAATCATGGCAAATCCAAATTTCACGCCATCGTGGCCTCTCTACAAAGATGCTGACGGTGCATATGTGTCTGCTCTTCCGATTAAAGCTATCAAATACGCTAATGACGGAAGTGCAAGCGCAGAATTCGATGGTCCGTATGCTGACCAGTACATGTCAGCGCAAACAGTGGCCGTATTCAAGCCGGAGGTCGGTGGATATCTGTTCCGAAGCCAGTACGGCGAGCTGCTCTATATGAGCAAGACAGCATTTGAAGCTAAGTACACTTCCGCAAGCGGTTCAGTAACGAATGCAGATACGGCGGATAAGTTGTCAACGGCCCGTACTATCACACTAACCGGCGCTGTCACAGGTTCAACGTCATTTGATGGTTCGGCTAACGTGACTATCGCAACTACCCAAGGAAGCTAACTTATGGCAGCACCAAAGGGCAACCGATTCTGGGAGGCCCGCAGTAGCCATGGGCGTAACCCGAAATTCGAGTCGCCTGAGGCGCTGTGGGCTGCTTGTTGTGAATACTTCGAATGGGTGGAAGCTAACCCACTATGGGAGATGAAGGCGTTCTCATATCAGGGTGAGGTGACACAAGAGCCAATCGCCAAGATGCGAGCAATGACCATCACTGGCCTGACTCTATTCCTCGATGTGACGCTTGAAACATGGCGCACATATCGAATGCGAGAAGATTTATCTGAGGTCGTTACGCGAGCAGAGCAAATCATCTACGACCAAAAATTCTCCGGCGCAGCCGCTGACCTTCTCAACGCTAACATCATCGCCCGAGATTTGGGCCTCAAAGAGCAGTCGCAAGTTGAAGACGTGACACCTGATAAGGGAGATCGCGATAAGCGCCGCTCTCGTATCAAGGAGCTATTCAACCGTGGAACTGGACGCGATTCTTGATAGCCTGAGCGACGAAGAGCAAATCGAATTGCTCGAGCTACTCGAAGAAGAAGAGAACTACCGAAATACACACCTGCTATATGAATTTACGCCATACAGCAAACAGCGTGAGTTCATCGATGCCGGGCATGACTATCCAGAGCGATGTTTTATGGCTGGTAACCAGCTTGGTAAGTCATTTACTGGTGCTGCTGAAGTCGCGTTTCACCTTACCGGGCGTTATCCGGGAACAAAAGGCTATCCGGCTGATGGTAAATATGGCGGAGAGTGGAAAGGTAAGCGTTTCTATGAGCCAGTTGTCTTCTGGATTGGCGGTGAAACAAACGAGACTGTAACCAAAACGACTCAACGAATCCTGTGCGGGCGTATCGAAGAGAATGATGAACCCGGCTACGGATCAATCCCGAAAGAGGACATCATTAGTTGGAAGAAGTCACCATTCTTCCCTAATCTTGTTGATCACCTTCTTGTTAAGCACCACACGCCAGAAGGCGTCGAAGATGGCATCTCAATATGCTACTTCAAGCCTTACTCACAGGGCCGCGCCCGCTGGCAGGGCGACACAATTCACGGCGTCTGGTTTGACGAAGAGCCGCCATATAGCATCTATGGCGAAGGTCTTACCCGTACCAACAAATACGGGCAATTCTCTATTCTGACGTTTACCCCGCTGATGGGGATGTCTGACGTTGTCACCAAGTTCCTGAAGAATCCCAGCAAGTCTCAGAAAGTGGTCAACATGACCATCTATGATGCTGAGCACTACACCGACGAGCAGAAAGAGCAAATCATAGCATCCTATCCTGAGCATGAGAGAGAGGCACGTGCTCGTGGTATTCCTACGATGGGTAGCGGGCGAATCTTCCAGATACCAGAAGAGACGATTAAGTGCCAGCCGTTTGAGTGCCCCGATCACTTCTATGTTATCGACGCTCAGGACTTCGGATGGAACCACCCGCAAGCTCACATTCAGCTTTGGTGGGACAAAGACGCAGATGTTTTCTATCTGGCGCGTGTGTGGAAGAAATCAGAGAACACCGCAGTTCAGGCATGGGGTGCTGTTAAGTCGTGGGCTAACAAAATACCTGTCGCGTGGCCTCATGACGGTCACCAACACGAAAAGGGCGGTGGTGAGCAACTTAAAACCCAATATGCGGACGCCGGGTTCTCTATGCTTCCCGAACACGCAACGTTCCCGGATGGCGGTAACTCAGTAGAGTCAGGCATTAGTGAACTTCGTGACCTGATGCTTGAAGGAAGATTCAAAGTATTCAACACATGCGAACCATTTTTTGAAGAGTTCCGTCTATATCATCGCGACGAGAACGGCAAGATTGTCAAGACCAACGATGATGTGCTCGATGCTACTCGCTACGGCTACATGATGCGCCGCTTCGCCAGGATGATGCGCGATATCAGAAAGCCGAAAGAAAAGAAAATCCCCGCACCTATTAGACCAGTACGCAGAGGACGATAATGGCCGACAATGAAAACAGGCTGGAGAGCATCCTGTCGCGCTTTGATGCGGACTGGACAGCCAGCGATGAAGCCAGAAGGGAGGCCAAGAATGATCTCTTCTTCTCCCGCGTATCTCAGTGGGATGACTGGCTATCACAATACACAACCCTACAATATCGCGGGCAGTTCGATGTGGTACGTCCTGTGGTGCGCAAACTCGTTTCTGAGATGCGTCAGAACCCTGTTGATGTTCTGTATCGCCCAAAGGATGGAGCAAGTCCTGACGCTGCTGATGTGCTAATGGGCATGTATCGCACAGACATGCGACACAATACGGCAAAAATCGCGGTCAACGTCGCTGTTCGTGAGCAGATTGAATCTGGCGTAGGTGCGTGGCGTCTGGTCACTGACTACGAAGATCAAAGTCCGACGAGCAACAATCAGGTTATCCGTCGAGAGCCTATCCATAGTGCCTGCTCCCATGTTATCTGGGACAGCAACAGCAAACTGATGGACAAGTCTGACGCCCGTCACTGCACAGTTATCCACTCAATGAGCCAGAATGGTTGGGAAGGTTTCGCAGAAAAATACGACCTCGATGCGGATGATATTCCATCATTCCAGAACCCAAACGATTGGGTATTTCCATGGCTGACGCAGGACACAATTCAGATCGCTGAGTTTTACGAAGTGGTCGAGAAGAAAGAGACGGCGTTTATCTACCAAGACCCGGTTACGGGTGAGCCGGTAAGCTACTTTAAGCGCGATATTAAAGACGTCATCGACGACCTGGCTGATAGTGGATTTATCAAAATTGCAGAGCGCCAGATTAAGCGTCGCCGAGTATACAAATCGATTATCACCTGCACTGCTGTACTCAAAGACAAGCAGCTCATTGCTGGCGAACATATCCCAATTGTTCCGGTATTCGGAGAGTGGGGCTTCGTTGAAGATAAAGAAGTGTATGAGGGTGTCGTCCGCCTGACAAAAGACGGTCAGCGTCTGCGCAACATGATTATGTCGTTCAACGCCGACATCGTGGCCCGTACTCCGAAGAAGAAGCCGTTCTTCTGGCCTGAACAGATTGCAGGCTTTGAGCATATGTATGACGGTAACGACGATTACCCGTATTACCTGCTCAATCGCACGGATGAGAACAACGGAGAAATGCCAACTCAGCCGCTGGCATACTATGAAAATCCTGAAGTTCCACAGGCCAATGCCTATATGCTGGAAGCTGCAACCAGCGCAGTAAAAGAGGTTGCCACTCTTGGTGTAGATGCTGGGTCGGTTAATGGTAATCAGGTTGCATTCGATACCGTAAACCAACTCAATATGCGGGCTGACCTTGAGACATACGTGTTTCAGGATAATCTGGCTACCGCTATGCGCCGTGACGGTGAGATTTACCAGTCGATAGTTAACGACATCTACGATGTTCCTCGCAGCGTGACAATCACCCTTGAGGATGGCAGTGAAAAAGAGGTTCAGCTAATGGCTGAGGTTGTTGACCTTGCCACTGGTGAGCGGCAGGTACTGAACGATATCAGGGGGCGCTATGAGTGCTACACGGATGTTGGACCATCATTCCAGTCCATGAAGCAGCAAAACCGCGCAGAAATTCTTGAGTTGCTCGGCAAGACGCCACAGGGAACGCCAGAATATCAACTGCTGTTGCTTCAGTACTTCACCCTGCTTGATGGTAAAGGTGTTGAGATGATGCGTGACTATGCCAACAAGCAGCTTATTCAGATGGGCGTTAAGAAGCCAGAAACGCCCGAAGAGCAGCAATGGTTAGTAGAGGCGCAACAAGCCAAACAAGGTCAACAAGACCCGGCAATGGTTCAGGCTCAGGGCGTACTCCTGCAGGGGCAGGCTGAACTGGCTAAAGCTCAGAACCAGACGCTGTCCCTGCAAATCGATGCAGCTAAAGTCGAAGCGCAGAACCAGCTTAACGCTGCCAGAATCGCAGAAATCTTCAACAACATGGACCTCAGTAAACAATCTGAGTTTAGAGAGTTCCTTAAAACCGTTGCCTCATTCCAGCAGGACCGCAGCGAAGACGCTCGCGCAAATGCTGAGTTACTCCTTAAAGGCGATGAACAGACGCACAAGCAGCGAATGGACATTGCCAATATCCTGCAATCGCAGAGACAAAATCAACCTTCCGGCAGTGTAGCCGAGACACCTCAATAAGAGAGAGTTAATCATGGAACCAACCACCGAAATTCAGGCAACTGAAGACTTAACCCTGTCCGGCGATCATGCAGCGGCATCTGCTGATAGCTTAGTTGTCGATAATGCCAACGACAATGCAGGTCAGGAAGAGGGCTTTGAGATTGTCCTGAAGGACGATGAGACAGCACCAAAACAAGACCCGGCAAAGAACGCAGAATTCGCCCGCCGCCGCATCGAGCGCAAACGACAGCGCGAGCTTGAGCAGCAGATGGAGGCAGTTAAACGCGGAGAATTGCCGGAGAGTTTACGGGTAAACCCTGACCTTCCTCCTCAGCCAGACATTAACGCCTATCTGTCAGAAGAAGGCCTGGCTAAATATGACTACGACAACAGCCGTGCGCTTGCCGCTTTCAATGCTGCTAATACCGAATGGCTAATGAAAGCGCAGGACGCCCGCAGCAATGCCGTAGCAGAACAGGGCCGCAAGACTCAGGAGTTTACCCAGCAATCAGCGCAATACGTCGAAGCTGCCCGCAAACACTATGACGCGGCGGAAAAGCTCAACATCCCTGACTATCAGGAGAAAGAAGACGCATTTATGCAACTGGTTCCGCCTGCGGTTGGGGCCGACATTATGCGCCTGTTCCCGGAGAAGTCCGCCGCGCTCATGTATCACCTGGGGGCAAACCCGGAGAAAGCCCGCCAGTTACTGGCGATGGATGGGCAGTCCGCGCTGATTGAACTCACTCGACTATCCGAACGCTTAACTCTCAAGCCTCGCGGTAAACAAATCTCTTCCGCTCCCCCTGCTGACCAGCCGATTACCGGTGATGTCAGCGCAGCAAATAAAGATGCCATTCGTAAACAAATGGATGCTGCTGCGAGCAAGGGAGATGTGGAAACCTACCGCAAGCTAAAGGCAAAACTTAAAGGAATCCGATAATGGCTTTGAACGAAGGTCAAATTGTTACACTGGCGGTGGATGAGATTATTGAAACCATCTCCGCAATCACTCCAATGGCGCAGAAAGCCAAGAAATACACCCCGCCTGCCGCTTCTATGCAGCGCTCCAGTAATACCATATGGATGCCTGTAGAGCAGGAGTCTCCCACTCAGGAGGGCTGGGATTTAACTGATAAAGCGACAGGCTTGTTGGAACTCAACGTCGCGGTAAACATGGGAGAGCCGGATAACGACTTCTTCCAGTTACGCGCCGATGACTTGCGAGACGAGACTGCGTATCGTCACCGCATCCAGTCCGCCGCTCGCAAGCTGGCGAATAACGTTGAGCTGAAAGTCGCAAACATGGCCGCCGAGATGGGGTCATTGGTTATCACTTCTCCGGATGCAATCGGCACTAATACCGCAGATGCATGGAACTTTGTGGCCGATGCAGAAGAACTGATGTTCTCCCGCGAACTTAACCGCGACATGGGAACATCGTACTTCTTCAACCCGCAGGACTACAAAAAGGCGGGTTATGACCTGACCAAGCGTGATATCTTCGGGCGCATCCCTGAAGAAGCATACCGCGATGGCACCATTCAGCGTCAGGTTGCTGGCTTCGATGATGTCCTGCGCTCTCCGAAACTTCCTGTGCTGACCAAATCCACCGCAACTGGCATCACTGTATCCGGTGCGCAGTCCTTCAAGCCTGTCGCATGGCAACTGGATAACGATGGCAACAAAGTTAACGTTGATAACCGTTTTGCTACCGTCACCCTGTCTGCAACCACCGGCCTGAAACGCGGCGACAAAATTTCGTTTGCTGGCGTGAAGTTCCTTGGTCAGATGGCTAAGAACGTACTGGCGCAGGACGCGACTTTCTCCGTAGTTCGCGTTGTTGATGGTACTCACGTTGAAATCACGCCGAAGCCTGTAGCACTGGATGATGTTTCTCTTTCTCCTGAGCAACGGGCATACGCCAACGTTAACACCTCGCTGGCTGATGCGATGGCGGTGAACATCCTGAACGTTAAGGATGCTCGCACCAACGTGTTCTGGGCTGATGACGCCATCCGTATTGTGTCTCAGCCCATTCCTGCTAACCACGAATTGTTTGCAGGTATGAAAACTACCTCATTCAGCATCCCGGATGTCGGCCTTAACGGTATCTTCGCTACGCAGGGTGATATTTCCACCCTGTCCGGCCTGTGCCGTATTGCGCTGTGGTACGGCGTAAACGCGACACGACCGGAAGCAATCGGTGTTGGCCTGCCTGGTCAGACTGCGTAACTAACAGGGGCTTCGGCCCCTTTCTTATTTGAGGTGACATATGGGCGTAATGCTATATAAGCAGGGTCGTGGAACGAAGGTATGGGGCAAGGAAGTTCAGGCTAAAGTTGTCGACGACAGCGATGTAGAAGATCACCTTGACGATGGTTGGGTTAAGCACCCAAATGAGGTGCCGGAGACTAATGACGAACCAATCGGCGAGTCAGGAGTGGCCAAGAAAGACATGGGTGAAGTATCTGATGGATACCACACCTTTAACGAACTATATGCACATCGAGTGCGCCTGTTTTCAACACTAATGAATGCCTTCCCAGAAAGCGCATGGTGGAGCTTCCAGCATCATGACGGCGAGCAATGGGATGGATGGGTGTTAGCTGGCATCGACACCCCAAAAGGCGCGGTAACATACCACCTCCCAGAGAGTGAAATTGAACATCTGCCTAAAGGCACAGAAATTGAGTTTGGCAAGGAATGGGACGGCCACACGGCAGATGATGTGTTGAATCGTCTGCTAAGCCTGCGACCGAAAGAACCGGCAACCAAAGAACGCAAAAAGCCAGGACCAAAGCCTAAGGCGGAAAGCGATGCAGATAAAGACTAAAGGCGATCTGGCCAGGGCGGCGCTGCGTAAGCTTGGTGTAGCATCAGATGCAACTCTCACTGATATCGAACCTCAGTCTATGCAGGATGCTGTTGACGACCTTGAAGCGATGATGGCTGAGTGGTATCAGGACGGAAAGGGAATCATCACCGGCTATGTATTCTCAGATGATGATAATCCTCCCGCTGATGGTGATGATCACGGTCTTCGCTCAAGCGCAGTCAGCGCAGTATTCCACAATCTGGCCTGCAGAATTGCTCCGGATTATGCGCTTGAGGCTACCGCCAAAATTATCGCAACCGCTAAATATGGGAAGGAACTTCTCTATAAGCAGACCGCCATCGCCAGAGCTAAACGAGCGCCTTACCCGTCACGTATGCCAACTGGCAGTGGAAACAGTTTCGCCAATCTGAACGAATGGCATTATTTCCCCGGAGAGCAGAATGCCGATTCAACAACTCCCCATGATGAAGGGAATGGGTAAGGACTTCAAGAATGCCGACTACATTGATTACCTACCAATCAACATGTTGGCCACACCAAAAGAAGTCCTCGACTCATCGGGTTATTTACGCTCATTCCCGGGCATAGCGAAGCGCAACGATGTAAATGGAGTATCGCGCGGAGTTGAGTATAACACCGCTCAGAACGCTGTATATCGTGTTTGTGGCGGCAAGCTCTACAAAGGTGAAGCCGTAGTCGGTGATGTTGCCGGAAGCGGTCGCGTATCAATGGCACATGGTCGCACATCACAGGCGGTAGGCGTTAATGGTCAGCTCATCGAGTATCGCTATGATGGCGCGGTTAAAACCGTCTCAAACTGGCCTGCAGACAGCGGATTCACGCAGTATGAGTTAGGCTCAGTCCGTGACATTACTCGCTTACGTGGGCGTTATGCATGGTCAAAAGACGGTACAGATTCATGGTTTATCACTGACCTTGAAGATGAATCGCATCCTGACCGCTACAGTGCAGAATATCGCGCAGAATCGCAGCCTGACGGGATAATTGGCATAGGTTCATGGCGAGATTTCATCGTCTGCTTTGGCTCGTCGACGATAGAGTATTTCTCCCTGACAGGCGCAACCACCGTTGGCGCTGCGTTGTATGTCGCGCAGCCATCGTTAATGGTACAGAAGGGGATTGCCGGAACATACTGTAAAACGCCATTCGCTGATTCATATGCATTCATCAGTCACCCGGCTACTGGCGCACCTTCCGTCTACATCATCGGGTCAGGGCAGGCTTCACCAATTGCGACGGCCAGTATTGAGAAAATTATCCGCTCATACACGGCTGATGAACTGGCAACCGGGGTGATGGAGGCGTTGAGGTTCGATTCGCATGAACTGCTGATTATCCATCTCCCGCGTCATGTGCTGGTTTACGATGCCTCATCAAGCCAGAACGGGCCGCAATGGTGCGTACTGAAAACCGGTTTATACGACGATGTTTATCGCGCCATCGATTTCATGTACGAAGGCAACCAGATTACGTGTGGCGACAAGTCAGAAGCGGTGACAGGGCAGTTGCAATTCGACATTAGTAGTCAGTACGACAAGCAGCAAGAACATCTGCTGTTTACTCCCATCTTCAAGGCTGATAACGCCAGATGCTTCGATCTGGAAGTTGAATCCTCGACAGGCGTTGCGCAGTACGCTGGCCGCCTGTTCCTGTCTGCAACCACAGACGGAATCAATTACGGCCGCGAACAGATGATTGAGCAGAATGAGCCGTTTGTGTACGACAAGAGAGTTTTATGGAAGCGTGTAGGTCGTATTCGTCGATTAATCGGATTCAAACTGCGGGTAATCACCAAATCACCAGTAACACTATCCGGGTGTCAAATTCGTCTGGAGTAACATATGGCAGACCCGTCACTTAATAAGCCTGTCGTGGTTCAGGCTACACGCATTGATGCATCTATTCTCCCTCGCAACATATTCAGTCAGTCTTACCTTCTGTATGTCATAAATCAGGGTACTGATGTTGGCTCCATTGCAGAAAAGGCAAATCAGGCAGGAGGCGGTGCTTATGATGCGCAGGTCAGAAATGATGAGCAGGATTTAATTCTTGATGAGCACGAAAAAAGAATTGCAAAAACAGAAGAGGATATTTCAGGAATAAAAGTAAAGCTTCTTGAAATAGAGAATGATGTTAATGGCCTGAAAATAAAAGTTCAGGATATCGAGGGTAAGGTATCAGAGATAATCGTTGATTATGTTTCACTCAGCAGAACAGGAACTCAAACTCTTTCCTCATCCCTTAGCGTATCAGGAAATTATTCTGTTAACGGTACAAAAGTTGTTGGCGCTCGCCAGACTGGATGGACCGCGGCAACAGGTACGGCGAATAAAGGCGTATTCAATGCTGACCTGACATTCACCGTTAGCGATACTTACACGCAATCTGAAATACAGGCTATAGCCAATGCTCTAATTGCTGAGCGTCGGCGCACTAAGGCTTTGGAAGACACCTTGCGTGCACATGGGTTGATTGATTAATGATTACATTTACTCCAACACGCAACATCGACCTGATAGAAACTGTCGGCAACCATCCTGACATTATTGCCGGGAGCAACAACGGTGACGGATACGACTACAAGCCTGAGTGCCGCTATTTCGAAGTGAACGTACATGGTCAGTTCGGTGGCATCGTGTATTACAACGAGATTCAGCCGCTGACCTTTGACTGCCACGCCATGTATCTGCCTGAGATTAGAGGATTCAGTAAGGAAATCGGGCTGACGTTCTGGCGATACATTCTCGCCAACACCACCGTTCAGTGCGTTACATCATTTGCTGCACGCAAATTTCGCCACGGTCAAATGTACTGCGCAATGATTGGCCTTAAGCGTGTAGGAACCATCAAGAAATACTTCAAAGGCGTGGATGACGTGACGTTTTACAGCGCCACACGCGAAGAACTAATCGACTTCCTGAATCACGGGAGATAGCCATGTTATATGCATTTAAGCTGGGCAGGAAACTGCGCGGTGAGGAACCTCTTTACCCTGAAAAAGGCGGTAAAGGCGGCTCATCAAGCAGCGGAGCAAAAGAGGCCGCAAGAGCAACACAGTACGCCGCAGACCTGCAAAACCAACAATTCAATCGCGTGATGGAACAGTTGGCACCTTACGCCGCCGCAGGTTTGCCGGCTCTCCAGCAGATTCAGCAGCTATCAACGCTGGAAGGTCAGAACAGCGCTCTCAATCAGTATTACAACTCAGACCAGTATAAACAGTTGGCTGATCAGGCTCGCTATCAAAGCCTGAATGCAGCGGAAGCCACCGGAGGTCTTGGCTCTACAGCAACATCAAACCAAATTGCATCCATTGCACCAACGCTCGGGCAGAACTGGTTGTCAGGGCAGATGCAAAACTATGGCAACCTGTTAAACGTTGGTCAGTCTGCGGCAGCAGGCCAGGCATCGGCAGGACAGAACTATGCAAATAACGCAGGTAATCTTGCGCAACAGATGGCGGCGATCCGCTCTCAGAGTTCTGGTCAATCAACGCTTGGAAGTGCCATTAGCGGTGGTACAAGTGGTGCTCTTGCAGGAGCTGGTCTTGCCGGGATGCTTGGTGCATCGACGCCATGGGGTGCTGGTATTGGCGCAGGTATCGGATTGCTTGGCTCACTCTTCTAAGGAGTTATCGTGGCTACATTTCAACTCGCCGGGTTGCCATCAATGCAGGTAGCGAACCAGAACGCGCCCGGACAACCATCATTATCCAGTTACGACTTCAGCCAGCGCCCAAACGTTGGAGTTCAACTTGCTCAGGGGCTTGGCGCAGTTGGCCAGGCAATACAGCAGAATGAGGCTGCTCAGAGGCTTTCTGACTTTCAAAAAGCTTTCGGTCAGGCTTATGCGGCAGGTGATCGCGACGCCTTGCGTCAACTTGCAGCCACCAATCCAGACCAGATTGAAACAATTCGTCAGGGCATGGGGTTTGTTGATGCTGACAGAAATCAGGCGATGGGCGATATGTCTGCACGATTGAATATTGCCGCCGCTCAGGGGCCAGAAGCGGTGATGCGAGAGCTTGCCACTCACCAGAATACGCTGCAGCAAATTGGCGTATCTCCTGAACAGGCGTGGCAGACATATCAACAAAGCCCTGAAGGCTTCACGCAGTTAACAGACCTTATTGGAATGCACGCGGTAGGACCAGAAAAGTATTTTGATATTCAGGACAAGTTGACAGGTCGCGAGATTGACCGAGGTCGACTTGCTGAAACAATCCGCAGCAATAAAGCAGGGGAAGGACTTCAGGCTCGCGGGCAAAATATTACTATGCGCGGACAAGACATGTCAGCCTCTACAGCCCGCCGCGGTCAGGATTTGGCAATGCAAAGGGCAAACGCCAGAACGATATCAGGAGTCGACGGGAATCGGGTCGTTCAGCTTGCAGATGGTAGAACAGTCAACATTGACGGAAAACTTCACGGCGCAGGGGCTAATGCATTTTACGAAGGCATTGACGATAACGGCAATATGGTTCGCGTACCGGCAAGTGCTATTGCAGCACCTCCAACGTCTGCGGCAAGCGCACAGAACTACGCGATGAAGAAAGACATTGACGCAATCGCAAATGCAGATGCTTCTGCTCTCGATTTTATGACTGGCATGACTGGCGGAGCAGGAAATCCGGCAATTGGTGCAGATGTTCGCAGCCGACTCACAGGCAAAGAGCAACGCCAGTTATATAACTCCGCACAACGTATTCAGGGAAGAATGCAGAATCAGGGCGTGGCAGCAGCAAGAGATATGGGCGCTAGCGGTATCAACACCATTGCAGAAGTGAAGATGTATTTTCAGGGGATGCCGCAGGTTGACTACTCAAGCCCGGAGGCTATGCAGCAGTCTATTCGTGAGATTCAGGAATACACCAACAATTATAACCAGCAGTACAACGTTAATGTTGATAATGGTGGGCAGAAATCATCAAGGCAGCAGCCAGCGACTCAGCAATCAGTCGGAGTAAGCTACACGTCTAAATCTGGAATTCAATTCACGGTGGAATAATGAAAGTTACAGCCAACGGTAAGACATTCACATTCCCAGAAGGAACAAGCACTGAGGATATTGGATCGGCTATTGATGAGTATTTTTCTGGACAGTCTGCACAGCAGGAACAGCAGGGCACATCTATGACCCCAGGAAGCCAGCCACAGCAACAAGGCGGCTTCATTTCTGACCTTGGCAATGCTGCTGCAGAGACTGGGCGTGGATTACTACAGGCTGGCGTTAATCTGGCAAATATCCCGGCATCAATGGCTGATGCTGTCGCCAGCGCTGGGGCATGGGCTGGTCAGAAGCTTGGCATTGGTGACGGAACTTATCAGCCAGCGCCTCGCGTCACGACACAAGGACTTGAGCAGGGCTTTGTCTTGCAACAAGGTGCGCTTACTCCACAGACGACAGAAGGTAAAATCTTCTCTGAAGCACTGCCATATTTGACTCCTGTTGGGGTCGAGAGAATTGCAGCGCAGGCACCATCTATTGCCGGTCGAGTTGCTCAGGGTGCATCACGCTTGCTGGCGGAGAACGCTGTTGGTTCATTGGCTGCAAACAGTGAGCGTGATAATCCAGAAGCACTGGCAACAGACTTAGGAACTGGTGTTGCATTAGGCGGGGCAATCAATAAGTTAGGTAGAGCCGCTGGAGCTGCTTATCGTGGTATTCGCGGGACGATCGCACCAGAAGCGCAGCAGGCTATTCAGTTCGCTAATGCTGCAGATGTTCCTTTGCATACAACTGACGTTTTGCAGCCAAATTCCCGCGTCGGGCGCATGGCACAAACCACAGCTGAAAACATCCCATTTGCCGGGACAAGCACTATGCGAGCTAATCAGCAAGAAGCTCGCAGTCAGTTGGTAGATGAGTTTGCATCGCGATTTGGTGAATACGATCCGTCGATTGTAGTTGGTAGTCTGAAAGCAAAAACGTCAGGAATAAAGCGCGCAGCGGGGAATAGGCTGGAACAAGTGCAAAACGCAATGGCAGGCGTAAACATTCAGCCGTCAAAGGCAATTCAGCAGATTGATACTGAAATAGCCAGTTTGCAGAAACTTGGAAAGGTTGCGGATAACGATACGATTTCTAAGCTTCAGGCCTATCGCGATGAGCTTACCCGCAATGCTGGCGCAAGCGGTCCAGTGGCAATGGATTTGCAGCAGTTGAGCGGACTGAGAAGCCAGTTTAGGCAGGATGTTAAAGGAGAGAGAACGGTCTTGCCAAACCGATCTGACGCAGCTATTCAGCGCATTTACAACGCAATGACTAGTGATATCGATAGCGCCATCGGACAGAATCTTGGTAATGACACACTGCGTCGCTATAAGCAAGCTAACGCCATCTACGCTGACGAAGCAAATAAGCTACAGAATACGCGCCTTAAGAACGTGATCATGAAAGGAGACCTGACCCCTGAAGTGGTCAACAACATGCTATTCAGCAAGAACAAATCAGAAGTTCAGAATCTGTACCGGTCAGTCGGTCAGGTGGGGCGCGCTCAGATGCGCAACGGCATAATCGGAAAGGCCATGGAGAAATCAGGAGGCTCACCTGACCAGTTCCTGAGACAGGTTAACCTGATGTCTAACCAGACCGGTATAGCATTCAAAGGCCGTGATGCTGCGTATCTGAAGGGGATTAAGAATTATCTTGAGGCAACCAAGCGTGCCGGTCAGGCAGGAGTAACAACGCCTACAGGTCAGCAAACTATACCGTTCATCCTAGGTATTGGAACAGTAACTAACCCTGCACTGGTAGGTGTTGGTGGCGGGTATGGTTTGCTGGCAAGAATGTATGAGAGTGAACCAGCACGTAATGCAATGCTTCGCCTGGCTAATACTCCACGTGGTTCTACCGCATTCGAGAAAGCGTTAGCCGAAGTTGAGCGGGCTGTTAACTCTGTTGCTCAAGGCGCTAAATCAGATGCATTAAGCGAATAGCAGTCTACCAACTACGATGCCGAAGATAAGGAATGCAAAGTTCAATAAGTCTCTGTTCATAAATCCTCGTAGGAACCAATAGAGATCATTCTTTGATCTATATATTATCTGAATCCCTTACTTAATTGGGTGATGATAATGAAAAAAGGTGTGATGGTTGGCTGTTTTTGTGTATTTCTCGCTGGGTGCGCTACAGCAACAAAAACGTATGCTCCAGATGGAAGAGAGGCATATACCATAGAATGCTCTGGAGTAGGTGGTTCATGGGCTATGTGTCAGGCCAAGGCCGGAGATCTTTGTGGTTCAAAAGGCTATGACCTGATTAGCACTGGTAGTGATCAGGGAGCTATTGCAAACATTGACGGAAGTACTGGCAACGCATTTGCAACAAACACCATATCAAGAAGCATGTATATAGCTTGCAAAAAATGAGTAAAGCCCGGTTCGCCGGGCTATTTTTTTCGATAGAAATCTTTCAACTTTTCGAATACTAATTCTTGAATTTCTCTGGATACGATGTCTGCTTCGCGTTCAGCATCATCCCTGTATCCGATTACAGGCGTAGGCTTTTCAAGTGAATCAGCCACTATCTGCACTAGCTCTGCATTTAGTGACCTTCCGTTTGCCTTTGCCCTCTGCTTAACCTTTTCTTTCAGCTCGTAGGGTAGCCTGAGGTTAAATTGCGGGTCATCTCTTCCCATTTCTGATGCCTCACTTTTGTAAGTGGATCGGCATCATATGATCTACTGGTTGTATCCACAATAAGACCACCGTGGTCTTAATGACGCATTGCCGTAGCCACGCTGCGGCGATTCCTTGCATCTGGAGCACATTAAATGACAGATATCACTGCCAACGTAGTTGTTTCTAACCCTCGTCCAATCTTTACTGAATCCCGTTCGTTTAAAGCTGTTGCTAATGGGAAAATTTACATTGGTCAGATTGATACCGATCCGGTTAATCCTGCCAATCAGATACCCGTATACATTGAAAATGAGGATGGCTCTCACGTCCAGATTGCTCAGCCGCTAATTATCAACGCAGCCGGTAAAATCGTATACAACGGCCAACTGGTGAAAATTGTCACCGTTCAGGGTCATAGCATGGCTATCTATGATGCCAATGGTTCTCAGGTTGACTATATTGCTAACGTATTGAAGTACGATCCAGATCAATATTCAATAGAAGCTGATAAAAAATTTAAGTATTCAGTAAAATTATCAGATTATCCAACATTGCAGGATGCAGCATCTGCTGCGGTTGATGGCCTTCTTATCGATGTTGATTATCATTTTTATAATGGAGAGAAAGTTGATTTTGGTGGTAAGGTTCTGACTATAGAATGTAAAGCTAAGTTTATAGGAGATGGAAATCTTATTTTTACGAAATTAGGCAAAGGTTCCCGCATTGCCGGGGTTTTTATGGAAAGCACTACAACACCATGGGTTATCAAGCCTTGGACGGATGACAATCAGTGGCTAACGGATGCCGCAGCGGTCGTTGCCACTTTAAAACAATCGAAAACCGATGGGTATCAGCCAACCGTAAGCGATTACGTTAAATTCCCAGGAATAGAAACGTTACTCCCACCTAATGCAAAAGGGCAAAATATAACGTCTACGTTAGAAATTAGAGAATGTATAGGGGTCGAAGTTCATCGGGCTAGCGGTCTAATGGCTGGTTTTTTGTTTAGAGGGTGTCACTTCTGCAAGATGGTAGACGCCAATAATCCAAGCGGAGGTAAAGATGGCATTATAACCTTCGAAAACCTTAGCGGCGATTGGGGTAAGGGTAACTATGTCATTGGCGGACGAACCAGCTATGGATCAGTAAGTAGCGCCCAATTTTTACGTAATAATGGTGGCTTTGAACGTGATGGTGGAGTTATTGGGTTTACTTCATATCGCGCTGGGGAGAGTGGTGTTAAAACTTGGCAAGGTACTGTGGGCTCGACAACCTCTCGCAACTATAATCTGCAATTCCGCGACTCGGTCGTTATTTACCCCGTATGGGACGGATTCGATTTAGGTGCTGACACTGACATGAATCCGGAGTTGGACAGGCCTGGGGACTACCCTATAACCCAATACCCACTGCATCAGTTACCCCTAAATCACCTGATTGATAATCTTCTGGTTCGCGGGGCGTTAGGTGTAGGTTTTGGTATGGATGGTAAGGGCATGTATGTGTCTAATATTACCGTAGAAGATTGCGCTGGCTCTGGCGCGTACCTACTCACCCATGAATCAGTATTTACCAATATAGCCATAATTGACACCAATACTAAGGATTTCCAGGCTAATCAGATTTATATATCTGGGGCTTGCCGTGTGAACGGTTTACGTTTAATTGGGATCCGCTCAACCGATGGGCAGGGTCTAACCATAGACGCCCCTAACTCTACCGTAAGCGGTATCACCGGGATGGTAGACCCCTCTAGAATTAATGTTGCTAATTTGGCAGAAGAAGGGTTAGGTAATATCCGCGCTAATAGTTTCGGCTATGATAGCGCAGCGATTAAACTGCGGATTCATAAGTTATCAAAGACCTTAGATAGCGGAGCATTGTACTCCCACATTAACGGGGGGCCCGGTTCTGGCTCAGCGTGGACTCAACTTACTGCTATTTCAGGTAACACACCTGACGCTGTATCATTAAAAGTTAACCACAAAGATTGCAGGGGGGCAGAGATACCATTTGTCCCTGACATCGCGTCAGATGATTTTATAAAGGATTCCTCATGTTTTTTGCCATATTGGGAAAATAATTCTACTTCTTTAAAGGCTTTAGTGAAAAAACCCAATGGAGAATTAGTTAGATTAACCTTAGCAACACTTTAGATATGTAATAAAAATGGGTGTAAACACCCATTTTTATTTTATGGTAAATGTTCTATAGCTAATTAAACCTAACAACTATGGTTTCCCCTACAACACCAATATCGTATACGTTATTACCAGATTTTTTCCACCCATTTTCAAGTTTCACCTCTTTGTCATATAGTCTGTAATTTCTGGAGAACACATTTCTTTGCATTAACACCTCTGACCATATCCAATTATTGTTAATAATGCGTGGTATTAACTCTCTCATTAAAGGATGCTTTATTACTATGTTTTCATTTATTGATGCATACGGTTCTGTGCCAATGAATTTTATATTTTTCTTGTCTCTTCCAAATCCAAGATAATCTATGTCTTGAGATATTCTATTTACAATGCTTTCCTCAAGCTGAAACTGTGCATTTATGGCATTGTAAGCACCATAAGAAAATATTGTTGATATTAAAAGAATAAAAGAAAAATATATTCTTGATATTAACTGCTTATCTTCAAAAGCATAGAATACGCATAGGCAACAAAAAAACATAAAGCCACCCATACCAATCAATACCCTCGGTGCGTATATTGGTGATTTTAGAAAAATCATTGGTCCAATGATGAAAAACATTGATGCTAATAAAATTAAAACTACTAGCAAGAACTTTGTTTTCTTATTTTCATCTCTTTTGATTACTTTTAAAACTATGACTATCAAAGAAATGATTAGCGCAAAGAATAGCGAGTAGTAGATTAAGTAATTATCGCCATTCAAGATCGTGCTAAACATTCTATAAAATGATAAGACGTTAGAAATTATCCCTTCAAATAAACTTGAGTTTATCTCTATAATCTTACTATGTTCGATATTGTAAGAACCTGTTACAAGTCTTTTTGCAATAAAGTAAGAATAGGAAAAATATCCTATTATTAAACCAGCGACAGAAGATGCTGTATTTTTTGTGATATTTGAAATTGAGTTTTTCTTAACCACATCTGAAATTATAAAGGCCAACAAGAATATTGCGTAAGTATTCAGCGCAGCCTGATAAAGACTAAGGAATGCAATGGTTAAAATGGATGATATTATGATATTTATAGGCTTGTATTGATAAGCGACATACGATGAGATAATAGATATTGCCACACTCATACACATTGTTAATGAATCATATCTATATGATAGATTTTCAATAAAGAATGGGTTTGCCAAAATCATCATAAAACAAAGAGATGCTGTGATGTAGTCATCTCCAAACAGCTTTTCCCTGACGCAGGATAGTGCCAATGCTAAAATAACTATCCCTAGCATTAAAGGTAGCGGAGAAGCATCTATAATTGGGGTTCCAAAATTAATGATATAGAAAATAAAGTCGGAAAGTGGGCGACCATTGCCTGACCAACCCAACCCGCCATATAAAGACCTACCCAAGTCATCAACGAAAAATGATTGATGTGTCAATAAAGGAAATGTATATATAATCGCCAATCCAAGAAAGATTGATATAAATATCCTGTCATTACTATTAAATTTCACTTTTAAAACCCTTACGCTTTAATATGTATTTAGGCCGCTGTTTGGTTTCTATGTAAATTCTACCAATATATTCTCCAAGAATACCTATTCCTATCAATTGAACGCCACCCAGGAAAAGAACAGAAACAAGAAGAGACGGGTAGCCAGGAACATTATTTCCAAATATTAATTTATCAATAATCATCCATGCACCGTAAAGGAATGACATACCTGCAATAAACAATCCAATGTAAGTCCATATGCGGAGCGGAAATGTTGAGAAAGAAGTTATTCCCTCCAGCGCCAGGTTCCATAATTTCCAGCCGTTGAATTTCGAATCACCGGCCACGCGTTCGGCACGGGCATATTTAACAACATCCGTTTTTCCGCCAACCCAACTGAGCACACCCTTCATAAACAAGTTGCGTTCTGGCATTTGTTTGATGTTCTCGACAACCGCACGGCTCATTAACCTAAAGTCGCCAACATTTTCTTCGATTTTTGGATTGCTGATTTTATTATGCAGCTTATAAAACCATTCAGCTGTCTTACGCTTCATGCGCCCGTCAGTTGAGCGGTCTGAGCGCTTAGCCAGCACCATATCCGCGCCAGCCTGCCACTTCT
>NZ_JAGERQ010000013.1:0-150345 GCF_017572645.1 Salmonella sp. 32100201201700099SM | reverse complement strand
TTTACGGGCCGTAAGTAACGAAGTTTGATGCAAATGTCAGATCGTATGCGCCTGTTAGGGCGCGGCTGGTAAGAGAGCCTTACAGGCGCATCTGAAAAACCTCCGGCTATGCCGGAGGATATTTATTCAAAAAGAGAGTCAGGTCTGCTACCTGGCAAAGAAAGGAACGGTTAGCGGTAGTTCACAATCACCTGATTGCTCCGCACTTTTAACGCCGGGATAAGTCTGCCGCCGCCGGGGACTTCCCAGACAAAGCGGAGCGGCTCGACTGCGGGAACATGGGCAAAACCGTGGGTCGTGCCACTCTGACCATCGAGTTCTACGCAACGGGACTGGGAACATAACCGTACCCGTAATCCCGCGGGAGTCGGGCCATTCAGTTCATAACGCCAGGCGACCAGCGTCATCACACCGGAAACTGGCTGACGCGCCGACAATGGCGAAGACGATGCGGAAACGCCCCGGTAATTTAAGGTTACGCCCATACCGCTATCCTGCCACGCGCCTTCGCCTGCGGCCTGAACCGTCAGGGGAAAGAGCAACACCGCCAGCCACTTACGCATTATTTTCCTCCAATGGTCGCCGTCATGCGGATATGACGGTTATCGGAAAGCTCAAGGTTCGACAACACCACCAGCTGCGGTAAACTGCGCCGCAGAAAGCGGGACAATAATGGACGTAGCGCATGGTTAACCAGCAATACCGGCGGCGCGCCAAGCATCTCCTGGCGAGAAAGCGCCTCTTGTGTCTGCGCCAGCAGGCGATCCGCTAACCCCGGCTCAAGACCGCCGCCGCCCTGCAATGCCTGAAGTAGCAAACGCTCCAGCGCGGTATCCAGGCCAATCACCTGCACTTCTTCATTACCGGGGAACCACTGTTGCGTAATCGCTCGTCCTAATGCCACGCGTACCACGGCGGTTAATTCATGCGGATCGCTTTGTAACGGCGCATGTTCCGCCAGCGTTTCCAGAATGGTGCGCATATCGCGAATAGGGACTTTTTCCGCCAGTAAGTTCTGCAGGACTTTGTGTAAGGTCGTGAGGGTCACGACGCCGGGGACCAGATCTTCCGTGAGTTTAGGCATCTCCTGAGAGACACGATCCAACAGTTGCTGCGCTTCCTGGCGGCCAAACAGTTCAGCGGAGAATTGGCCAATCAAGTGGTTAAGATGCGTCGCCACAACGGTACTGGCTTCAACGACGGTAAAGCCCTGAATTTGCGCCTGCTCTTTCAGGGCGCTTTCAATCCAGATGGCATCAAGGCCAAAAGCTGGATCGACGGTTTTCTCGCCCGGTAGCGTTCCCGCCGCCGTGCCGGGGTTAATAGCCAGCCAGCGTCCCGGATAGGCGTCCCCGCTGCCGATCTCTACCCCTTTCATCAAAATACGGTAGCGCGCAGGCTGTAAATCCATATTGTCGCGAATATGGACCACCGGCGGCAGGAACCCCATATCCTGCGCGAATTTTTTACGAATGCTGCGAATACGTCCGAGCAATTCGCCATCCTGTTGAAAATCCACCATCGGGATCAGGCGGTAGCCCACTTCCATTCCCAGTGAATCCTCAAGCTGTACGTCATTCCAGGTGGCTTCGACCACCGAGTTATTTTCCGGCATTTTTACCGGCTGCGGCTCCTCTGGCGCTTTTTCTTCACGCCCGCGCAGCCACCATGCCAGGCCGAGCAAAGCGGCGGTAAAAAGTAAAAATACCAGGTTAGGCATTCCTGGCACCATGCCAAGCAGCCCCAGCACCGCCGCTGCCAGCAGCATCACCCTTGGATTACTGAACAGTTGGCCAACCATCTGCTCGCCTACATCCTGATCGGTACTGACGCGGGTCACAATGACGCCCGCCGCCGTGGAGATAACCAGCGCCGGGATCTGGGCGACCAAGCCGTCGCCAATGGTCAGCAGGGTGTAGCTTTCCGCCGCGCTGCCCATGCTCATTCCGTGCTGCAATACGCCGACCAGCAGCCCGCCGACCACGTTAATGACCATGATGAGAATACCGGCGATGGCGTCGCCGCGCACAAATTTACTTGCCCCGTCCATCGAGCCGTAGAAGTCGGCTTCCTGAGTGACTTCCGAACGCCGTTTTTTGGCCTCGTCTTCACCAATCAGACCGGCATTAAGATCGGCGTCAATCGCCATTTGCTTACCGGGCATACCGTCCAGCACAAAGCGCGCGCCGACTTCGGCAATACGTCCGGCGCCTTTGGTGATGACCATGAAGTTGATAATGACGAGGATGATAAAAACCACAATCCCGATCGCGAAGTTACCGCCGACCAGGAAATGACCGAACGCCTCCACCACCTTTCCCGCCGCCGCCGCGCCGGTATGCCCTTCCATCAAAATAATGCGCGTTGAGGCTACGTTAAGCGCCAGACGCAGTAGCGTGGTAAACAGCAGGATGGTCGGAAACGCGGCAAAATCCAGAGTGCGCTGGGTAAACATCGCCACCAGCAGCACCATGATTGATAGCGCAATATTAAAGGTAAATAATAAGTCGAGGATAAAAGCAGGCAGCGGCAGCACCATCATCGACAAAATCAGCAGAATGAGGATCGGCCCGGCAAGAATTTGCCATTGCGTCGATTTCAGGTTGCTGGGCAGGCGCAGCATCGCGACCAGATTAGCCATCAGTATTCTTCTCGTTCATAAAATCCAGCGCTTCTGGCACCGGAAGGTTCTCAGGTTGTGGAGGACGTTGCCCGCCCGCAAGCCGCCAGCGTTTAAGCTGCCAGATCCAGGCCAACACTTCCGCAACGGCAGCATATAACTGCCCGGGAATTTGCTGACCAATTTCGGCGTGGCGATATAATGCCCGCGCCAGCGGCGGCGCTTCTAAAGTGGGAACCCGATGTTCAGCGCCGATCTCGCGAATGCGCAGCGCTATTAATCCAGCCCCCTTCGCGACCACTTTCGGCGCGCTCATTTTGTTTTCGTCATACTGCAGCGCCACGGAATAGTGCGTCGGGTTAGTGACAATGACGTCCGCTTTCGGCACATCTTCCATCATGCGGCGCTGCGCGGCGGCGCGTTGCATCTGGCGAATTTTGCCCTTAACATGCGGATCGCCTTCGCTCTCTTTAAATTCGTCGCGAATGTCCTGTCGCGACATGCGTAATTTTTTCAGGTGGCTAAAGATCTGGAAAAACACGTCAAATCCCACCATCGGAATCACGCCCAGTACCACCAGTAACGCGCAGAGTCCAACCAGATCCAGCGCATTCCCCATTGCGACGATCGGCGACTCCGCCATCAGGCGCATCATTTGCGGCCAGTGATGCCAGAGATAAAAGCCGGTAACGCAGCCGACCAGCGTGGATTTCAACACCGCTTTTAGCAGTTCCGCGCCGGTCTGCGCCGAAAACATGCGCTTAATTCCCGGCAGCGGGTTTAATTTAGAAAATTTTGGCTGTAGCGACTTACCGCTAAAAATCAGGCCGCCAAGCATAACCGGCGAGATAAGCGCCACCAGCACCACGCCCGCGATGAGCGGTAGCAGTGCCATCATCGCCGCTTTAATCAGCAAAATTATCTGCCCCAGGATCAGGTTAGGATCGTTCACCATACGGTGATCGAAGTGCAGGCCTGCTGAGAGCATTCCCGCCAGCTGCCGCGCTAACGACTCGCCGCCGAACCAAATAATACAAACGCCCACCAGCAATATCAGCAGTGAGGTCAGTTCTCTGGAACGGGGGATCTGCCCTTCTTCCCGCGCTTTTTCAAGTCGGTGGGGTGTGGGGGCTTCTGTTTTGTCGTCGTCGCTCTCTTCTGCCACGCAGCAAACCCTGGATAGATTGATAAGCGAGAATGATGCCAGAACCGCTTTACGCCAATGGGCAGAGTAAGCGGTAAAAAAGGCGGGGTTTATGGCGTTAATAGAGATAGCCGGATACGATAAGAAAGTCTCGTATCCGGCCTGGTTGACGGATTCGGACCCGATAAGCGCCGCGCCATCAGGTCAAAAAAGCTTAAAAGCCAAGACTGTCCAGCAGGTCGTCCACCTGATCCTGACTGGCAACGACGCCAGCTTTCGAAGTATCCACCTGCGGGCCGTTGAGTAAGCTTTCGTTCTCGCGTTTTGGTCGCGCGCTCTGTTCCGGGATGTTTTCCAGCAGCACCATTAACAACTGGCGCTCAATCTCCTGAATCACGTCCATCATGCGTTTGATCACCTGACCCGTCAGATCCTGGAAATCCTGCGCCATCATAATGTCCAGCAGTTGCGCGTTAGTAAAGCTGGTATGGCCCGGGACATCCCTGAGAAACTGGCGCGTATCCGTCACCAGTTCACGGGCGTCGGAAAGCTCGATCGGATTGTCAAACCACTCGTCCCAACGTTGGGTTAGCGCTTTCGCCTCTTTTTCCATCGCATCCTGATGCGGCTGCGAGGCTTCGACACTGTTTAGCGCGCGTTCCGCCGCCTGCGCCGTCATCTGGACGACATAATCCAGACGGTCGCGCGCATCAGGGATCGCCTCCGCCGCTTCGGCAATCGCCTGGTCCAGCCCCAGTTCACGCAGGCTGTCGCGCAGCATTCGGGTCAGACTACCGATGCGCGCAATGATGTCTCCTGCTGAGCCTTCATCAGCAGGCTTGATAGATGGTTGCATCATCATCGCATCCTCACATGCCCAGTTTCTCAAAGATTTTGTTGAGCTTCTCTTCCAGAGTCGCTGCGGTGAACGGTTTTACGACATAACCGCTGGCGCCAGCCTGTGCGGCGGCGATAATATTCTCTTTCTTGGCTTCCGCCGTGACCATCAACACGGGTAACGCCGACATGGCGCTATCGGCGCGAATGGTTTTCAGCAGCTCCAGGCCATCCATATTCGGCATGTTCCAGTCGGAGATAATAAAACCAAAGCCGCCCGCCTGGAGCTTGTTCAGCGCATCGACGCCGTCTTCGGCCTCTTCCACATTGTTAAATCCAAGCTCTTTTAAGAGGTTGCGCACGATACGACGCATGGTCGAAAAGTCATCCACAACCAAAAATTTAAGCTCTTTATCCGCCATAAAATACTACTCCTGGTTCAAATACGTATCGCCTGTCCGGCACTGATTTTCGCCAGCATCTGCTGGCTTACCTGGCTAAGATCGACCACTTCGCTTACGCCACCCATATTGATGGCCTCGCGCGGCATGCCGAACACCACACAACTTGCTTCGTTTTGCGCAATGGTCCAGGCGCCAGCCTGGTACATCGCTAACATTCCAGCGGCGCCATCGTTGCCCATCCCCGTAAGAATGACGCCTACGGCGTTGCGCCCCGCGTGTTTCGCCACCGAATGAAACAGCACATCCACGGAAGGCCGATGTCGGTTTACCGGCGGGCCATCATGAATTTTGATTTGATAATTCGCCCCGCTACGCGCCAGCTCCATATGCTTGTCGCCGGGCGCAATGTAGGCATGACCTGGCAATACGCGTTCGCCGTCCTCCGCCTCCTTCACGCTGATTTGACAGAGTTTATTCAGACGCTCGGCAAACGAGCGGGTAAAGCCAGGCGGCATATGCTGCGTAATAATCACTGCCGGACTGGAAAGCGGCAGCGGTTGCAGCACATGTCGGATAGCTTCAGTACCGCCCGTTGAAGCGCCGATAGCAATCAGTTTTTCCGAACTGAGCAGCGGACCGGCTTTTAAGGTTGTCGGGGCCGCCATCGGTTTATGTGCGGCGATGCGGGCCCGCGCAGCGGTACGCACTTTTTCGGCGATCATCTCGCTATACGCCAGCATACCTTCACGAATGCCAAGCTGCGGTTTAGTGACAAAATCGATGGCCCCCAACTCCAGCGCCCGTAGCGTCACTTCGGAACCTTTCCCGGTCAGCGAAGAGACCATCACCACCGGCATCGGTCGCAGGCGCATCAGTTTTTCCAGAAAATCGAGGCCGTCCATACGCGGCATCTCAACGTCCAGGGTCAATACGTCCGGATTAAATTTTTTGATGAGATCCCTGGCGACCAACGGGTCCGGCGCAGTCGCCACCATCTCCATATCGCTATGGCTATTAATAATTTCAGTCATGATTTGGCGCATTAGCGCGGAATCATCAACTGACAATACCCTGATTTTACTCATGCTTTATCCTTACTTAGCGCATACACCGTCTGTCCGCGCAGGCTAAACTCGCGCACGAGGTTGCTAAAGTTTTCTGAGTGACCGGCAAACAACAGTCCGTCAGGTTTAAGGAGTGGAACAAAACGGCGCAGAATGTCCTCCTGAGTCGTTTTATCAAAATAGATCATGACGTTACGGCAAAAAATCGCGTCAAAGGGACCGGGTACGTTGTACTGCTTTTCCAATAAATTAACGGAGGAAAATTCAACATAATTGGCCAGTTCCTGACGCACGCGCACCAGTCCTTCATGCGGCCCCGTACCGCGCATGAAGTAACGTTGTAGCTGCTGCGGCGATAACGTTTTCAGTTCGCTGAGGCGATAAATACCGCTTCTCGCTTTTTCCAGCACTTCAGTATCAATATCGCTGGCGAATACTTTCCAGCGACCGGGGGCCATCCCTAACGCATCCGCCAGCGTAATGGCGATACTGTAAGGTTCTTCTCCTGTCGATGCCGCCGCACTCCAGACGCGGTACTCGCCGTGGCGGCGACGCGCATGTTCCGCAAGGATGGGAAAATGGTGCGCCTCGCGAAAAAAAGCGGTCAGGTTGGTAGTCAGAGCGTTGATAAAAGCCTGCCACTCAGCGCTGTTTTGATTAGCCTCCAGCATACTGAGATAACGGCCAAAATCATCCAGTCCCAGGGCACGCAGCCGACGGACCAGGCGGTTATAAACCATATCCCGCTTATGGTCGGCCAGCACGATCCCTGCGCGCTGGTAGATTAATTGACATATCCGACGAAAATGCGCGTCGGACAGCGCGAGGCGCTGTGTCATCTGTAACAATACTGACGTTTGCCCGGAGGGCAGAGATGATGTCATAGCGCCTTCTTAATCACATTCAAAGTACAACGGGCGCGCCCTGCGGCAGCGCCATGCTTCCCGTATTACACATTTTTTGCTTTTATCTATGCGAACCAGACGAAAGGGATCGGCGGGTTCGCAAATTAATCGATAACCGACAGCACACAGCGCACGTCGATCAGAAGGTTTCCCAGTTCGCATCATCCCCGGCGGCTAATGGCCGCGGCGTATTGCCGGACTGAGCGTCCACTGACAAACGCATCTCAGGTTTATTTACCGCCAGCGGTCGCGATGCCAGGCGGAAAGCCGATACCGCCTGGGCGCTGCGGCTGGCCAGATTACGCACCTCGCCTGCCACGACCGCAAAACCGCGCCCCTGCTCTCCCGCGCGCGCCGCTTCTACCGCCGCGTTCAGCGCCAGAATGTTAGTCTGGAAGGCAATACCGTCGATAACGCTGATAATGTCAGCGATTTTTTTCGAACTGTCGGCAATTTCGTGCATGGTGTTTACCACGCCGTCGACCACTTTGCCGCCATGGCGTGCGGTCTCGGAGGCGCTTTGCGCCAGTTGCGAAGCCTGACGGGCGTTATCGGCGTTTTGCTTCACGGTGGCCGTCAGTTGTTCCATGCTGGCAGCCGTCTCCTCCAGAGCGGAGGCCTGCTGTTCGGTACGGGAAGAGAGGTCGGTATTACCGGCGGCAATTTCACTGGTGCCGGAATAAATCGCATCCGAACCTTCACGAACCTGCGTCACGGTGTCAATCAGCGAGCGTTGCATATGTTCAACCGTTCCCGCCAGTTCGCCAATTTCATTACGTCCTGAGACGGTGAGCGTTTTCGTCAGGTCGCCGCTGGCAATTTCACGGATATGAGTAATCACTCGCGCTAATGGGTTAAGCAGGGCATGACGAATGCCGAACCAAACCACCATCAAAATCAGCACCAGCACGACCGCAAGCCCCCCCAGTTGCCATTGCGCAAAACGGTAGTCATGAGCGCTTTGATCAAATGTCTGGCGGTACAGGTTTTCGCTTACCCGGGCGTAATTGCCCAGCGCCTCGCCCAACGCGTTTTGCATTCCCTGGGTTGGCTGGGCGAAGTAGGCATCCATATTGCCATTGTCCAGAAACTGAATAAGTTCGGCTAATGCGGCCTGATAGTGCTGATATTTTTCATCGACGTTCGCGCTGGCCTCCGCCATCGCTGGCAATGGCGTCATGTTTTTGAAATTGGCGTAGTGCGCCGCCTGTGCGAGGGTCGTTTTTGCATTCTGGAGTAAATCCGTTTTGGCGCTGCTCTGCTGGTTAGAAGCGTCCATCATCATGCGTGCGGCGGAGCGGCTCAGGTTAATGCGCGTTTGCAGCATTAAGTCCCATGTCGACGTGAGTTCGCTTTGTTGCTGACGTAATTCGTTAGAAATAACAAAACCTTGCTGGTTATGCTGTAATGAAGAAAACAGCAAACCACCGGAAACAAGCTGTAGCAGTGCGAAAACCCCCAGCACCATCATCAGCATTGTGACAACGCGGATACGGTTAAACATAAGGCACCTTCCTGATAACGAGTTATCAACGTTATCGGCACCTGCGGTGATAACTTTACTTTTGCAAAAAGGAAATACGCTGTTCCGGAAGACGATATTGACAATAACAGCGTCGCAGCGGCGATGTCGGCACAAAATGCAGGGGCTGGGCGCGGGCGATGAAGAGGCACTCTCACCGCTGGCGGAAGCATAACGGTGAATATTGCCGGATGGCGCGACGCCATCCGGCAACGTTATTACGCGACGTGTGATGCTGCGATATCCAGCAGCGCCATCTCTTCGCTGTTAAGCAGTTTTTCGATATTCACCAGAATCAGCATACGCTCGCCGAGCGCGCCCAATCCCGTCAAATATTCTGTTGACAAGGTCACGGCAAATTCTGGCGCCGGACGGATCTGTTCCGCCGTTAACGACAGTACGTCAGACACGCCGTCTACCACTATCCCGACGACGCGTTGCCCCAGATTCAGTACGATCACTACCGTATTGTCATCGTACTCTACGTCGCCTTCGCAGAATTTCACGCGCAGATCGACAATGGGTACAATCACGCCGCGCAGGTTGGTCACCCCTTTTATAAAGGCCGGTGTATTGGCGATGCGCGTCACCTGGTCATAGCCACGGATCTCCTGCACTTTCAGGATATCGATGCCGTACTCTTCATTTCCCAGTGTAAACACCAGGAATTCCTGACCTGACGGCTCGCCGGCCAGTTTGCTTACATTACTCATACCGGTCATATTATTCCCTTCTCACTCAATCAGGCGGCTGTGATCGCCATACGTTGTTCGCGGTTTAAACCCTGCAATGCGGAAACATCAACAATCAGCGCGACGCTGCCGTCGCCCAGGATCGTCGCGGCGGAAATCCCCGGTACCTTGCGATAATTGCTTTCCAGATTTTTGACCACCACCTGGTGCTGACCGATGAGCTGATCGACCAGCAGCGCGTAACGGCGTCCCGCGCTTTGCAGGATCACAACAATGCCCTGCGTGGCTTCGGTTTTCGCCCCGTCCACGTCAAACACTTTCCACAATTCGACCAGCGGCAAATACTCGCCGCGAACTTCCAGAACCCGTTCGCCGCCCGCCAGCGGATGAAGATCCTCTTCACGCGGTTGCAGCGACTCCATCACCGCATTTAACGGCAGGATAAAAACTTCTCCCGCCACGCGAACCGACATCCCATCGAGGATGGCCAGCGTCAGCGGCAGCAGAATACGAATCGTGGTGCCGGAGCCTTGTTTTGACTGGATCTCAACGTGACCGCCCATCTCCTGAATGTTACGTTTCACCACATCCATGCCAACGCCGCGACCGGAAACATCCGTGACCTGTTCCGCAGTTGAGAATCCCGGCGCGAAGATCAACATGCCTACTTCATCGTCGGTCATGTTTTCATTCACCGCCATCCCCTGCGACATGGCCTTCGCCAGGATACGCTCACGGTTAAGCCCCGCGCCGTCATCGGTCACTTCAATACAAATATTCCCGCCCTGATGTTCTGCGGAAAGAATCAGGTTGCCGACAACATTTTTCCCCGCCTCAAGGCGTTTTTCCGGCATTTCAATCCCGTGGTCGAGACTGTTGCGCACCAGGTGCGTCAGCGGGTCGATAATGCGTTCGATCAGGCTTTTATCAAGTTCAGTGGAGCTCCCCACCAGCGTCAGCTCTACCTGCTTGCCCAGTTTGCCCGCTAAATCGCGTACCAGACGCGGGAAACGGCTGAAGACGTACTCCATAGGCATCATACGAATCGACATCACCGACTCTTGTAAGTCGCGGGCGTTACGTTGTAACTGACCCATACTGGTAATGAGATCGCCGTGGTTTACCGGGTCCAGCTCATTAGAACGCTGGGCCAACATTGACTGGGTAATCACTAACTCGCCGACCAGGTTTATGAGCTGATCCACTTTCTCTACCGCCACGCGAATGCTGGTGGACTCGCGTTCACGCGCAGGTTTTTCACGCCCCGCATGATGTTCATGGGCCGCGCTTTTGGCGGCTGGCGCAACGACTGCCGGAGGCGCTACCGGCGCTACCTCGGTTTTCTCTTGCGCTTTTTCCACGGGCGCGGCGACCACTTTTTCAAAAGCGATCTGATCGGCCTCGATGACAAAACAGAGCACCGCGACAATGTCATCTTCCGCGACGCTGCCATCCAGAGTTGCCGACAGTGAATCCGCCCCCTTAACGACATCCGTCAGAGTAGCCAGATTGCCCAACTCTTCTTCAAGCAGATCGACCTCATTGGCTTTCAACCGTGAAAGTACAATGCGCAGTTTACTCTCGTCACGAGGCGATTCGGTTTCGGCTACGCTCTCTTCCTGGATCGCCGCGCTTAGTGCCGCGGTTTCTACGACCGCCGGCGTGGTTTCGCCTTTCGCCTCCAGCGCCAACTGGCGTAGCGCATTGCAGATATATTCGAAGCTTGCGGCATCCGGCTCTTCGGAGTTTTTATAGGCGTCGAGCTGTTCCTGCATAATATCTTTCGTTTCCAAAAACAGGTTGATAATGTCGGTATTGAGCTGCATTTCACCGCGTCGGGCTTCATCCAGCAGGTTTTCCATTAAATGCGTGGTTTCCTGCAGAATAGTGAAGCCGAATGTGCCCGCGCCGCCTTTAATGGAGTGCGCCGCGCGAAAAATGGCGTTCAGTTGTTCAGCGTCCGGGGACTCCGGCACCAAATCCAGCAGATGCTGCTCCATATCAGCCAACAGCTCGTCAGCTTCATCAAAAAATGTCTGATAAAAATCGCTAATATCCATGCTCATGCTATCACCTCGGTTCCGCTTTTGGCGATGTGGGTACGCTTGCCGGCGGGGCTGCCGCAGGCTGTTGTAATACACTTACCGGCTCATTCTGGCTTTCAGCGTTTTCATGCAAAATGGCCTGTTCCGCCTGTTTGTTTAACACCAGCAGGCTTATACGGCGGTTGATGGCGTCATCAGGACCGCGATCGCTCAGCCGCATCGTGGCGGCCATGCCAACCACCCGTAATACTTTTCCGTTATCCAGCCCCCCAGCGACCAGTTCGCGACGCGAAGCATTGGCGCGATCGGCGGATAATTCCCAGTTGCTGTAGCCTTTTTCGCCGTTCGCGTAGGGAAAGTCATCGGTATGGCCGGCCAGGCTAATGCGATTAGGTATACCGTTTAACACTGGCGCAATCGCACGCAGGATATCGCGCATATACGGCTCAACTTCGGCGCTGCCGGTTTTAAACATCGGGCGGTTCTGGCTGTCGATAATCTGG
Organism: Salmonella sp. 32100201201700099SM; assembly: GCF_017572645.1. NCBI lineage: Bacteria > Pseudomonadati > Pseudomonadota > Gammaproteobacteria > Enterobacterales > Enterobacteriaceae > Salmonella > Salmonella sp. 32100201201700099SM. The sequence continues at coordinate 138,609 of NZ_JAGERQ010000013.1, read as the reverse complement.
ATGCGCAACCCCTCCTGAACTAAATCAATTTTCAGATGCGGACGTAACGCGCGCAGTTTGGGATCGGATTCGATCAGTTGATCCAGATCGCCGCGCAGTTTGTTTAAGCGACTCTGCTCCATCCGTTTTTTCAGCTCGTCGATATTCGGCTGCTTTTCCACTTCACCCTGCTGTTGGGTGTAATCATCGCCGCCGCCTGGTATCGGGCTCTCGCTATTGGCAATCCGATTTCCCCCCGTTACCGCGGTGGCCAACGGCGTACGAAAATATTCGGCAATCTGAATTAATTCTTTAGGGCTGGAGATGGAAATCAGCCACATCACCAGAAAAAAAGCCATCATCGCCGTCATAAAATCGGCGTAGGCAATTTTCCAGGAACCGTGCGCCCCGCCGCCGTGCGGTTTGTGCCTGCGGCGTTTTACGACGACAATGGGATGAGCCTGATTTTTCATGCTTCCTCAGTCGTCTGCTGCTGGTTTGGGTTTCTCACTGCGCGAACGTGTTCTTCCAACTCAATAAACGATGGACGCTCACTGGAATAAAGCGTTTTACGACCAAATTCTACGGCAATCGGCGGCGCATAGCCGTTCAGATTAGACAGCAGTGTAATTTTTACGCACTGCATCATCTTGGTGGTTTCGGCGCTCTTCTGGCGCAAAACGGTCGCTAACGGTGAAATGAATCCATAAGCCAGTAAAATACCGAGGAACGTACCTACCATGGCATGGGCAATCAGCGCCCCCAACTCCGCTGCCGGACGATCGGCTGAAGCCAGAGCGTGAACCACCCCCATTACCGCCGCGACGATACCAAAGGCAGGCAGCGAATCCCCCACCATCGCCAGACTGTTGGCCGGGACTTCCGCCTCGCTTTCATGGGTTTCAATCTCTTCATCCATCAACGCTTCAATTTCGAACGTATTCATGTTGCCGCTGATGATCAGGCGCAGATAATCGACAATAAAATCAAGCATTACCGCATCGGCCAGAATACGCGGATAACTGGCGAAGATTTCACTCTCTTTCGGATTTTCAATATCGCGTTCAAGGGAGAACATCCCCTGCTGGCGTGATTTGGCCATCAGGCGATAGAGCAACGCCAGCAAATCCATGTACATAGATTTTGTGTATTTCGAACGACGAAATAACAACGGGATCGCTTTCATCGTGCCTTTGATGGCCTTCCCGTTGTTGCCGACAATGAACGCCCCTATCCCTGCGCCGCCAATGATGACCAGTTCAGCAGGTTGATAGAGTGCCCCAAGGTGTCCGCCGGTCATGACATAACCGCCGAAAACTGTACCGATAACCACCAGGTAACCTAATAAGATAAGCACGACATCATCCTTCCGCTGTTGACTATGACAGGATGCGCAGTCGGGCGATTAACGCGAAGGCAAGGCAAAAAAAAAGCAGCGGTAATAACTTACCGCTGCTGGAGTGTTTGTCCACACCGTTTCGGTTAAACAGCCTGTTCGATCTGTTCATCCAGCAGTTGTGGAATAATATCGGCAGCATCTCGGGAAAGTTTACGTCTTTTTACTGCGCGGGATGGCGGCTGGCATAAACTACACGCAAAGCTGCCTACGGGCTGATGCGCATGGGTAATAAAGTTCCCACCGCAGCAGTTACAGCTCGACAATTCGAGCAACCCACTTTCAACAAAACGCACCAACGTCCATGCGCGAGTCAGCGCCAACAACGGCCCTTCAGGCGGTTGCGGACACTGCTCAAGATAAAGCCGATAAGCTTTAATCACCGCATCCACACCGCTGCATAAGCCGGTTTTCAGTAAAAATTGCCAGGCGTTGCAGAACATGGAGGCATGAATATTTTGCTCCCAGGTCATAAACCAGTCTGTCGAAAATGGCAGCATCCCTTTAGGCGGCGGGCTACCGCGTAATTCTTTGTACAGCCTGATGAGGCGACCACGGCTGAGCTGTGTTTCGCTTTCCAGCATTTGTAGACGAGCGCCAAGATTAATCAACTCCATCGCCAACTGGATATCGCGAGCTTCCTGAACAATGCTTTTTTCACTCATTATCATGCCCTTTTCTTACGCGCCGTATCGTCCACTTCATTGAGCAGACGCGTTGAAAGCATGATACCTGTGTGAATCTGCTGTAAATCATCGACGCGCGAATCCTGAGTCAAACGGGTGATCGTCTGATGATCGTCAAACCGGAAATGACAAACTAACTGGTTCGTCTCCGCCAGTTTGACCATCTGCGGCAGGGTCAACGCGCCCAGTGTGTTTGCCATCTCTTCGTTGATACCGAGGCGGAACATCGCAGATGCTTTGTCCTGGACGATCAAACGCTGTGCAAGGAGTAAATATGACAAATTGATGTCATAAATGTGTTTTAGCAACTCGGATGTATGCATTGTTCCCATCCAGAATAACCAACTTTATTTTTGTGCGACGTAGCCGCACCCCGTGATGTCGCCGGGAAGGCCCGGTAAAAGAAGCAAAAAGGTCAAATGCATAGCAGCGCTCAGACATTGTGGACATTGTGACGTATAACGCAGCTTCCCACTGGGATTCGCCTTACACGTTTACATCAATTTTTACAAATGCCTAAGATTTTTCTTAATTCGACACAACTCTACTCGTCAGCTTCGTGACATACAACGGAACGGGACGGCGATTTTAGAAAATATGTGATGTAGATCACATAATTTAACAGAATACTTACGATAAAACCATCAGCATGGCTTTTACTTTGTTTAATTAATAACCTAATGTTCACTTTTTCTATTCCACACTGCTGAATAGGGGTACGTCAACACCAAATTATTTTTTGTTTCTCTCTGTTAAAATAACGCCAGGATAATAGATAACAGGCTATTATTTCTATTTTAGAAACGATTTTATTTTACCTTTAGTAAACAGTGGCTTAAATATTAAACGTTATTAATCAATCTCGTCACAGCATACGCCCTCCTCTGTTAAAAATAAGCTCATTTGATTTAACTTTTAGCTTTCCTTGTTCACCCGTTTAAATAAAGCATCCTGGTGGTGTGTAAAAAGTGTCTTATGCCACGATTCTTTACATAAGAATAATTAATGATTAATTATGATGTCCTTCACATTAATGTGGCATTACCGCATTGCAGAAATGCGATAAACAGAGTAAAGCTAAAGCACAATCTCATATTCTTGCAATCAAGGAGCGAGTTATGAGCTACACCCATATTCTTGTCGCCGTTGCCGTCACCCCGGAAAGTCACCAGCTACTGGCTAAAGCGGTCTCTATCGCCCGCCCTGTTCAGGCGAAAGTAAGCCTAATTACTCTCGCTTCCGATCCTGAACTGTATAACCAGTTCGCTGCGCCCATGATGGAGGATTTACGCGCGGTTATGCATGAAGAGACCGAGAATTTTCTTAAGATGCTGGGGGAAAAGGCGGATTATCCGATTGAACAAACTTTCATCGCATCAGGTGAGTTAAGCCAGCATATTTTGGCTGTGTGCCGCAAACACCATGTTGATCTGGTCATTTGCGGCAACCATAACCACAGTTTCTTTTCGCGCGCGTCCTGCTCGGCAAAAAGTGTCGTCAGCGCCAGCCAGGTAGATGTGTTGCTGGTGCCCTTAGCGGGCGACTAGTCGCCGCTCGCGATATTTCAGGCCAGCTTAGGGAACGTTGCCACGTTGTTCTGCTGCTGACGCTCAGGGCTACGCGGCGTGACCTCCTTTAGGTCATGAATAAAACGCTCCTGCCAGCGGTTAATGTCATTTTTAACGATCACGTCCAGCATTTCCGCATGACGCGAAATACGCTCGGCAAGGGGCATCGTTAACGCACGATTGAGCGCCGCCGCCACGTCATCCCGATCGTAAGGATTGACGATTAACGCCGACGTCAGTTCATTCGCCGCGCCGGCAAACTGTGACAGTACCAGTACGCCAGGGTTAGCGGGATCCTGCGCGGCGACAAACTCTTTCGCCACCAGGTTCATCCCGTCACGCAACGGGGTGACGAGCCCGACGTCTGAATAACGGAATATCTTCATTAACAGTTTACGGTCGAAATGTTGATTCAGATAATAGAGCGGCGTCCAGCCCAATTGTCCATATTTCCCATTAATCCGGCCTGCTTCCGTCTCAAGCTGGTGGCGAATATCCTGGTATGCCTGTACTTCGCCGCGTGATGTAGGCGCAATTTGGGTATAACGAATTTTTCCCCGATGCTGCGGATAGTTTTCCAGTAGCGCTTCATACGCCAGAAAACGTTCCGGCAGCCCTTTCGAATAATCCAGCCGCTCAACGGAAAAAATATTCTTCACATTTTTCAGTTCCGCCTTGAGCTGCGCCAGTTTTGGCGGCAACGGCCCGGCAGCCTGCAGAGCAATCTCATCGGGCTCAATACCGATAGGATACACTTCTGTCTGGAAGTCTTTACCCCACGCGATATGCTGCTTGCCGCTGCGAGTCGTGACTCGCGTTTGACTCGAAAGGCTATCCAGAAAAGCCAGGCGATCATTTTCGGTCTGGAACCCTAGCAGATCAAAGTCACACAACTGCTCCAGCAGTTCATCATGCGGCGGTAAGGCGTTAAAAATCTCCGGGGTAGGGAATGGAATATGCAGGAAAAAACCAATTCGGTTGTTCACGCCGCGTTTACGCAGCTCGCTGGCAAACGGTAACAGGTGGTAGTCATGCACCCAAATGATGTCGTTCTCTTTAATGAGGGGCAATAACTTATCCGCTAATAATGCATTCACCCGCATATAGCCTTCCCATGCAGGACGCTGAAACTGTACCAGGTCCAGACGATAGTGGAACGCTGGCCAGAGAACCGCATTGGAAAATTGACAGTAATAATCTTCGTAATCTTGTTCACTCAGGTTAAACGATGCCCAGGTAATATTACCTTTTGTCACCTTTTTTAATGGCTCATCCTCGTTACCTGTCTCGCCACTCCAGCCGAACCACAACCCGCCAGCCGCTTTTAGCGCGCCAAGCACGCCAACGGCGAGGCCGCCGGCGCCGCCTTTATTATCCGGGGGGGCAATTCGATTAGATACTACGACTAAACGACTCATAGCCATCTCTCCTGTTATTCATTACTTGTTGTTCTTGTTGTGGATAATTGATTTGTTCCAGCCAGCGCCAGACATCGGGTACGCTTTCCAGCCGCCATGCCGCCTGGGTTGCCCCGACGCCCACTTTTACGGAAATTCCGCCAGCGTGATTCACCACGCCAAAGCCAGCCTCATCGGTCAAATCGTCGCCCACAAAAACGGGAATCCGTCCCGCAAAGGGCGCCTCCTGCATAAAGGCGGCAATGGCTTCGCCTTTATTGGTTCCCTTAGGTTTGATTTCCACAACACATTTACCAGGCTGCAACGCCAGTTGCGGCCAGTGCTGCGTAACGTGTTGCGCAAGCGCCAACAGCGCCGCTTCATGTTCCGGAGCCTGACGGTAGTGCAACGCAAACGCCATCCCCTTCGTCTCCAGCTCCGTTCCGGGCAGCGCTACAAGCGTCGAACGTAATAACGCCTCCACCTCACGGACTACCGCTTCAGGAAGGCGCACGATATGGGTTTTACCATTGATGTCACGACGCTCTGCCCCATGAACGCCAGCGAGCGGAAAGCGAAAAGGCTTCGCCAAAGCATCCAGCTCAGTCATTGAACGCCCTGAAATCAATGCCAGTGCCCCTGCGTTGTGCGCCGCGAGACGGTCTAACAACTGAAGGATTTTATGCGGTACCACTACCTGATCGGGATGAGGCTTTATCTCTGCCAATGTGCCATCAAGGTCAAAAAAATACGCATAGTTCGCAGTGAGTTCGGGGGATACGGTTAACGGTTCTGCCACCCTTGTCTCCTCCTTATCATCATATTGAGACTCACAAACGGTCTCATTAGTCATGTAAGTATAGACAGTGTGACGCTGCTCGCCATTTAGAAAGACCATCGCCAGCCGGGGTAGCGGCTGGCGATGACGTGAAGCTATACTGTTTAGTTGAATGTTAATTCATCAAATCGTACGCTTCGCTTTTTGCTTATAATGGTCGAAGATAACTGCTGCCAGAAGGATTCAGCCGCGAACCACGTACTGTGCAAAAGGTGAAATGTTGAGCAGGTTCATCGCGCTCTCCACCGTTCCTGATATCAGTACGCTCGCCACCACATATGAGACTTTTCCGAGGCCGCCTTTCAGGAATTCCCCCCCTAATACGCACGCAGAAATAACGATTAACTCATAACCCAGGGAAGTCATTAGCCAGCATGACATAACCCAGAGCGAATTCATCAGCCAAAAGGCAGGAAAGCCAGCACATTAATCCATAACATCAGCCAGCTAATCCTTACGGCCCTGGGTGAATAACGATTACCAGGGATAATAGATATGTTCAGCCTGTTCGCGAACCGGCGCATCGTCTCCCAGCAGTCTGGCGGAAAGGGTTAGCGCGAAATCAAAGACATGACCCAACCCTTTGCCGCTAATTAAATTACCATCTTCAACCACGGGCGCATCCACATAGACACCTTCCGGAACCGCTTTCCACAGATCGCCGGAACAGACATAACGACGCCCCTTCAGCAATCCGTGAGCACCCAGCACCCTTGCCGCCGCGGAACAGATAGGACAAATTAATTTGCCTGCCGCATCATGACGCGCAACGAAAGCGATCACCGCCGGATTAGCCGCCAGATTAGCGCTCCCCTGCGGACCGCCCGGTAGCACTACCGCATCGAAAAGCGCCTGCTGGCGTTCACTCAGCGTGCTGTCCGCAACCATAGGAATATCATGGTAACTCACCACCGCCCGTGATTCAGCACACGCCAGCGTTTCGACGTCGATATGCAAACGTCGCAGAATATCAAGAGTAACAATGGCCTCTGCTTCTTCAAATCCTGGTGCCAACAGCACCGCGACCTTTTTCATTGACTGCTCCTTGTTAACGAGTCACCCATCAAAACTGCGCTCAACCGAATAACGTGCTCGTATGATTAATGATATTAAAAATGATCTACCGCAAAATCGGCTAGTTTATAAAAACAGGCATATTTGCTCTCAACCGTTTATGCGTGTGATATCCAGACTGGCTAATGTTTATTTTATTGAAATTACCATACTTGAAAGGCCTATCTTATGATCTGAAACAATGTTTCATAAACCAGAAAAAATATAATATCTTTTATCTTTCAAATAGTTATAAGAATGACATACCAAAAATCATTTCTGATGAAAAAATCACACAGCTGAAAATGTAAAAAAAGATAAACAATTGCATTTAAGGATTTTCTTATTTTCATTGACGCGCTATTCTCATTACCGATCGATAAACAGGAAATGAGATCGCATAAGTGACTGGCGGAACGGAGTTCTTCTGCTAAGAGTATTTATTGTGCATAGAGGTAAGAATGTGACAACGATCCGTTGCATTCTCGTCTGTCATGCACATCAACACTTTCTGGAAATAAGGATATTGTTATGGCAGCTGTAGGAATGGTTCAAAAGCTCAACACGCCAATGAATCTTGAGTTTTACGCATCAAATCTTTACCTCCATCTAAGCGAATGGTGTTCTGAACACAGTTTAACAGGTACAGCCACCTTTCTTCGTACCCAAGCGCAAGGCAACGTGACGCAAATGATGCGCATGTTTAATTTTATGAAAAACGCCGGCGCCACCCCTATCGTTAAAGCCATTGACGTTCCGGGTGAAGAGCTCTGCTCTCTGGAAGAATTGTTCCAGAAAACCCTGGAGGATTATCAGCAACGCGCCAGCACGCTGTCGCGTCTGGCAGATGAAGCGAAAGCGCTGAATGATGCCTCAACGCTCGATTTTCTCCATACCCTGGAAAAAGAGCAGCAGCAGGATGGCGTACTTTTACAAACTATTCTCGAAGAAGTTCGCAGCGCTAAACGAGCAGGGCTATGCCTGGCGCAAACCGATCAGCATCTCCTTAACGTCGTGACCTATCAGCATCACTGATAGCGGCACCCCGAGCGACAATATTGAGACGTTATTAGCCGGATAGCAACGCGAAGCAGCTTATCCGGCCTACACCGTTTCTGGTCTGTTTGCCAGAGGTGGCGCCTGCATAAATCATGACGTTTTGCCTACACTACACATTTACGAACACACATTCAAATTTAATGAAACAAAGTTTCATTAAATGAAAAGACGCTCACACATTTTCTGTTCCCGCTGTAAATCCCCTGCCGTTACCTTTAATCAAGGCGAATCCGTAAGTTATTCCAGCCATTGACGGTGCAAGACACGAGGTAGCATGGTCTGATACCGAACTGTCGGAGCGATTTTATGAAGTCTCTTATTTTTACTCTTTCACTGCTAGCCCTGACGGGATGCACCATTACTCGACAAGCGCAGGTCAGCGAAGCCAGCCCGATAAGCGGCATCGTGCGCCTGACGTATAACCAGCCGCTATTTTTTACTTCACGGACAGATGACTATGTATCTCACGGAACCGCAACACGCGAATGCCAGCAGATGGGCTATGCCGATGCCGTTTCGTTTGGTCAGCCGGTAGGAACCTGTAGCATTTATGCGGGCTCGTTGTGTCTGAACACCCGATTTACCCTCTCCTGGCAGTGCCGGGGCGTTGCCGTCCCGCAAATCATGCCGCTTTATTATTAAGGCGGCTGGCTTAACGCCGACACCATGTACAATAGAGGAGAGTGCAGGGTCGCTATTGCCAGCATGAAGGTGCTGGCTTTCCTTTATTTTTATACGCTATACACTGGCGTTAATGCGTTTTATTCCCATTCGTATTTTTAATAATTAAATTTAATATTTTACCTTTTGCAAATAATAAAATAACAAATTATAGTGGCGCCACATTACCGTATATCTTTTGCTATTTGTGGAGCGGAACCATGCTGAAAACAGAAATGATCGACAAACTGAATGAGCAAATGAATCTGGAGTTGTACTCCTCCCTGCTCTATCAACAAATGAGCGCGTGGTGTAGCTATCACAGTTTTGAAGGCGCGGCCGCATTTCTTCGTCGCCATGCGCAAGAAGAGATGACGCATATGCAGCGCCTGTTTGACTACCTTACCGATACCGGAAGCCTGCCGCGCATTAATAGCGTTTCTTCGCCCTTCGCTGAGTACACCTCACTGGATGAACTGTTCCGCGCGACCTATGAGCATGAGCAGCTTATTACGCAAAAAATTAATGAACTGGCTCATGCCGCAATGACCAGCCAGGATTATCCGACATTTAATTTCTTGCAGTGGTATGTGGCGGAACAGCATGAAGAAGAAAAACTGTTCAAATCTATTATTGATAAATTAACGCTGGCGGGAAAAAGCGGCGAAGGGCTTTATTTCATTGATAAAGAACTCTCCACCCTGGATACGCAAAATTAATCCAGCACGTCCTTACACGGTGAGACGCGCTCTCACCGTGGCGTATTAATGGCGGCAGATTTTACTCTCATGCGTTGAAAAACCGTCCTCCACCGCAATAAACTTTCCTTTCGCCGCCAGAAACGCGACCAGTTCCGCCGCCGTCATATCTGATGCTGAACAGGTGTGAAATCGTGCCCTCTCACCAAAGCGCGCTTTTATTGCCGCCTCCAGCGAGGTATGCGTGTACTGCTCGCCAGACTCAATCATCATGTTGAGTACTTCGTGACCGTGAATGGAATCCATAAGCCCTCCTGAATAAAACTTGTAGCCTAATGTGTCCTTGTGCGAGCGACTTTGCGCTAGCGCAGGTTTGCGGCGGTTGTCCGCGTCTCCTCCCATATTCGCTTTTATGCCCGGAACTGTAAAATTTCCAGTACACCTATTGTAACGACCATTTGACGAAAATAGCGTAATGCCTTACCCTGCGCCGCGGATATCACCGTTCTTTGTTACCGGGGTAGTAGAAAGCGTGAAAAACAGAACTCTGGGCAGTATTTTTATCGTGGCAGGCACCACTATCGGCGCCGGGATGCTGGCAATGCCGCTGGCAGCGGCTGGCGTTGGTTTCAGCGTCACGCTGGGATTGTTGATTGGTCTGTGGGCGCTGATGTGTTATACCGCGCTACTATTACTGGAAGTATATCAACACGTTCCGGCGGATACCGGGCTGGGCTCGTTGGCAAAACGCTATCTTGGACGTTACGGACAGTGGCTTACGGGATTCAGCATGATGTTCTTAATGTATGCGCTCACCGCCGCCTACATTTCCGGAGCCGGAGAATTACTGGCATCCAGTATTAATAACTGGCTTGGCGCCACGCTCTCGCCCGCTGCCGGGGTGCTGCTGTTCACCTTTGTTGCCGGTGGGGTGGTGTGTGTGGGCACCTCGCTGGTCGACCTTTTTAACCGCTTCCTGTTTAGCGCGAAGATCATTTTTCTGGTCATCATGCTTGCGTTGCTCACGCCACATATTCATAAAGTAAATCTTCTTACGCTTCCTTTACAGCAGGGGCTGGCATTGTCCGCCATACCGGTCATTTTCACCTCGTTTGGTTTTCACGGAAGCGTACCGAGTATTGTGAGTTATATGAACGGCAACATTCGCCGGCTGCGTTGGGTCTTTATGACGGGTAGCACCATTCCGCTAGTGGCCTATATTTTTTGGCAGCTCGCCACGCTGGGAAGTATCGACTCGCCGACATTCAGAGGGCTACTGGCCAGCCATGCCGGGTTAAATGGCCTGCTGCAGGCGCTCAGAGAAGTGGTCGCTTCGCCACATGTCGAACTGGCGGTCCACCTGTTCGCCGATCTGGCGCTGGCGACCTCTTTTCTGGGCGTAGCGCTAGGATTATTTGATTACCTGGCCGATCTATTCCAGCGCCGCAGTACGGTGTCCGGACGCCTGCAAACCGGGCTGATTACCTTTCTGCCGCCGCTGGCGTTTGCGCTTTTCTACCCACGTGGATTTGTGATGGCATTAGGCTATGCCGGCGTAGCGCTGGCAGTGCTGGCACTACTCATCCCTGCCATGCTGGTCTGGCAATGCCGTAAACAGAGCCCTCAGGCGGGATATCGTGTGGCAGGCGGCACGCCAGCGCTGGCGCTGGTGTTTATCTGCGGCATTGTCGTGATTGGCGTCCAGTTTTCGATCGCACTGGGGTTCCTGCCCGATCCAGGTTAACGCCAGGCAAAGATTACCGGGCCCGGACGCCGTCCAGGCTCGATAATCATCACGCTATGGCCGTTTACGAGCCATTAATGCAGGCAGCACTGCTTAAATTTTTTGCCGCTCCCGCATGGACAAGGATCGTTACGCCCCACTTTCACCTCCGCTTTTATCGGCATCTGTAGCGGCGTCGTGTGCGGATGCGCCATCCACCAGGCATGCAGCTCAAGCGCCGCGATACGGATAGCGTCAACGCTTTTATCGAACGCTTCCGGGCTCATTTTATCCAACAGCGCAAAGTTTTCTTCCGTGCCGTGTAAGGCAATCGCTTCCAGCGCCGGTTTTAGCGTATCCGGCAAGTCAGACCAGTCGGACAGCGACACTCCGCGCATGTAACCAAAGCACCATTCTTCAACAATCGTTAATTCATGGCCATCAACTTCTCGCAGGCCAAACAGCGGCTCGAACTGTTCTGGATAGTCTTCAAGCCGGGCGGCTGTGTCCGCCATGTGCTGGAATACCAGATCCATAAATCGCGTCATTTCTTTTTCAGATGTCCAGCGCGGTACGTACGCGGGTCCCCCCCATATCGCGACCAGCCACTGTTCCGGCTCGATGGGACGCGGAGAACTTAGTACCGCAGTAATCAGACCGTCCAGCTCCGCGACATCCAAAATGGCCTGATCGGTATTGTATTTCGTCAGCACATCATCCAGCCATTCCAGCTCGTTCTCGTTTAATGGTTCCATTTTCATAATGCTTTTCCTCAGTGATGACTTCCGCCTGTAGGCCTCTTACATTGCAGCGGATAAAAATAATTTTTTTGCAGGCAGTTTGGATGGCAACCATCAGGGGCCAGATTAACACGAAATGAGGAGGATTCCGGAAGTTAACGCACAAAAGGAGGATCAGGGCGCAGATTTTCCGCCAGGAAGCGCTCGCCCCACACAAAAGTGAGAGATAGGTTTCTCGCTATATTATACTCATGCTAACTTATACCACCGCCGCGGACAGATAAAACCGCCCTCTCAAATAGAGCTTATTTTCAGTAAAAAAGTGTTTAATGAGTTCGTCTACCGCTTCTCTGTCAGCAGAAAAGGTTATTTCCATAAACAGCGTATCGTACCCTATTTTGATATTTTTTTTCTTACAGTAAACACGGATCTCATCTTGCACACTCAGCAACGGCAGGCTAAATGTGTATAGCGGTTGCGGTTCTTTTTTCGCCGCTTTCTCAAAAACTTTAGTGACCAGATCCCCAAGATCGCGCTCTGACCGGGCACCGTTATTAAAATGCAATAAATTACGTCTTTTTACCACCCAGCCTCCAGCCAGATACCGCCAACAATAACTCTCACTTCAATGTGTGAGGCACATAATCACATCCAGAATCAGCTCCAGATAGTATTTCAAATAAACAGCCCGCACTATAGCGTATACTTTTTTCAGACACAGTTTACAGGGATACTCTCTTTATATCCACGCGCACGGTTGCCTTAATCATGTCTTCCGCGATAACACAGTTTGTCAACCTATTCTATATAACCAAGCTTAAACAGAACCTTACCAGCCAGCGATATCAGCTCAGGATTTTCAGGATAAAAACGCAGTAACGGCAAAAATACCGCCTCACCGATAATGCTCCGGCTATTAGCATGGTTTGGGCGCAATCCCCAGATATTCTGATAAGTCATCGGCACGACCTGCCCATTCATGGTTGTGTTACCGATATACAGCATAATATGCCCTGGAATATAGACCAGCGTAGTAAACGCTTTTCCGTATCTGGTGAGATAATCGATCCGCATTTGGGGATTTTTATGACTAAGATCGACCACCCGTCCAGCAGACTCTACCTGCGCGGATGAATGTCTGGGCAGGAATATGCCAAACGGCATTAACAGGCTGCGGACTTCGGCTGAACAATCATTATAAAAGTTAAAATTTCCCCAACCGTAGGGGGCGCCGTGCATTGCTTTCATTAGCACGGCGATATTTTCCGGCGTCATTTTCCACGGCATAGCCGTAAACTCGTTACCGCTTAGCCAGACCCAATGGATAAACGCGCGACCGTTGCTGCCGCGAACTGGCGCCGCAATCAGGAACTGGCCCGCCCGTTGATGTCGGAACGGTAAAATAGTGCCCGGTCGCCCGGTGAAATAATAGACGCCTGCGGCATGGACAGAAACCGGCGCGTTGATAAATGCCCCCAGTTGCTTGTGAGCGAGCAAAACCCACTGTGTTATAAATTTCTGATCCGTACTGGCAATATCTTCACTGTGAACCCAGCCAGTTACCGCTGGTGAAACGACATATTGCCAGCGTTGGTCTTTGCTCTTCGTCAGCGTATAGACCGGCGTACCGGGACGCAGCGAAGACATTTGTAAATTATCAAGCGGGTACCCCTCGCCCGCCTGACGGGGATCGTTAAAGAGCGGGTCGTCCGTTGGCAGCGCTCTGACTAAACTTTCTCTGACCATAATGCCTCGCCGGGAGGCATGATAGATATTGTCAATCTGCGTATCCGTATTCCCTCTAACCTCCTCTTTCCAGCGAGAGGTATAAAGTCTGAAGTTTTCCCCCCAATAAGCACTGCCGTCGCTAAGAAACTGCTTAATACTGGCATCCCGGGCCTGTGCTGCGTTTTTTTTCAGCAATGCGGTAATATAAAAATCATTCCACGGCGAGTGCGCTTCACTGTCCATTCCGAAATAATGAGATTTTAGTGCGCTAAAGTAGCGTTGTTGGGTAGCACTATCAATAACCGGAATAGTGTAATCAGCCGAGTCCGGAGGTATCCATTTATCAACCGACTGTGAATAATCCGCTAACGGAAAGCGTGTTTTTGTCGGGTCAATATAGCTCCCTGTGAGAATTTCATCTTTGGCTGTTGATCGGTTGGTCGTCTGGTGGCAAGCGGTGAGGCACAATGGTATCAATAAAACGGCCCAGGTTTTCTTTTGCATCATCATCTCCGTAAAGCGGGGAAAGCATAATATAGAGACTGACCAAAACCGCCATTCACGAAAACCCGAAATTATCTGTAGTTGACCTGTTATTAAGACAATATTGCAAAACGTGATTAAAGCATGAAGCGGATCACATTACCTAGTGATGAATATTAGTTCGCTATCTACTTTTAATTAAATTGTGCAGAAAATACCCCTGAACAGTTATATACTCGTTTAATTTGCATAAATACTCCACTGGCCTGCCCCTGTTTTTTTCAGACAATACATATTGTAGCGCGTCAGTTCTACTTTTTTTATATACTCTGCAAAGTCATTTGCATCGACGTAGCCAATAAAATTATGTGCATCACATGTCGAAGAGGAAAGCTCACCGGGAAGAGAGTAGGTTACGATTGCACTCTCAGGCTCATACAAAATAAAAAAAAGTAGCAAAGCGCAACTTACAATCCCAATATTAATGAAGCTAATAAATAATTTTGCATTATCGGTATATTTCACTGGCAGACCTACTCTCTTTAATAAAGCAGGCATAAAACATATCAGCATTTTTTATAGAGATTAATGGATTTTATCGGCTGATTTACCCGACGTTTAGTATTTACCAGGCATAAGTTCTTGCGGGTCGGTAGCACACAACTGTTGTACTGGCAGAAATGCCGCTACCGATGTTTTTTACTGTGTATCGCGCTGGAGAGTTCACGCTCGCGGTCGGCATACAAACTGAAAGCACAAAAAAACCACCCGTAGGTGGTTTCACGACACTGCTTATTGCTTTGATTATTCTTGTCTTTCCCATGGTACCCGGAGCGGGACTTGAACCCGCACAGCGCGAACGCCGAGGGATTTTAAATCCCTTGTGTCTACCGATTCCACCATCCGGGCTCGGGAAAAATTGGAGGCGCGTTCCGGAGTCGAACCGGACTAGACGGATTTGCAATCCGCTACATAACCGCTTTGTTAACGCGCCAAATTTTTTTGGCTTTTCAGCCAGCATCCGCTTTACGCCAATGCTTTTAAACTGGAGCGGGAAACGAGACTCGAACTCGCGACCCCGACCTTGGCAAGGTCGTGCTCTACCAACTGAGCTATTCCCGCAGTATCAAGCAACTTTGTTAATCGCTTGATTTTGTTATCGTCTGGCAATCAGTGCTGCCGTCCGATGCGTTGCATTCTACTTACCTGACGCACTGAGTCAACGATATTTTTCGTCACTCACGATCGTTTGCTGAAATTTGCGGCGAAACGATCACTGATCAAGCAAATCTCCGCGTGCAGCGCTCAAATATTGCAACATGGACCACAACGTTAGCACCGCTGCGACAAAGAAAAGCGCGATCCCGGCATACTCTACCCAGATATTCGGACGCCACAAGAGCCACGCCAGCGCCACCATCTGCGCGGTAGTTTTGACTTTACCGATCCAGGAGACCGCTACACTACTGCGTTTGCCCAGCTCCGCCATCCATTCACGCAGAGCAGAGATAATAATTTCGCGGGCTATCATCGTCGCCGCAGGTAACGTCACCCACCAGCTATGATAATGCTCGGTGACCAGCACCATGGCGATCGCTACCAGCACCTTGTCGGCGACGGGGTCGAGGAAAGCGCCGAAACGCGTACTCTGGTTCCAGCGTCGCGCCAGAAAGCCGTCAAACCAGTCGGTAATCGCGGCAATACAGAAAATCAGCGCGCTGACCATCGGCGCCCAGGCGAACGGCAAATAAAACACCACGACAAAGAATGGAATCAGGATGACGCGAAACAGCGTGAGCAACGTAGGGATATTAAATTGCATAGTGACGGGTAACTATCTGTTGTCAGTGAAATTACCCCTATGTTGCTACAGTGGCCTCAATGTTTCAACGACCAGAAGATCTTTTCTGCCAGACCTTGCGAAATACCCGGCACTTTTGCAATTTCTTCTACGCTGGCGTTACGTAATCCTTGCAAACCGCCCATATATTTCAGCAGCATCTGGCGACGTTTAGGCCCAACGCCTTCAATAGTTTCCAGCGTACTGGTATTTTTAACCTTCGCGCGTTTTTTACGGTGCCCGCCGATCGCGTGATCGTGCGACTCATCGCGAATATGCTGAATAACATGTAGCGCCGGCGAGTCCGGCGGCAGGCTAAACCCCTCGCCTTCCGGTTCAAAAAAGAGTGTTTCCAGACCGGCCTTTCTGTCCGCGCCTTTGGCGACGCCAAGCAGCAAAGGGCAATGCTTATCCCAGGGGACATCCAGCTCAGCAAAAACGGCTTTCGCCTGGGCGAGCTGCCCTTTTCCGCCGTCGATCAGAATAACATCCGGAATCTTACTTTCTTCTATGGCCTTGCCATAACGCCGACGTAGCACCTGATTCATCGCCGCGTAGTCATCACCCGGCGTGATGCCCGCGATATTATAACGACGATACTCGGCGCGTAACGGCCCGTTAGCGTCAAATACCACACAGGATGCGACCGTTTGCTCCCCCATAGTATGGCTGATGTCAAAACATTCCATCCGCTTGATCGCAGGAAGTTTTAATACCGCCGCCAGCGCAGTCAAACGCTGCGTGATGGTGGACTGCTGCGAGAGTTTAGTGATTAAGGCCGTTGCCGCGTTGGTCCGCGCCAGCTTGAGATAACGGGCGCGATCGCCGCGCGGTTTTGTCTGAACATGAATACGCCGTCCGGCGAGTTCCGACAACGAATCGGCCAGCAGCGTTTTATCACTCAGATTAAAATCGAGCAGTATCTCGCCCGGTAGCGTGCGCATCTGGCTACCCTGCAGGTAAAACTGCCCGACAAAGGTTTCCACCACTTCGCCCAGTTCCGTACCGCCAGGCACTTTTGGAAAATAGCTGCGGCTGCCCAGCACCTTACCCTGGCGAATAAACAGCACATGCACACAGGCCATACCCGCATCAAAAGCCACGCCGATCACGTCGAGATCGTCGCCCGCATTGGAGACAAACTGTTTTTCCGTGACCCGGCGTACCGCCTGGATCTGATCGCGAATACGCGCCGCCTCTTCAAATGCCAGATCCTGGCTGGCCTTTTCCATCCGGGCAATCAGCTGTGTTAAGACCTGGTCGTCCTTGCCGGACAAAAACAACCGGACATACTCCACCTGTTGCGTGTACTCCTCCTCGCTGACCAGTCCTGCAACGCAGGGGCCTAAGCAGCGGCCAATCTGGTATTGCAGGCAAGGACGCGAGCGGTTGCGATACACGCTGTTTTCGCACTGGCGGATAGGGAAAATTTTCTGTAACAGCGCCAGCGTTTCCCGCACGGCATAGCCATTAGGAAATGGGCCGAAGTACTCGCCTTTCGCATGTTTGGCGCCACGGTGCATCGCCAGACGCGGATGGGTATCGCCGCTCAGAAAAATAAAAGGATAGGATTTATCATCACGCAACAACACGTTGTAACGCGGTTGATACAACTTGATGTAATTATGCTCAAGCAGCAGCGCTTCCGTTTCGGTATGCGTTACCGTGACATCAATGTGTTGAATTTGCGCAACTAGCGCTTCGGTTTTACGCGAAGCCAGGTTGCTGCGAAAGTAGCTGGAAAGACGCTTTTTCAGGTCTTTTGCTTTACCAACATAGATAACCGTACCGCCGGCGTCATACATACGATAGACACCGGGTTGGCTGGTAACGGTTTTCAGGAACGCCTTTGCGTCAAATATTTCACTCACTGGCTTGTTAACGTCTCCGCATTACACAGGCCATGGCGGATTGCCAGGTGAGTCAGCTCAACATCACCATGAATGTTTAATTTACTGAACATACGATAGCGATAGCTGTTCACCGTTTTAGGACTGAGATTCAGCTGTTCTGAAATCTCATTGACCTTCTGGCCCTTGGTGATCATCAGCATAATCTGCAACTCGCGTTCAGACAAACTGGCGAACGGCGTTTCCGTTTTTGCAGGCTCAATCTGACTGAGCGCCATCTGTTGAGCGATATCGGAGGCGATATAACGTTGCCCGGAATACACCGAACGAATAGCGCTCACCACCTCCTGAGGCGCAGCGCCTTTGCTGAGATAGCCAGCTGCGCCAGCCTGCATCACTTTGGCGGGCAACGGGTTCTCCGTATGGACGGTCAGCATGATCACTTTGATATCCGCTGTCGATCGGGCAATTTTACGCATCGCCTCAAGGCCGCCAATACCGGGCATGTTCATATCCATCAGCACGACGTCAACGGCGTTAGTACGGCACCATTTTACCGCATCCTCTCCGCAGCACGCTTCACCGACAACTTTAATGCCCTTTATATCTTCAAGAATGCGTCGTATCCCTGCGCGCACCAGTTCGTGGTCATCAACAAGAAGAACGTTGATCAAAGGAATATCTCCAGAATAGGGATAACGCTACTGATAGTTAATCGCCCTTATATTAGCTGGTTTTATCTCAACTTTGAAACGTAAAAAAACACCGGGTATTCGATTTTGCTCTCGTTTTTGGAAATTATGTTGTACGTCATGTGGCAACTGCCAACGTTGTAGCCCCTTCTGACGGCGCTGTTCCGGGCTGCTATTTCATAATGGTGACAAAAATTTCACGTTCCGCTGTCTAAACACTAATTAGGGAATCAACTTTGTAACAATAATTAACAAGTAAAATACGCGTAATAAACAAAGAATGAAGAAAATATATGCATCACGCGGCAACGTTTATTTTGTGGGTAACCCCTCTGCTTTTTGATCAAAAAACAACCACTGCTATTTTTAGCGTAGCTTATGGTATACTCCGCCGCCTTAACATCTGCTATCGCACATTTTCACTGAAACATAACGAGGAAAATAAATGAGTACGCCTGATTTTTCCACCGCTGAGAATAATCAAGAACTGGCTACTGAAGTCAACTGCCTGAAAGCCATGTTAACGCTGATGCTGCAGGCGATGGGTCAGGCCGATGCAGGGCGCGTGATTCTTAAAATGGAAAAACAGATCGCGCAGATGGATGATGAAGCACAAGCGGCGGTATTTTCCAGTACGGTTAAGCAAATTAAACAGGCTTACCGCCAGTAGTAAAAAACCGGCTGTTAGCATCGCTTTCAGCCGGTTTCGCGTCTGGCGCGAAGCATCGTCAGCACGTCATATCAGACCTGTCGCCGCAGCGTAGCAGGCAATCTGTGTTTTATTTGGCGCATTGAATTTCTTCTGCATATTTTTCTGATGGAAGTTAACGGTATTTTCAGAAATCGACAGAATAATGGCGATCTCCGATGAGGTCTTCCCTTCCGCCGTCCACTTCAGAATCTCTTTCTCACGTTTACTGAAACGCATCTCAGGCGCCATCACCATGTCGTCTTCAAATCTTGTCAGCGCCGAAAGACTCTCCCGCGCCAGCAGTTGCAACCTCAGCTCCACTTCATCGTAGGTAAACGAGGAGCAGCGTAAACTGCTACGGGAGAAAGATAAAAAGCCCAGCGCCCGGTTCGGCAACATCACACACTGGGTTACGCCTCTGCGTAATCCGAAACGCTGGGCGGCATCCCACATCGCCTGCGCTTCATGAAATAGCACGTCATCCCAATGTAAATGACCCTGCCTGAAATTTTCCGGCTTTAATACCGGATCGATCGCGAAATAGTTTTCGGACTGATAATGCGTTACCCACGCCTGAGGATAAGTGGTACGAAGCGATATTTTAGGCCGGGTAAAGGGAACGGGATGACGAACACACAGGGCATAATAATCAAATTCCAGCCGCTGTGTCTGATATTGCAATTCAGTATAAACATCCTCTGCTGCCGCCATCTCCTGAAAGCGTAACAACATTGCGCGTCGCCAGGTGAAGAAATCATTTTCCTGCATATTTTATGGTCACGCCTTTGATATTGATAATCATTATTATGAATAGCTTAAATTAACACATAAATAGTGTTTATATATAAGAAATATCGGACGAAACGTAGAATACTTGAGCGGCATTACAGTTTTTTGGCTTCCGCCTGAGAGCAAGGTTAATAATCTGGCAGAATGACTTCATAATTATTCATTGCGCTCGCCCGAGGCGCGGCTAATTCGGGCGAGCGTTGAAAAGGTATTATTTCACTAAAAATTTCTCAAGGAACTGGCGGGTACGCGGATGCTGAGGATCGGCGAACAAGGTTTTCGCCGGCCCCTGCTCGACGATTTGCCCCTGATCCATAAATATTGCCCGGTCAGCCACGTCACGCGCAAAGCCCATTTCGTGAGTGACGATCACCATCGTGCGCTTTTCCTGCGCCAGCTGGCGAATCGTATTAAGCACCTCGCCGACTAATTCAGGATCAAGCGCCGACGTGGGCTCATCAAACAGAATCACTTCCGGGCGCATCGCCAGCGCGCGCGCAATCGCCACGCGCTGCTGTTGCCCGCCCGACAGGCGGCGCGGATAACGGGTCTCTTTACCGGCCAACCCGACTTTGGCTAACAGTTCCCGCGCCAGCGCCGTCGCCTCGGCTTTCGGCTCTCCCTTTACAATCACCGGACCTTCAATGATATTTTCCAGCACGGTACGATGCGGGAACAGGTTAAAACTCTGAAAGACAAAGCCGACATGCTGACGTAGCTGGCGAATCAACCCTTTTTGCTGGCTGAATGGGCGGGCGGTATCGATGATAATATCGCCCACTTTAATGGTACCCGCTTCCGGTTGTTCCAGCAGGTTAATGCAGCGTAATAACGTTGTCTTCCCTGAGCCGCTCGGGCCGATAATGGCGACGACTTCTCCGGGCTTCACCTCAAGGTCGATACCGTGCAGCACCGTTTGACCATGAAATTTTTTGACCAGGTTGGTGACTTCGATAGCACTCATTTTGGCTCTCTCTCCTGGCGGTTAAGCTGGTTTTCAAAATAGTTTTGCAGTGCCGATAAGACGGTCGCCATTACCCAGTAGATTAACGACGCGGCCAGATACATGGTAAACACCTCCAGCGTTCGCGAGGTAATTAACTGCGCCTGGCGGAACAACTCCGGCACCTGAATCGTCGCGGCGAGCGACGTATCTTTCACCAGGCTGATAAAGCTGTTGCTCAACGGCGGAAGCGCGACGCGGGCCGCCTGCGGCAAAATAGCGCGGCGTAGCGTTTGCCACGGCGTCATGCCAATGCTCGCCGCCGCTTCCCATTGCCCCTTGTCGATAGCCGAGATCGCCGCGCGCAGCGTCTCGGACGTGTAAGCCGCGGTATTGAGCGATAAACCAATCATCGCCGCCGGGATAGGGTCCAGCTCAATCCCAAATTGCGGCAGGCCGTAATAGATCATAAATAACTGGGCGATAAGCGGCGTACCGCGAAAAATCGAGATATAAAAGCGCGCCAGCCAGCGAACCAGCCATAGCGGAGACATCCGCATCAGCGCCAGCACAAATCCCAGCAGCAGACCCAAAAACATACCGCCAATACTCAGTTGCAGGGTAAAGACGGCGCCTTTAAGCAAATACGGCAGCGATTCAATAACCAGTTGGATACTTTCTTGCATTCGCGTTGATTACCTGGAGGTTATACATGAGGATGGTAGGCAAACAGCGCAGGCGCCCCACCGGTGTGAATAAAGAGAATCGGCCCGTCATCGTTAAAGCGTTTCTGGCTGATGCCGTCTATCAGACCCGCCATCGCTTTGCCGGTATATACCGGATCCAGCAACACCCCCTCCAGGCTCGCCAGCAGTTTCACCGCCTCCATCCCCGCGTCATTTGGCACGCCGTAACCCGGGGCAAAATAGTCATCCCATAAATGAATATCCGCCGTCGCCGTCAGCGCCAGCTGACCGGCAATAGCCTGCTGCAAGGCAATCACTTTGGGTTTCTGCTCGGCGACAGAACGTGAAACGGTCACGCCAATCAGTTCGACGTCAGGCATCAGATGTTCCAGCCCGACAGCTAACCCGGCGTGCGTTCCGGCGCTGCCGGAGGCCACCACCACCGAAGAGAGCCCGACGACTTCTTCACACTGCTGGGCGATTTCCAGGGCGCTCTCTACGTATCCCATTGCGCCCAGCGCGCTGGAGCCGCCGACCGGAATCACATAGGGCCTGAACCCTTGCGCTTCAATGCGCGTCGCCAGCGTTTGCAGCTGCGCATCCGGATCGGTTAGCACATCGCACATCTCAATTTGCGTATTAAATAAATCCAGTAACAGGCGATTACCATTCGTCAGGTAATTTTCCGCGGTGGTACCGATTGGATTTTCCAGCAAGGCGACGCAATGCAGTCCCAATTTGGCCGCGACTGCCGCCGTCTGACGGACATGGTTCGACTGAATCGCCCCTGCGGTTATCAGCGTATCCGCCCCTTCTCGCAGCGCGTCGGCCACCAGAAACTCCAGCTTACGCAGTTTATTACCGCCCATTGCAATGGGCGTAACGTCATCGCGCTTAATGTAAATCTCACGGCCAGGATAATCAGACAATCGCGGCAGGTATTCGAGCGGGGTCGGCGCGCCAATAAGCTCCAGGCGAGGGAAGCGCGTTAAGTGATGTAGTGGCATTGAGCCTCCGGTAACGTTGTGGTGTGTTCTTTTTATTATGCACGTTGATCCAACGGAAATAAAAAAGGCGCCGATTCACGCGCCTCCGTTTGCTGACATAGTATGAGGTTGATATTGCCCGGCGGCGCACTGCCTGCCGGGCAACGTAGAGCATTATTGGGTCACGTCAGCGCCAAACCATTTTTCAGAGAGCGCTTTTAAGGTGCCATCTTTTTGCATTTCCGCAATGGCGTTATCTACCGCCTTCAGCAAGTCTTCGTTGCCTTTACGTAACGCAACGCCGGACTCCTGACGCGAAAACGCATCACCGGTAACGGCCAGCGTACCTTTGGTTTTTTTCACCAGATCCAGCGCCGCCAGACGATCGACTAAAATCGCGTCAATACGGCCTACGCGCAGATCCTGGTATTTTGTAAGATCATCGTCATAAGTACGGATATCCACGCCCTGAACATGTTGACGTAGCCATTCTTCATAGTTAGTCCCCAGCCCAACGCCGACTTTTTTGCCCTGCAGATCGGCCGCCGTTTTGATCGTGCCTTCATTGCCTTTTTTCACCAGCGCCTGAACGCCGGAGACAGTATAAGGCGTAGAGAAATCATATTTTTTCTTGCGGACGTCTGAAATCGTGACCTGGTTTATCACTACATCAATGCGTTTAGCGTCCAGCGACGCCAGTATTCCATCCCATTTGGTCGGCTTCAACGACGCTTTAACGCCCAGATGTTTTGCCAACGCCTCGGCGAAATCGACTTCAAAACCGGTTAATTTGCCGTCTTCGCCCTGAAAGCTAAACGGCGGATAGGTACCTTCCAGCCCTACCAGCAGCGTGCCGCGTTCTTTAACTTTGTTCAGCAAACCCTCATCGGCAAAGCTCTTCGCGCTCATTCCCGCCACCAGCGCTACAGCCATTACTCCCATCAGTGCCTGACGTCCCAGCAGTGCTAATTTCATAGTAACCCCGAATATTGCCGTTAATGACCATAGACTGTGTCCCGCCATGGCGCATCGTCACGTCTCGCGAACCTTTGGGGGACTCAGCCTAATGTAGAAGGTTCGCCACGTTTCACCAACACGACTCTGCTACATCTTATGCTTTTTTAATATATATCAGAACTGGCGGTAAAGGGGGATTTCTGTCTGGGTGCAATCTGCTGATGCGCTTTATATTGCTGGTATTTACGTAGTGCGATACGGTAATTATTGGTGCTGGTTTCCGGCAACCATGGCGCCAGGCTTTCATCGAGAAAACCGTCCTGCAGCAGATCGTGGGAAATGTTTTGCTCGCTGAGGTAATTGCCAAGACGTCGTAAACGCACGACATATTCCCGCACCGTGCCATGGCTCATCTCGGTTTGTTCAAACAAATACTGTTTGAAACCGATAATATCGAAAAAATCACTCTGCTTTTTGCAGTGCAAATCGCCGCAAAAGCGACACAGCGCCACCCACTCCTTCTGCTCCCGCTGCCAGGCAGCGTCGTCAAGTAGCATATCCAGCTGTGAAATAGCGATTTTATTAACGATCTTGCCACGGCGAACCAGCGTAATGCGGTCGAGCAGTTTGTGACAATGCGCGCAATGCGTCTGGCTGTGTTTAAAGTCTTTAAGATAGCGGCTCAAGGGCCGCCTTTTAGGTTGCTGCACCGTCATGAGAACTCCTGGTAGTCTATACGTTGTGCGGCACTTTTCGGGTGCGATCATGCGCTACCTATAACTTACCCAGTTTGGTGCGTAATCGTTTGATGGCCTGACTATGCAACTGGCTGACCCGCGATTCGCCGACTTCCAGTACCGCGCCAATCTCTTTGAGATTGAGCTCTTCCTGGTAATACAGCGTTAACACCAGTTGCTCGCGTTCCGGCAGCGATTCAATCGCATCCATTACCCGCTGTCGCAGGTCGCCCTCCAGCAGTTGATGTAACGGGTTTTCCTGTTGATGTTCTTCAGTCACCAGTTCGATGCTATCGCCATGCTCTTCCCGCCACTCATCGTAAGAGAAAAGTTGGCTGTTGTTGGTATCGAGCAACATCTGACGATACTCCGCAACAGGAATGCCAAGACGTTCCGCCACTTCGGTTTCCGTCGCATTACGCCCCAGTTCCTGCTCCAGTTGTCCCATCGCCTGCGCCACTTCGCGGGCATTACGCCGGACGCTACGCGGCACCCAATCGCGGCTGCGTAATTCATCCAGCATCGCCCCACGAATACGCTGCACTGCGTAAGTGGTAAATGCCGTTCCTTGCAAAGCGTCATATCGGTCGACCGCATTTAATAACCCGATGCCGCCCGCTTGTAGCAGATCGTCCAGTTCCACGCTCGCCGGCAATCGCACCTGCAGGCGCAATGCTTCGTGACGCACCAGCGGTACATAACGCTGCCACAGCGAGTGTTTATCCATTACACCTTCAGCGGTATACAGTGAATTCACGATAAACAGCCCTGCGTTAAATGAGTTATCGGCATGATTATCCGTTTCTACAGAGGGTTCTATCGAAGGAATAAGGCTATAAAAGAAGGGTTATTTCACTTATGTAACCTGTAGCGCCTTTTTAGCGGTTCAAAGAGCAGAATAAAATCAGCCAGATAGGATAAACGGGATGCGCAAAAGCCCACCCCGAACAAAACTATGTCAGAAGATGAATCATCGACAGATCGTCGCCAGTACGCACCGTTTCTATATGGCGATGAAAATTCGCCGCCACCTCGCTGTTATGCTGGCTGCGGGAGTGAAAGCTATACACAATATTGGTAACGTCATCCCACTCAAGCCGCCCGCGCTCATGCACGCTGGCTGCCGTTAATAGCTTAATAAAGGCATATTCCGCCACGATAATATACAGCGCGCGTAACGGGTCGACATTCGGCTGGTTGGGGAAATTATTTTCCCAAATTTTATAGAGAATTAAATTTCTGAAGGCCCAGTTCTTCTGCTGCTCATCCGCCTGTAAACAGCGCGCTAATGAGGACTCAATATCGCTAACCTTCTGCTCCATTGAAACGCCCTCTTCCGCCGTCAGCACCCGCAGAAGACACTGGATATAGTGATCGAGGATAACACTGCCACGACTAAGCGGGAGCGAGCGGAAATAGTCCTGCATCTGCAATACCAGGAGGTTTTTACCTTGCTATCCGGCGCGATATTCATTAACTCCTGCGCCAGCACGCCTGTCTGCAACTGTTCAAGTAACGCGGCATACACCTGTTCCAGTTCGCCCAGCGCGGCATCATCTATTTTGGCAAATTTCTGCGTATACATGACAAATTTAATCAACGCATAGAGCGCGGCTTCCGTACTGCTGTTGGCATGGTTGATCAGACTCAGGCAAAACAGATTGAGTAACTTTTGCTGCGCTGGGAATAACGGCGCAGTATTGAATGTCTGCTGAATGATAGTTTTTTCGCCGAGCGCCATCGCGTCAGGATCGTTTAAAATGCGGGACGTCACCTCCGGGCAGGCAAGACTCAGGGAGTTACGTACCTCATTTTTATAGGTATGGTGCGCCCGCGGGAAAGAGGAACAGGTATGACTTAATGCCTTTGCGCCTAACGTTTTTTGTACCCGGCACAGACGGTCCTCATCCAGATAGGGACAATTCCCCAGCGCCGAAGGCAGCTTAATTTCGCCCCAGTGGCTGTTGTTCTTTTTCAGCAGAATAATATTATCTTGCGCGATGGTACGAATCGTCGCGTCTTTACTGGCGAGATACTTTTTAACCGTCGTCTTATCCAGCGTGATTTTCCAGCCCTTACAACAGTGGTCGCGGCAGGCCGAGCCAGAACAGGAAAAGCGGGTGACAAAGGCAGGTTCAGTGACGGTGATTTCTTTCATTACACAGGCTCCGGAATTAAAAAAGGCAGCTTTCGCTGCCTTGATTGTGTACCACGTGTCGGTGAATCAATCGCCGGATTAACGCAGTAAAGAGAGGACGTTTTGCGGAACCTGGTTCGCCTGCGCCAGAACGGAGGTACCGGCCTGCTGCAGGATCTGCGCGCGAGACATGTTGGAAACTTCGGTCGCGTAGTCGGAATCTTCGATACGGCTACGGGCAGAAGACAGGTTATTTACGGTATTGCCCAGGTTGGTGATAGCGGAGTTGAAACGGTTCTGAACCGCACCCAAGTCAGAACGCAGCGCATCAACCTGCGCCAGCGCGGCATCAATTTTAGCCAGCGGGTTTTCGGTGGTTGCAGCAGCCGCTTCAGCCAGCTCTGGCTGTGCTTTAAAGTTGTGACCAGCGGCTTTGCTGGCATTGTAGGTTTTACCGTCGATAGAAACAACTTCAGTTTTACCGTCTGCGCCACCCAGTTGGTTTAGTGCAGTTTTAGTGTTGCCGTCTTTATCGGTATATTCAGTGGTGTTAATGCTGAACGATCCATCTTTATTTTTTGTTGCAGCATAAATATCAGCCCCAACTTTAACACCGAAACCGCCATCAATAGTCTTACCGTTTTTATCCGTATAAGACATCTTAACCATTTCAGCAGTATCAGCGCCGGTCACATGGGCAGCAGTCAACTGAGCCTGGATAGCAGCTGGAGCAGCCACAGGTTTTTGGACTTGAGTAACTTCAGTAATACCTGTAGGAGTTGTAGCCTCTTTGGTGGTAGCCGCAGTCATTGTGACTGCACCATCATCAGCAACATTAACTTTATAGAATCCGCCTTTGTTGGTTTGATCGGTCGCATCGGTAAATTCTACTTCAACATAATAATTTTTAGAGGTGCTGTTATAGTAAACCTTACCATCCTTAATTGAACCAGTATCAGTTGTAGAACCGGTTCCGGTTTTGAGGCCAGCACCATCAAGTGCAGTAGTGCTTAATGTAGCCGAAGGCGTGACCGCTTCGCTCTTCACATCATATTTTTTCTGCACATTCAGCGTATCCAGACCCAGGGTCTGAGAGTTGATCTGTTTCAGATCGATATCAATGGTTTCACCGTCGTTGGCACCAACCTGGATGGTCAGGGTGTTGTCCTGCGCCAGGACTTTCACGCCGTTGAACTGAGTCTGACCGGATACACGGTCGATTTCGTTCAGGCGCTGGGTGATTTCAGCCTGGATGGAGTCGAGGTCAGACTGGGAGTTGGTGCTGTTAGCAGACTGAACCGCCAGTTCACGCACACGCTGCAGGTTGTTGTTGATTTCGTTCAGCGCGCCTTCAGTGGTCTGCGCAATGGAGATACCGTCGTTAGCGTTACGGGAAGCCTGAGTCAGACCTTTGATGTTCGCGGTGAAACGGTTAGCAATTGCCTGACCTGCCGCATCGTCTTTCGCGCTGTTGATACGCAGACCGGAAGACAGACGCTCGATAGCGGTGCCCAGAGCGGACTGGGATTTGTTCAGGTTATTCTGGGTCAACAGCGACAGGCTGTTTGTATTAATGACTTGTGCCATGATCTTTTCCTTATCAATTACAACTTGATGTTATTGGGCTGTTGCCCACGGTTTCTCACCGTAACCCTTGTATCGGCACCTGAATTTCGAACTTTAGAAAATTTTTCACTTCCCCCGATCTTTTTCTTAGGCGGCGAAATAGCCGCTTTATGCATCATTATTCCGCGCATTATTTTTGCAAAATTATCATTAAACTTTGCCTCCAGATTGCCGATAACGCGCTTAACTACTGTTTGCAATCAAAAAGGAAGAAGGCATGGCTTCAATTTCATCATTAGGTGTGGGATCAAACTTACCGTTAGACCAGTTGTTGACAGACCTGACAAAGAACGAAAAAGGACGCTTAACGCCAATTACCAAACAGCAGAGCGCGAATTCGGCAAAGCTAACCGCCTATGGCACATTGAAAAGCGCATTAGAAAAATTCCAGACGGCAAATACCGCGTTAAATAAAGCGGATTTATTTAAGTCTACCGTGGCGTCCAGCACGACAGAGGACCTCAAAGTCAGTACTACCGCAGGCGCTGCCGCAGGGACTTATAAGATTAGCGTAACCCAGCTTGCCGCCGCGCAGTCGCTGGCGACAAAAACCACCTTCGCAACCACCAAAGAGCAGTTGGGCGATACGTCGGTCACGTCCCGGACAATTAAAATTGAACAGCCGGGACGTAAAGAGCCGCTGGAAATTAAGCTGGATAAAGGCGACACCTCCATGGAGGCGATCCGTGACGCCATCAATGACGCCGACAGCGGTATCGCCGCCAGTATCGTTAAGGTCAAAGAGAACGAATTCCAGTTGGTGCTTACCGCCAATAGCGGTACCGACAATACGATGAAGATCACGGTGGAAGGCGATACAAAACTTAACGATCTACTCGCTTATGACAGCACCACCAATACCGGCAATATGCAAGAGCTGGTGAAAGCAGAAAACGCGAAGCTGAACGTAAACGGCATCGACATTGAGCGTCAGAGCAATACCGTAACCGACGCCCCTCAGGGAATTACGCTCACCCTGACGAAGAAAGTGACCGACGCGACCGTGACGGTAACGAAAGATGATACCAAGGCGAAAGAGGCGATTAAATCCTGGGTGGATGCCTATAACTCGCTGGTGGATACCTTTAGCTCGTTAACCAAATATACCGCCGTTGAGCCGGGCGAAGAAGCCAGCGATAAAAACGGCGCGCTGTTAGGCGATAGTGTGGTTCGTACTATCCAGACCGGGATTCGGGCACAATTTGCCAATAGCGGCAGTAATTCTGCGTTCAAAACAATGGCGGAAATTGGCATCACCCAGGATGGGACTTCCGGCAAACTGAAGATTGATGATGATAAGCTGACCAAGGTACTGAAAGATAACACAGCCGCAGCGCGTGAGCTGCTGGTAGGCGATGGTAAAGAAACGGGTATCACCACCAAAATTGCCACCGAAGTGAAAAGTTATCTGGCGGATGACGGCATTATTGATAATGCGCAGGACAACGTTAACGCCACGCTGAAAAGCCTGACAAAACAGTACCTGTCCGTTAGCAACAGCATCGATGAAACCGTTGCCCGTTACAAGGCCCAGTTTACCCAACTGGATACTATGATGAGTAAGCTGAATAACACCAGTAGTTATTTGACCCAGCAATTTACAGCTATGAACAAGTCCTGATAACAGAGGTCACCATGTACACCGCGAGCGGTATCAAAGCTTATGCGCAAGTCAGCGTGGAAAGCGCCGTGATGAGCGCCAGCCCGCATCAGTTGATTGAAATGTTGTTTGATGGCGCGAATAGCGCTCTGGTGCGCGCTCGCCTGTTTTTAGAACAAGGCGATGTTGTCGCGAAAGGTGAAGCGTTAAGCAAAGCCATCAATATTATCGATAACGGGCTGAAAGCCGGCCTCGATCAGGAAAAAGGCGGTGAGATTGCGACGAATCTTTCCGAGCTATACGACTATATGATTCGCCGTTTACTGCAGGCTAATTTGCGTAACGACGCTCAGGCCATCGAAGAAGTGGAAGGGTTACTCAGCAATATTGCAGAAGCCTGGAAGCAGATTTCACCGAAAGCATCTTTCCAGGAGTCTCGTTAATGACCTCAACCGTGGAGTTTATCAACCGTTGGCAGCGTATTGCGCTGCTCAGTCAATCGCTGCTTGAACTTGCGCAGCGAGGTGAATGGGATCTCTTACTGCAACAAGAGGTCTCCTATCTGCAACGTATTGAAACGGTGATGGAAAAGCAAACTCCACCGGGCATTACGCGAAGCATTCAGGATATGGTCGCCGGATACATCAAACAAACGCTGGATAATGAGCAGCTCCTGAAAGGGCTGCTGCAACAGCGACTGGATGAACTGAGTAGTTTGATCGGACAATCCACCCGCCAAAAATCACTCAACAACGCTTATGGGCGTCTTTCCGGTATGTTACTCGTGCCAGACGCATCTGGCGCTTCATAATATTTTCCCGTCTCGTATGAAAATTCTTCCATACTCCAGAGGTCGGCTAAACGACTTCTGGAGCACGGAAGATGAAAAACCCCACGTTATTGCAGTACTTCCACTGGTATTATCCCGACGGCGGTAAACTCTGGCCTGAGCTGGCGGAACGTGCTGATGGGCTGAATGATATCGGTATCAATATGGTCTGGCTACCGCCCGCCTGTAAAGGCGCCTCCGGCGGCTATTCCGTAGGCTATGATACCTACGACCTGTTTGACCTCGGCGAATTTGACCAAAAAGGAACTATCGCGACAAAGTACGGCGATAAACGCCAGTTACTGGCGGCGATAGACGCGCTCAAAAAAAATAATATTGCGGTGCTGCTCGACGTCGTCGTGAACCACAAAATGGGCGCAGACGAAAAAGAACGTATTCGCGTTCAGCGCGTGAATCAGGATGACCGCACGCAAATCGATGACAACATCATTGAATGCGAAGGCTGGACGCGCTACACCTTCCCTGCCCGCGCGGGCCAGTATTCCAACTTTATTTGGGACTATCACTGTTTCAGCGGCATTGATCACATCGAGAATCCCGACGAAGACGGCATTTTTAAGATCGTCAATGACTATACCGGCGATGGCTGGAACGATCAGGTTGATGATGAGATGGGTAATTTTGACTATCTGATGGGGGAAAATATCGATTTTCGCAATCACGCGGTTACGGAAGAGATTAAATATTGGGCTCGTTGGGTCATGGAACAAACCCACTGTGACGGCTTTCGCCTGGACGCGGTAAAACATATACCCGCCTGGTTTTATAAAGAATGGATTGAGCATGTACAGGCGGTTGCGCCAAAACCGCTGTTTATTGTCGCAGAATACTGGTCGCATGAAGTGGATAAACTGCAAACGTACATCGATCAGGTCGACGGGAAAACCATGCTGTTCGACGCGCCGTTGCAGATGAAATTTCATGAAGCCTCGCGCCAGGGCGCGGAGTATGACATGCGCCACATTTTCACCGGCACGCTGGTAGAAGCCGACCCTTTTCATGCGGTGACGCTGGTCGCTAACCACGATACACAACCGTTACAGGCGCTGGAAGCGCCGGTAGAACCCTGGTTCAAACCATTGGCCTATGCGCTGATCCTGCTTCGTGAAAACGGCGTACCGTCGGTGTTTTATCCCGATTTATACGGCGCCAGCTATGAGGATAACGGCGAAAATGGCGAGACCTGTCGGGTCGACATGCCGGTGATTAACCAACTGGATCAGCTGATCCTCGCTCGTCAGCGTTTTGCGCACGGTATACAAACACTCTTTTTCGATCATCCCAACTGTATCGCCTTTAGTCGCAGCGGTACTGAAGAGAATCCAGGCTGTGTGGTCGTACTTTCCAATGGCGACGACGGTGAAAAAACCCTCCTGCTCGGCGACAATTACGCTAACAAGACCTGGCGTGATTTTCTGGGAAACCGCAGTGAGCATGTTGTAACTAATGATCAAGGCGAAGCGACGTTCTTCTGCAACGCAGGCAGCGTCAGCGTGTGGGTCATTGAGGACGTGTGATGAGCGTTCCCGGCGGCAGAGCGCTGCCGGGAAGCGAAATTACGGCAGCGGCGTTTTTTCTAACGCGGCGGCGCACTCCGGCGTCGGACGAGCGACCCGTTGCAGCGTCATGCCATCATATTCCAGGGTATTCCCGTCGCGCTCAATCTCATAGAGCTCACGCTTAACCGTAACATTGGTTAAGTCATCGGAGAGCATGGTCAGCTTGCCCGGCAGAGCAATAACGCGCTGCCACTGGCGGCAGTCCAGCGTATCGCCTTCTTTAGTCACTACCAGGCTGGCGATAGCTTCAGGGCTCACCAGCTTACGTTGCGGGCCTTTTGACTGCCAGTACCCTTCCAGACCGGCCGGCGCGGGCGTTTTCACCACATCATTATAGTTTTCCACCTCGGCGCATCCGGCCAGAACCAGCAATGCGCCAACGATCGTTACTTTTTTCATCATTCATCCTGCATCAGAAGAAAGAGGAATTGTGGCATTAAAGCCCTGACGCCGCCAGCCTTTCCAGGCGCTGGCCGCAATTTGATCCAGTCGGTATTACCGCTTATTAGGTGTAGGCAAATTCTGTGATCGGTGTAGTATGCGCACTTCTTGTTTCACACCTTCTGAGTTCAGAGGCTAAACACATGTCATGGCAACACTTCAAGCAAACCTGGTTAATTAAATTCTGGGCGCCGGCCCCTGCGGTGATCGCAGCCGGTATTCTCTCTACCTACTATTTTGGCATCACCGGCACGTTCTGGGCCGTGACGGGCGAATTTACCCGCTGGGGCGGGCAAATTTTGCAGCTTTTTGGCGTTCATGCCGAACAGTGGGGCTACTACAAGCTGATTCATCTGGAAGGTACGCCGCTGACGCGTATCGACGGCATGATGATCCTCGGCATGTTCGGCGGCTGTTTCGCCGCGGCGCTGTGGGCCAACAACGTAAAACTGCGTATGCCGCGCAGCCGAATCCGTATCGTACAGGCGGTGGCCGGAGGCATTATCGCTGGCTTCGGCGCGCGTCTGGCGATGGGGTGTAACCTGGCCGCCTTTTTTACCGGAATCCCGCAGTTCTCCCTACACGCGTGGTTCTTTGCGCTGGCGACCGCTATCGGTTCCTGGTTCGGCGCCCGCTTTACGTTGCTGCCGATATTTCGCATACCGGTGAAAATGCAAAAGGTCTCCGCGGCTTCGCCACTGACGCAGAAACCGGATCAGGCAAGGCGGCGTTTCAGGCTCGGTATGCTGGTCTTTATCGGCATGATTGGCTGGGCGTTATTAACGGCAATGCATCAGCCGAAACTGGGGCTGGCGATGCTGTTCGGCGTCGGGTTTGGGCTGCTGATCGAGCGCGCGCAAATCTGCTTTACCTCGGCCTTTCGCGATCTGTGGATCTCCGGACGCGCCCATATGGCGAAAGCGATTATTTTCGGCATGGCGGTCAGCGCCATTGGTATTTTCAGCTACGTGCAGTTGGGCGTTGCACCTAAAATTATGTGGGCTGGCCCGAATGCGGTCATTGGCGGACTGCTGTTCGGTTTTGGCATCGTGCTGGCGGGCGGCTGCGAAACCGGCTGGATGTACCGCGCCGTAGAAGGCCAGGTGCATTACTGGTGGGTGGGCCTCGGCAATGTCATCGGTTCGACCATCCTGGCTTACTACTGGGATGATTTCGCGCCCGCGCTGGCGACCAGTTGGGATAAAGTTAACCTGCTGAATACCTTTGGTCCGCTGGGCGGTCTGCTGGTCACCTACCTGTTATTATTTGCCGCGCTGATGTTAATCATCGGCTGGGAAAAACGTTTTTTCCGCCGTGCGGGGCTGACGCCTGCT
This sequence comes from Salmonella sp. 32100201201700099SM, assembly GCF_017572645.1. NCBI lineage: Bacteria > Pseudomonadati > Pseudomonadota > Gammaproteobacteria > Enterobacterales > Enterobacteriaceae > Salmonella > Salmonella sp. 32100201201700099SM. The sequence goes on along the minus strand of NZ_JAGERQ010000013.1, from coordinate 104,883 downwards.
AAGGAATCTGTATGAAAAATATCGTCCCTGATTACCGTCTGGATATGGTTGGCGAACCTTGCCCGTACCCGGCGGTCGCCACTCTGGAAGCGATGCCGCAGCTAAAAAAAGGTGAGATCCTGGAAGTGGTGAGCGACTGTCCGCAGTCCATTAATAATATTCCACTGGATGCGCGCAATCATGGCTATACGGTGCTGGATATCCAACAGGATGGCCCGACAATTCGTTATCTGATTCAAAAATAAGCGCATACTCCCGCTGTACGTTACGGCGGGAGACCTTTTTACGGCATAACCGGCAAAAATCTACAACGCATAAAAGAAATCAGACAAGGTCGTCTTGTGCGCCGTGGCATAAATCTATTATATAACGTATACCGTTTTAATTTTGTCTGAGCCGATGAAAAATCCAGGGTTATTTTAATCAAAACATAAAACAATTATTATTTTCCGTCTACGCCATAAAAGACTATCAGGTATTTATATTTTTACTCACTGACACCATCAGGTGATGATTTATTTATGCACAGCAGAAGCCAAAAAAATGATAAAAATTATTTTCATCTCCATTATTGGAGTCGTCTGTCTTGCCGCTGCCCGTTACTCACCCGTCACAGTGGTCAATGCACATCCGAGCGCCATTGCCCGCTGTCTCGCTGATAATCTGTCCCCGTATGGGTATATACTGGATCTCCATGAAACAGATATTCCAGGCATTAATAAAGAATTTACCGTGTATTATCGCAACGGCGCATATATTGCAGGAACATTCTGGATTGCAAATTCAATGACAATAGCGTCAGAACGAATAGTAGGAATGAATGGCGTCAGTAAACAGGCGTACCCTATTTTTAATAAGTCCCTGCAACAATGTGCAACCCGCTTATCAATAAAATGAGCGCGCCTCGCAAAAAACAGGCCCACATAATCACGCACTGGTTGCATGGGCGTCGCGTCCCCCGCCGCTGACTTAGGTAAGCGCCCGGGAGTTCGCTGCGGATGTGTTGTCAGCTCTGGCTTAAACCTGCATGGACATGACTTCCTGATACGCGGCGACCAGCTTGTTGCGCACCTGAATCCCCATTTGCATAGAGACGGACGCTTTTTGCATATCGGCCATCACGTCATTAAGCGCAATGCCCGGCTCACCCAGAGTGAATTTTTCCGCCTGAACGCGCGCCGCCGTCTGTCTGTCGCTAATACGATCCAGCGCAGCATGTAGCTGGCCGGCAAAACTCACCGTCGACTGCGAGTGCGTGTCTTGCCCGCGCGCGGCCATCGCCGTCGCCTGTAACTGGCTAATAACCCCTTCAATCCCCTGTATTGCTGCCATGCTATTCCCCTGGATGATTTTTTACGCAGCAGAGATTACCAGTTTGTCAATAAGATAAAGGCGTTAAATAACGATAAAAAAACTCGGTTTTTAGCGCATAGAAAAATTCGAAACCACAAATAATGAGACCGTCAATTTTTCGAGTTTGCTGACCCGGGAGTGAGTCTTGTTCCACTTTGCAAAAAACGCCGTCCACGATCAGTCACGAGGTGCGAGATGAGTGCGACTGCATCGACTGCATCGACTGCAACCCAACCTAAACCTCTCGAGTGGCTTAATCGCCTACGCGCGAATCCCCGAATTCCGTTAATTGTGGCGGGTTCCGCTGCCGTGGCGATCGTCGTTGCGATGGTGCTGTGGGCCAAAACGCCCGATTACCGCACGCTATTTAGCAACCTTTCCGATCAGGACGGCGGCGCGATCGTCGCGCAGTTGACCCAGATGAATATCCCCTATCGCTTTGCCAATGGCAGCGGTGCGATTGAAGTGCCCGCCGACAAAGTGCATGAACTGCGTCTGCGTCTGGCGCAGCAGGGGCTGCCTAAAGGCGGCGCGGTAGGCTTTGAACTGCTTGATCAGGAAAAATTCGGTATCAGTCAGTTCAGCGAGCAGGTGAATTATCAGCGCGCGCTGGAAGGCGAACTGGCCCGGACGATCGAGACGCTGGGTCCGGTAAAAAGCGCCCGTGTTCACCTGGCGATGCCAAAGCCGTCGCTATTTGTGCGGGAACAAAAATCCCCTTCCGCCTCCGTCACCGTCACACTGGAACCGGGACGGGCGCTGGATGAAGGACAAATTAGCGCCGTGGTACATCTGGTTTCCAGCGCTGTCGCCGGTTTGCCGCCAGGAAACGTCACTCTGGTCGATCAATCCGGTCATCTGCTCACGCAATCCAATACCAGCGGTCGCGACCTTAATGACGCGCAATTAAAATTTGCTAATGATGTGGAAAGCCGCATCCAACGCCGTATCGAAGCCATTCTGTCGCCTATCGTCGGGAACGGTAATGTACACGCTCAGGTGACCGCCCAGTTGGATTTTGCCAATAAAGAACAAACGGAAGAGCACTACAGCCCGAACGGCGACGCGTCGAAAGCCACCCTGCGTTCACGTCAGTTGAACATTAGCGAACAGGTAGGCGCGGGCTATCCCGGCGGCGTGCCTGGCGCGCTGTCGAACCAACCAGCGCCGCCTAACGAGGCGCCGATCGCCACGCCGCCGACCAATCAACAAAACGCGCAGAATACGCCACAAACCAGCACCAGTACCAACAGTAACAACGCTGGCCCGCGCAATACGCAGCGTAATGAAACCAGTAACTACGAAGTGGACCGCACCATTCGTCACACCAAAATGAATGTGGGCGATATTGAGCGTCTCTCCGTGGCCGTCGTGGTGAATTACAAAACGCTGGCAGATGGCAAACCGCTGCCATTGACCGCCGATCAGATGAAACAGATCGAGGATTTAACCCGTGAAGCGATGGGTTTTTCTGATAAACGCGGCGATACGCTAAACGTGGTGAATTCACCGTTTAGCGCAGTGGATGACACCGGCGGCGAACTGCCCTTCTGGCAACAGCAGTCCTTTATCGATCAGTTGCTCGCGGCAGGTCGCTGGTTACTGGTGCTGGTGGTGGCCTGGATTCTGTGGCGCAAAGCGGTACGTCCGCAGTTGACGCGCCGCGTTGAAGAAGCGAAAGCGGCGCAGGAACAGGCACAGGTTCGCCAGGAAACCGAAGAAGCCGTGGAAGTACGCCTTAGCAAAGACGAGCAGCTCCAGCAACGCCGGGCTAACCAGCGTCTGGGCGCCGAGGTGATGAGCCAGCGTATTCGCGAAATGTCAGACAACGATCCGCGCGTGGTGGCGCTGGTCATTCGCCAGTGGATGAGTAACGATCATGAGTAATCTTAGCGGTACCGATAAAAGTGTCATTTTGTTGATGACCATTGGCGAAGACCGGGCGGCAGAGGTGTTTAAACACCTCTCCACTCGCGAAGTACAGGCGTTAAGTACGGCGATGGCTAACGTGCGTCAGATCTCCAACAAACAACTGACGGACGTACTATCAGAGTTTGAGCAAGAAGCGGAGCAGTTCGCCGCGCTGAATATTAACGCCAACGAATACCTACGCTCCGTACTGGTTAAAGCGCTGGGCGAAGAACGCGCCTCCAGCCTGCTGGAAGATATTCTGGAAACGCGCGATACCACCAGCGGTATCGAAACGCTCAACTTTATGGAACCGCAGAGTGCCGCCGACCTGATTCGCGACGAACACCCGCAGATTATCGCCACCATTCTGGTTCACCTCAAACGCAGTCAGGCCGCCGATATTCTGGCGCTGTTTGACGAGCGTCTGCGTCATGATGTGATGCTGCGTATCGCGACATTTGGCGGCGTACAGCCGGCGGCGCTGGCGGAGTTGACCGAAGTGCTGAATGGCCTGCTCGACGGTCAGAACCTGAAACGCAGCAAAATGGGCGGCGTAAGAACCGCGGCGGAAATTATCAACCTGATGAAAACGCAGCAGGAAGAAGCGGTTATTACCGCTGTGCGCGAATTCGACGGCGAACTGGCGCAGAAAATCATCGACGAGATGTTCCTGTTCGAAAATCTGGTGGATGTGGACGATCGCAGTATCCAGCGTCTGTTGCAGGAAGTGGATTCCGAATCGCTGCTGATCGCTCTGAAAGGCGCCGAACCGCCATTACGCGAGAAGTTCCTGCGCAATATGTCCCAGCGCGCCGCCGATATCCTGCGCGACGACCTTGCCAACCGTGGCCCGGTTCGTCTGTCTCAGGTGGAAAACGAGCAGAAAGCGATTCTGCTTATTGTGCGTCGTCTGGCGGAAACCGGCGAAATGGTGATTGGCAGCGGCGAGGATACCTATGTCTAATGAATTGCCGTGGCAAGTCTGGACCCCCGACGATCTCGCCCCGCCGCCGGAGACGTTTGTGCCGGTTGAGGCTGGTAACGTGACCTTGACAGACGATACGCCGGAGCCCGAACTCACTGCCGAACAGCAGCTGGAGCAGGAGCTGGCGCAGCTAAAAATACAGGCCCATGAACAAGGTTATAACGCCGGGCTGGCGGAGGGACGGCAAAAAGGACACGCGCAGGGATATCAGGAAGGGTTAGCGCAGGGGCTGGAGCAAGGACAAGCCCAGGCGCAGACGCAGCAGGCGCCGATTCATGCCCGTATGCAGCAGTTAGTGAGCGAGTTTCAGAACACGCTTGACGCGCTCGATAGCGTTATCGCCTCACGGCTGATGCAAATGGCCCTGGAGGCTGCGCGTCAGGTCATCGGCCAAACGCCGGCGGTGGACAATTCAGCGCTGATTAAACAGATCCAACAACTGTTGCAGCAAGAGCCGCTCTTTAGCGGCAAGCCGCAGTTGCGCGTGCATCCGGACGACTTACAGCGGGTGGAAGAGATGCTGGGCGCCACGCTCAGTCTTCACGGATGGCGGTTGCGCGGTGACCCAACGTTGCATCACGGCGGGTGTAAAGTCTCTGCCGATGAGGGCGATCTGGACGCCAGCGTCGCTACTCGCTGGCAAGAGTTGTGTCGCCTGGCGGCGCCGGGAGTGCTCTGATGACCACGCGCCTGACCCGCTGGCTTACCGCGCTCGACAACTTTGAAGCCAAAATGGCGTTATTGCCGGCGGTGCGTCGTTATGGACGTTTAACCCGCGCCACGGGCCTGGTACTGGAGGCCACCGGTCTCCAGCTTCCGCTGGGCGCCACCTGCATTATTGAGCGCCAGGACGGCCCTGAAACCAAAGAGGTGGAATCGGAAGTCGTCGGTTTTAACGGCCAGCGTCTGTTTTTAATGCCGCTGGAAGAGGTCGAAGGCATTCTGCCCGGTGCCCGCGTTTACGCCCGTAACGGACATGGCGACGGTCTGCAAAGCGGCAAACAGCTACCGCTCGGCCCGGCCCTGCTTGGTCGGGTGCTGGATGGCGGCGGTAAACCGCTCGACGGACTGCCTGCGCCGGATACGCTGGAAACTGGCGCGTTAATCACGCCGCCGTTTAACCCGCTACAGCGAACGCCAATCGAACATGTGTTGGATACCGGCGTACGCGCTATCAACGCGTTGTTAACCGTAGGGCGCGGTCAGCGTATGGGACTCTTTGCCGGTTCCGGCGTCGGTAAGTCGGTTCTGCTTGGCATGATGGCGCGCTACACGCGGGCGGACGTGATTGTCGTGGGACTTATCGGCGAACGTGGCCGCGAAGTTAAAGATTTTATCGAAAATATTCTCGGCCCCGACGGCCGCGCGCGTTCGGTGGTGATTGCCGCCCCGGCGGATGTCTCGCCGCTGCTGCGGATGCAGGGCGCCGCCTATGCCACCCGCATCGCCGAAGACTTTCGCGATCGCGGACAGCATGTGTTGCTGATTATGGATTCGCTGACGCGCTATGCGATGGCACAGCGTGAAATTGCGCTGGCAATCGGCGAACCGCCAGCCACCAAAGGTTATCCGCCCTCGGTGTTCGCAAAGCTGCCGGCGCTGGTCGAACGTGCCGGTAATGGCATCCACGGCGGCGGCTCTATCACCGCGTTTTATACCGTGTTGACCGAGGGGGACGACCAACAAGATCCCATTGCCGACTCGGCACGCGCAATCCTCGACGGGCACATTGCCTTGTCCCGCCGTCTGGCGGAGGCCGGGCACTATCCGGCCATTGATATAGAGGCGTCAATCAGCCGGGCGATGACCGCGCTCATTACCGAGCAGCACTATGCGCGGGTACGGCTATTTAAACAGTTGCTTTCCAGTTTCCAGCGTAACCGCGATCTGGTCAGCGTCGGCGCTTATGCCAAAGGTAGCGATCCAATGCTTGATAAAGCCATTACCTTATGGCCGCAACTGGAAGCGTTTTTACAGCAAGGCATTTTTGAACGGGCCGACTGGGAGGACTCTCTGCAGGCGCTCGATTTAATTTTCCCGACGGTGTGATAAAGCAGGAGGGCGACGATCATGGCACAACATGGCGCTCTGGAAACACTCAAAGATCTGGCCGAAAAAGAGGTAGATGACGCGGCGCGTTTACTGGGCGAAATGCGTCGCGGCTGCCAACAGGCGGAAGAACAGCTCAAAATGCTGATCGATTATCAGAATGAGTATCGCAGTAATTTGAACACCGATATGGGCAACGGCATCGCCAGTAATCGCTGGATCAACTATCAGCAGTTTATTCAGACACTGGAAAAGGCGATAGAGCAGCATCGCCTCCAGCTTACGCAGTGGACGCAAAAAGTCGACCTGGCGCTGAAGAGCTGGCGTGAGAAAAAGCAGCGACTTCAGGCCTGGCAAACCTTACAGGACCGACAAACCGCGGCAGCGCTGTTAGCTGAAAACCGCATGGATCAGAAAAAGATGGATGAATTTGCTCAGCGTGCAGCAATGAGGAAACCCGAATGATCACCCTGCCCCAACTGATCACCACCGATACCGACATGACCGCGGGTCTGACGTCAGGAAAAACCACCGGTTCAGCCGAGGACTTTCTGGCGCTCCTGGCGGGCGCGTTAGGCGCAGACGGCGCACAGGGCAAAGACGCCCGCATCACGCTGGCCGATTTACAGGCGGCAGGCGGCAAATTATCGAAAGAGTTACTGACCCAACATGGCGAGCCGGGCCAGGCGGTGAAGCTTGCCGACCTGCTGGCGCAAAAAGCGAATGCGACGGATGAAACGCTTACCGATCTAACACAAGCGCAGCATCTACTGTCTACGCTAACGCTATCGTTGAAAACCAGCGCTCTGGCCGCACTGAGTAAGACGGCGCAGCATGATGAGAAAACGCCCGCGCTGAGCGATGAGGATCTTGCCAGTCTGAGCGCCTTATTCGCCATGCTGCCCGGACAACCTGTCGCGACGCCTGTCGCCGGAGAGACGCCGGCTGAAAATCACATCGCCTTGCCGTCACTGTTGCGCGGCGACATGCCATCGGCGCCGCAGGAAGAGACACATACGCTCTCTTTTAGCGAGCATGAAAAAGGGAAAACCGAGGCGTCGCTTGCGCGCGCCAGCGACGATCGCGCCACGGGTCCAGCACTGACGCCGCTGGTGGTCGCTGCCGCCGCGACCAGCGCGAAAGTGGAGGTGGATAGCCCGCCCGCGCCAGTAACGCATGGCGCGGCAATGCCGACGCTCAGCAGCGCCACGGCGCAACCGCAACCGCTACCTGTCGCCTCAGCCCCGGTTCTCAGCGCGCCGTTAGGCAGCCATGAATGGCAGCAAACGTTCAGTCAGCAGGTCATGTTATTTACGCGTCAGGGACAGCAAAGCGCGCAGCTTCGATTGCATCCGGAAGAGTTAGGTCAGGTGCATATTTCGCTCAAGCTGGATGACAATCAGGCGCAGCTCCAGATGGTATCGCCGCACAGCCATGTCCGCGCCGCGCTGGAAGCCGCCCTGCCCATGTTGCGCACTCAGTTGGCGGAAAGCGGCATTCAGTTGGGACAAAGCAGCATCAGTAGCGAAAGCTTTGCCGGACAGCAGCAGTCTTCATCGCAACAACAGTCTTCCCGCGCCCAACACACGGACGCGTTTGGCGCTGAAGATGACATAGCGTTAGCGGCTCCGGCCTCGCTTCAGGCCGCCGCGCGCGGCAATGGCGCAGTGGATATCTTCGCCTAACGCCAGAGGTAGCATGATTATCCGCGTCTTTTCCACGCTTTGTCGTGGACAGGACACGGGATAATCAGCCAATAAGCAGTACCGAAACAGGAAGCCCGTATCAGATGACTGACTCCGCGATTAACAAAAAGAGCAAACGCTCGATTTGGATACCTTTGCTGGTGTTGATTACCCTCGCCGCCTGCGCGACCGCTGGTTATAGCTACTGGCGTATGCAGCAGCAACCGACCACGAACGCTAAAGCGGAACCGGCTCCGCCGCCCGCGCCGGTATTTTTTGCGCTGGATACGTTTACCGTCAATTTGGGCGATGCGGATCGCGTGTTGTATATCGGCGTGACCCTGCGTCTGAAAGACGAAGCGACGCGCGCGCGATTAAATGAATATCTGCCGGAAGTGCGCAGCCGTCTGCTGCTGTTGTTTTCCCGTCAGAATGCCGCCGAGCTCTCAACAGAAGCTGGCAAACAAAAACTGATTGCCGCCATTAAAGAGACGCTGGCCGCGCCGCTCGTTGCCGGACAACCAAAACAGGTCGTCACTGACGTGCTTTATACAGCTTTTATTCTGCGGTAACGATATGGGCGATAGTATTCTTTCTCAGGCTGAAATCGACGCGCTGTTGAACGGCGACAGCGACACCAAAGACGAACCCACTCCCGGTATCGCAAGCGATAGCGATATTCGCCCTTACGATCCCAATACCCAGCGTCGCGTCGTGCGTGAACGCTTGCAGGCGCTGGAGATTATTAACGAGCGTTTCGCACGCCAGTTCCGGATGGGATTATTTAACCTGCTGCGCCGCAGCCCGGATATTACCGTGGGTACCATACGTATTCAGCCGTATCACGAATTTGCGCGTAACCTGCCGGTACCGACCAACCTGAACCTGATCCACCTGAAGCCGCTACGCGGCACCGGGCTGGTGGTGTTCTCGCCGAGTCTGGTGTTTATTGCCGTCGATAACCTGTTCGGCGGCGACGGCCGTTTTCCGACCAAAGTCGAGGGCCGCGAGTTTACCCATACGGAACAGCGGGTCATCAACCGTATGCTGAAACTGGCGCTGGAAGGCTATAGCGACGCATGGAAAGCCATTAATCCGCTGGAAGTGGAGTATGTGCGTTCCGAAATGCAGGTGAAATTTACCAATATCACCACCTCGCCGAACGATATCGTCGTCAATACGCCGTTTCATGTGGAGATCGGCAATCTGACCGGTGAATTTAACATCTGTCTGCCATTTAGCATGATCGAGCCGCTGCGTGAGCTGCTGGTGAATCCGCCGCTGGAAAACTCGCGCCATGAAGATCAGAACTGGCGTGATAACCTGGTGCGCCAGGTTCAGCACTCTGAACTGGAGCTAGTGGCCAATTTTGCCGATATTCCGTTACGTCTTTCCCAGATTTTGAAGCTGAAACCCGGCGATGTACTGCCGATTGAAAAACCCGACCGCATTATTGCTCATGTGGACGGCGTTCCGGTACTCACCAGCCAATATGGCACCGTAAACGGACAGTATGCGCTACGCGTAGAACATTTGATCAACCCAATTTTGAATTCGCTGAATGAGGAACAGCCCAAATGAGTGACATGAATAATCCGTCCGATGAGAATACTGGCGCATTGGATGATCTGTGGGCTGACGCGTTAAACGAGCAAAAAGCGACCACCAATAAAAGCGCCGCCGACGCGGTTTTCCAACAGCTTGGCGGCGGCGATGTCAGCGGTGCTATGCAGGATATCGATCTGATTATGGATATCCCGGTCAAACTGACCGTAGAGCTGGGCCGCACGCGAATGACTATTAAAGAACTGCTGCGTCTGACGCAGGGGTCGGTCGTCGCGCTGGACGGGCTGGCGGGCGAGCCGCTGGATATCCTGATTAATGGCTACCTGATTGCCCAGGGTGAAGTGGTCGTCGTGGCGGATAAATACGGCGTACGTATCACCGATATTATTACGCCATCCGAGCGTATGCGTCGTTTGAGTCGTTAATGATGAAGACAGAGGCCACGGTTTCTCAGCCCACCGCGCCAGCCGGATCGCCGCTCATGCAGGTGAGCGGCGCATTAATTGGCATTATTGCGCTCATTCTGGCGGCGGCCTGGGTGATTAAGCGTATGGGATTCGCGCCAAAAGGAAATAGCGTCCGGGGGCTCAAGGTGTCAGCCAGCGCCTCGCTTGGCCCGCGCGAACGCGTGGTGATTGTCGAGGTCGAAAATGCGCGTCTGGTACTGGGCGTGACCGCCTCGCAGATCAACCTGCTGCACACCCTCCCGCCCGCGGAGAATGACACGGAAGCACCCGTTGCCCCACCGGCGGATTTCCAGAACATGATGAAGAGCTTACTCAAGCGTTCCGGGAGATCCTGATGCGCCGTTTGTTATTCCTTTCTCTGGCGGGTCTGTGGCTTTTTAGTCCCGCCGCCGCTGCGCAACTGCCGGGGCTTATCAGCCAACCATTAGCGGGCGGAGGCCAAAGCTGGTCATTATCCGTCCAGACGCTGGTTTTCATCACCTCGCTGACGTTTCTGCCGGCGATTTTACTGATGATGACGAGCTTCACGCGTATCATCATTGTTTTTGGCCTGTTGCGTAACGCGCTGGGCACGCCCTCGGCACCGCCAAATCAGGTGTTACTCGGGCTGGCGTTGTTTTTGACCTTTTTTATTATGTCGCCCGTCATTGACAAGATTTACGTGGATGCTTACCAGCCGTTTAGCGAGCAGAAAATTTCTATGCAGGAAGCGCTGGATAAAGGCGCGCAACCGTTATGCGCGTTCATGCTGCGCCAAACCCGCGAAGCCGATCTGGCGCTGTTTGCCCGTCTGGCCAATAGCGGTCCGTTACAGGGACCGGAAGCAGTACCGATGCGTATCCTCCTGCCCGCTTATGTCACCAGCGAATTAAAGACGGCGTTTCAGATCGGTTTTACGATTTTCATCCCTTTTTTGATTATCGACCTGGTGATCGCCAGCGTACTGATGGCGTTAGGGATGATGATGGTGCCGCCAGCGACAATCGCCCTGCCGTTTAAGCTGATGCTGTTTGTGCTGGTCGATGGTTGGCAATTGCTTGTGGGGTCGCTGGCCCAAAGCTTTTACAGTTAGAGGCGCAAAATGACTCCTGAATCCGTCATGATGATGGGGACCGAGGCGATGAAAGTCGCTCTCGCCCTGGCTGCGCCGCTGTTACTCGTCGCGCTGATTACCGGCCTCATTATCAGCATCTTGCAGGCCGCGACTCAGATTAATGAAATGACGCTGTCGTTTATCCCTAAAATCGTCGCGGTATTCATCGCAATTATCGTTGCCGGCCCGTGGATGCTCAACCTGCTGCTGGACTACGTACGCACTCTGTTCAGCAATTTACCTTATATCATCGGATAAACAGAACGATGATACAGGTTACAAGCGAGCAATGGCTATACTGGCTGCATCTCTATTTCTGGCCTTTGCTGCGCGTACTGGCGCTGATTTCAACGGCGCCCATTCTCAGCGAGCGCGCTATTCCCAAGCGGGTAAAACTGGGGTTGGGAATAATGATTACCCTTGTTATCGCGCCGTCGCTACCGGCAAACGATACGCCGCTTTTTTCTATTGCCGCCTTATGGCTGGCGATGCAACAAATTCTGATCGGTATTGCGCTGGGATTTACCATGCAATTCGCCTTTGCGGCGGTGCGTACCGCAGGTGAGTTTATCGGTCTGCAAATGGGGCTTTCCTTTGCCACCTTCGTCGACCCGGGCAGCCACCTGAATATGCCGGTTCTGGCGCGTATTATGGATATGCTCGCCATGCTACTGTTTCTCACCTTTAATGGCCATTTGTGGCTTATTTCGCTGCTGGTCGATACCTTCCACACTCTGCCCATCGGTAGTAACCCGGTGAACAGTAATGCATTTATGGCGCTCGCCAGGGCCGGAGGGCTCATTTTCTTAAACGGACTGATGCTGGCATTGCCGGTCATTACCCTCCTGCTTACGCTCAACCTGGCGCTGGGGCTATTAAACCGCATGGCGCCGCAGCTCTCGATATTTGTTATCGGTTTCCCGCTTACCCTCACCGTCGGCATTATGCTGATGGCCGCGCTAATGCCATTAATTGCGCCGTTTTGCGAACATTTATTCAGCGAAATTTTCAATTTGCTTGCTGATATTGTTAGCGAGATGCCGATAAATAATAACCCATAATTTTTATCCTGTTTTACTAAGGTTTATCCGAAAATAAATTTTAAAAAACATTCACCAGGATATATCCGCTGCCCCTTATTTGTTTTTACTTCACTCACATAACGCAACATTCACTTTACTTTAAGATGATTCCTGGCAAATTATATGTAACTTTACGGGATAGTAAGTTCGCCTGAAAAACCGCGTAAGCGTTGTCTAAGGTGACTATTCGTGTTCCGTCTGATTATGGTGAGTTATTCAGGTAAGGGGAATTATCGTTACGCATTGAGTGAGGGTATGCCATGTCAACGATTATTATGGATTTATGCAGTTACACCCGGCTAGGGTTAAGCGGGTATCTGGTCAGCAGAGGGGTGAAAAAAAGGGAAATCAACGACATCGAAACCGTTGACGAACTCGCTATCGCTTGTGGCGCGCATCAGCCTTCGGTGGTGTTTATTAATGAGGACTGTTTTATTCATACGCCTTCAGACAGTCAACAAATAAAGCAAATCATTAATCAACATCCTGACACGTTATTTATTGTTTTTATGGCAATTGCTAATGTGCATTTTGATGAATATTTATTAGTAAGAAAAAACTTATTGATTAGCTCAAAATCGATTAAACCTGACTCGCTGGATACCATTCTTGGCGATATTCTGAAAAAAGAGTCGGGTATTTCAGGAACCATAAATTTACCAACATTATCGTTAAGTCGAACTGAATCCAGCATGTTGCGAATGTGGATGGAAGGTCAGGGAACCATTCAGATTTCTGACAGAATGAATATTAAAGCAAAAACAGTATCCTCCCATAAGGGGAATATAAAAAGAAAGATAAAAACGCATAATAAACAAGTGATCTATCACGTAGTGCGGCTGACAGATAACGTCACTAACGGCATTTTTGTTAACATGCGCTGAGACATCCGGACTGGCAATGTACCTCCAGTCCGGCTCAATTAGTCCTGCTCCGCCTTCTCGACAAAAATACCATCCTGGTGACCTGACTCATTGAAGAACCAGATGCCAAGCGGGTAATCCTCCAGCGAAACCAGGTACATTGTGCCTTCACTAAATTCTTCCACTGCCAGTACCACGCCCGGTCGGCGGGGACCGCCGTCCGTTTTAACGGTTACCCGATCATTCACCTTCATCATTTTCCTCCTGTCGCTTTGTGCCAGTGTAGAACAATTTTCTGCGTCTGACAGCGCCTTGCCGGCGTGTTTGCTGGTTTTCTCAACGGTCTATACTTAGGCTGTCAGGAACCCGTGAGGTAGTGAAGATGAAAACGGCAAAAGAGTACAGTGATACGGCCAAGCGCGAAGTGAGCGTCGATGTAGATGCGCTACTGGCGGCCATCAATGAAATCAGCGAAAGCGAGGTTCACCGTAGCCAGGAAGATCCTGAGCGGGTGAGCGTAGACGGACGGGAATATCATACATGGCATGAATTAGCTGAAGCATTCGAGCTGGATATTCATGATTTTAGTGTAACAGAAGTAAACCGTTAAAAATGGCCGAAAAAAATCCCGGCCCTACGGGTCGGGATCAAACTTGCTTATGCAAGAAGCACTTGAAAATTCGTTACACCAGGAAATCTGATGTGAGATTTACCTTATCTGCAATTTTTTTGCATGACAAGTAAATATTTTTTACATGAATGATTAAGCACGCTAATAGTTCGGTAGCAAAAGTGTGACAACGCATGTGCTGCCTGGAAGCGACGGGATCGGTTCCAGTTAGCGTTCGACTTCTTTCGGATGTGCTTTAGGATTTTTCCTGGAAATAAGCCCGCCGTTGCAACGGAAAATGAGGAAAAAATGCTCTCAATCCATGACCCATTGCTGATTTTTACCGATCTGGACGGCACATTGCTGAACAGCCACACGTTTGAGTGGCAGCCCGCGGCCCCCTGGCTTACACGCCTGCATGAAAGCGGCGTGCCTGTGATCCTCTGTAGCAGTAAAACCGCGGCTGAAATGCTCCAGCTCCAGACGACGTTAAATCTACAGGGACTGCCGCTGATTGCGGAAAACGGCGCGGTGATCCAACTGGACGTTCACTGGGAAGACCATCCCAACTATCCCCGCCTGATAGCCGGTATTTCTCACAACGAAATCCGCCTCGTCCTGCATAAGTTGCGTGAAAAGGAACAGTTTAAGTTCACCACGTTTGATGACGTTGACGATCAGGTGATAAGCGAATGGACGGGCCTAAACCGGGCACAGTCTGCCCTAACCCGTCTGCATGAAGCGTCGGTGTCGCTGATCTGGCGCGATAGCGATGAACGCATGGCGCAGTTTGTCGCCCGTTTAAATGACCTGGGACTGCAATTTGTCCATGGCGCCCGTTTCTGGCATGTGCTGGACGCCTCCGCCGGTAAAGATCAGGCTGCCAACTGGCTAATTGAAGCATATCGTCAGCAGTGGCGCGCGCGTCCTCTGACGTTGGGGCTAGGAGACGGCCCCAATGATGCGCCTTTACTGGATGTGATGGATTATGCGGTTGTCGTTAAAGGGCTAAACCGGGAGGGCGTACATTTGCGTAACGACGATCCTCAGCGCGTCTACCGTAGCCAGAACGAAGGGCCGGATGGCTGGCGCGAAGGAATGGACTATTTCTTTTCCCGCTCCTGAGTCGCGTCGCTGGCGCAAATACGGTTACGTCCGGACTGTTTGGCGTAATAAAGCCGTTTGTCGGCCAGCGACTGCAACTGCTCAAAATCATAGTCGCCGTATTCCTCCGCGCTACTGATCCCCATTGACGCGCTGATACGAAGCGTCGTGCTTTTCGTCACCAGAATCTCTTTGTCATTAATGCGCTGGCGTATGCGTTCGGCAATCTGCAGCGCCTGCGCTTTCGTCGCGCCGGGCAGCACGATACAAAACTCTTCGCCCCCTACCCGTCCGGCGATGTCGTGCGCTCGAATGGTGCTGCCAATGAGCCCAGCGGCATGGGACAACACGCGATCGCCTGCCTGATGACCAAAGCGATCGTTAACGCTTTTAAAATAATCTAAATCCAGCTGTATCACAGAAAATGGCTGGCGGGCTTCCCGGTAGCGCTTTGCCAGCCTGGACGCTTTTTCAAACAGCGCGCCACGGTTATATAGCCGGGTCAGCGGATCGTGCCATGCCTGCCATTGCAGCGAATTTTGCAGAACAAACATGTTTTTGACTATATGTCGAATAACGCCCCAGGAGATCAACAGCATCGCCGTAAAAAGCACCCATAACAGCGTCAGCGCGATACTAATACTGCCAAAATTCCCTTGTATGCCTTCACGTAATGTATGCACGCGCAGCAGGACGCCATCAAAATGATCCAGCCGCTCCCAGCTTACATAATGCGTTCCTAAACGCAGCCCGCCCAGGGTATCTTTTTCTATTTCACGCGCCAGTAAGGCGCGCTCACGGTCATTTAACGTATTCGCGGTTTGTTGTTCCGGCGCGGAGTCCGTCAACAAACGGAGATGGTTATCGTATAGCTGATATTCCCCTTCAATATCCTTTTCGGCCGCATCGCGCAGGAACCGCTGTAATGACGCGACGGGAATATCCATTGCCAGTACGCCATACCAGTAATTATCGTGATCCAGCGGTAGACTGGCCGTCACTTTTTTCTGCTCGTCAGTAACATAGGGCTGTGCGGAGGTAAACCACCGCACGCCGCGCTGTGGGTTACGCCGTTGGCTTTGCTCGATAAACCAGGGCTGGGTCACGTACTGATAGTAACGGGAGACAATATCGCTACCGTACGCCGTAGGGAGAGTTGAGAGGTAAAACCCTGAGCGAGAAACATACATCGTCTCCAGCGTCAGCATGGCGGATGAGCGAGCCAGACGCGCCAGATACCCTAACTCCAGAGTGGCGGTTAATTCATTTGCCAGGTCACGACTCTCCCGTGAAAGAAGCGTCGTCCGGGCGACAAATTGATCGGAAACGCCATATAACGGCAATGTCCGCCGCTTATCCAGCTCCAGTTGCCAGAAATGTCTGACGCGTCGTTGCTCAAACTGCGTCACCGCGCTTTGCAATGCGGAAAAAGCCAGCGGCGCCACCAGTGCTTCATGCATACCGTTGCGTAAAAAGATCAACCTGTCCATGTTGAATTGCAGTTGGCGGTCAAGGACATTCGCGACGCTCCCCAGATGATTGCGCTGACTGGCGACATACGCGTCTTTCAGTATCATCACTTCCCGCCAGGTAAGTAGCGTCGAGAACAGCATCACGATCAGAAAACAGGTGTTGACGACATGACCGGGACCAAAACGCCGCGCCAGCTTTTTAAACCAGCCTTGATTGTCTAACAGTGTTTCGTGCGGCACCCTGGTAACTCCTGGTTATTGATACAACTCCCCCTGATGGCTTACGGTAGCCAGACCTCATCAAGGGATACCACTCAATCCTGGCATAACCAGGTAGCAGCATGTCGCAGCGCGACGACTCTTTTTCTCCACAGCAAAACGCCCGGCATTAACCGGGCGTTTTGTCATCGGGCTTCGTCCCGCACGCGCCTTTCCTTGCCTGGCACGAGCTCATTCTCATGGAATGCCTCCCGCTTTACGCCAAAACCATCATACCAGCGACACTCTACCATTCCGCTGGAATAACCGGTGACGATCATCCGGGGCCCACCCTCTTTCACGGTAACTTCCTCACTGACAGAAAAGACCATACCTGCCTCCTGTATCAGATGAAACGTTTTCACCTTAGACGAGGATGGACAATTTTGCATAATTCATTCTAGAAAATCAGTGCGAAACACCGCGAATTTTCGTCACACCTTTCACCAGCGCAACCACAATGGCGCCGATAATAAAACCGAGCACCAGATTCAGCCCCGCAGGGATCGTATGCGCCATGAAAGCCCCCTGCTGCTGCGCAAAATGTTCAATGGCATGGTGTAGCGGCGCAATACCGTGTACGACAATCCCGCCGCCGACCAGAAACATCGCCAGCGTACCAACAATGGATAATGCTTTCATTAACCAGGGCGCGATAATCAGTAATCCTTTACCGACGCCCTGCGCCAGCACGCTACGCTTTTCCGCCAGCCAGTACCCCATATCATCCAGTTTGACAATAATACCCACCAGGCCATACACGCCAATAGTCACAACCAACGCAATCCCCGCCAGCACCAACACCTGATTAAGCAGCGGCGCCTGCGCGACAATCCCCAGGGTAATGGCCACAATTTCAGCGGACAGAATGAAATCGGTACGGACCGCCCCTTTTACTTTATCTTTTTCAAAGGCCAAAGGATCTTGCGCAGCCAGCGCCTCAAGACGTTTTTGCCGCTCCGCCGGGTCTTCTTTGTGTTTTCGCGCCTCAAAGGTATGCAGGACTTTTTCTACCCCTTCAAAGCAGAGAAACGCGCCGCCTAACATTAATAAAGGCGTGATGGCCCACGGGATAAATGCGCTTATCAGCAGCGCCAACGGCACCAGAATAACCTTGTTGATTAATGATCCTTTCGCCACGCTCCATACCACTGGCAGCTCGCGATTAGCGCGAACGCCGGTCACCTGCTGCGCATTGAGCGACAGGTCGTCCCCCAGTACGCCCGCGGTTTTTTTCGCGGCCAATTTGCCCATTACCGAAATATCGTCCAGCAGCGTGGCGATATCGTCGAGTAATGTCAGTAAGCTACTTCCTGCCAAAATGATTTCCTCGGTCTTTTCTTCTAAGACGTTAAGTATGTAGCAAAATGCGTAATGCCGAAACCGGCGGCGCGGGTCAACGCCTTTTTATTCCAAAAGGACAATTATAATGCTCGCCAGCATAATAATTTTGACGTTTACTATATCCACCCTTTTTATTTCACCGTGAGTGATTATGCGTTTCCGGCAGTTATTACCTCTTTTTGGCGCGCTTTTTGCCTTGTACATCATTTGGGGGTCTACCTATTTTGTTATCCGCATAGGCGTTGAAAGCTGGCCGCCGCTGATGATGGCAGGCGTACGTTTTCTCTCGGCGGGGATGTTGCTCATGGCGTTTTTGCTGCTGCGCGGCGAAAAACTTCCGCCGCTGCGCCAGA
Organism: Salmonella sp. 32100201201700099SM; assembly: GCF_017572645.1. Lineage (NCBI taxonomy): Bacteria > Pseudomonadati > Pseudomonadota > Gammaproteobacteria > Enterobacterales > Enterobacteriaceae > Salmonella > Salmonella sp. 32100201201700099SM. The sequence goes on along the minus strand of NZ_JAGERQ010000013.1, from coordinate 86,688 downwards.
CCATCAACGCCGCGCTGATTGGTCTACTGCTGCTGGCGGTGGGTAACGGCCTGGTGACGGTGGCGGAGCATCAAAACGTGCCATCGGGCATTGCTGCCGTCGTGGTCGCCACTGTCCCGCTATTTACGCTGTGCTTTAGCTACTTTTTTGGTATTAAAACGCGCAAATTAGAATGGGTGGGGATTGCCATTGGACTTGCCGGGATTATTCTGCTGAACAGCGGCGGCAACTTAAGCGGCAATCCGTGGGGCGCGATTTTGATCCTGATAGGTTCGATGAGCTGGGCATTTGGTTCCGTTTACGGCTCGCGCATCGCCCTCCCTGTGGGCATGATGGCGGGCGCGATTGAAATGCTGGCGGCGGGCGTGGTATTGCTTTGCGCGGCATTTCTTTCCGGCGAAAAGCTCGCCACGCTGCCTGGTTTATCGGGGCTTATGGCCGTCGGCTACCTGGCGTTGTTCGGTTCTATTATCGCCATTAATGCCTATATGTACCTGATTCGCAACGTCAGTCCGGCGCTGGCGACCAGCTACGCCTATGTGAATCCGGTTGTCGCCGTGTTGCTTGGCACTGGCCTGGGCGGTGAGAGGTTATCGCCCGTTGAATGGGCCGCGCTGGGTGTGATTGTGTTTGCCGTAGTGCTGGTGACTCTGGGTAAGTACCTGTTTCCCGCCAGGGCGGTGGTCACGCCGTGTAAAACGGAAGATTCACGCCAGTAGATGAATCCCCTGGGTGTCGATCTGCGCGCTGGCGCCGCCGCCGCAGATCCACTCTTCCAGGCGCTCCGCCAACGCCGCGTCGCTCAATTTCGCTCGCCCGCGCAAGGCGCACTCCCAGACGATCAGCACCCGCCAGCCAAGCGCCTGTAAACGCTGAATATCGCGCTCATCGCGCTCAACGTTCTTACCGATTTTTTCCAGCCAGAAAGCCGTCCGCGTGGCCGGTACTTTGAACAGATAACAGTGGTGATGATGCCAAAAGCAGCCGTGAGTAAAAATCACACAATCATAGTCATTCACCACAAAGTCCGGCTTGCCCGGTAATGTCGCATCCTGAGTATGAAACGTAATCCCCTGCGCGCTTAGCAGGCCGGCAAGACGTTTTTCAATAGCCGTATCGCGGGTCGCTATCGCGCGCATATTTTTACTGCGCGTGGCTTTATCGTGAACGTCCGCCATCTACCGTCTCTCTCTGACGCAGCGTCACCGCCTGGTGAATTTTGGGTTCCAGCAGCTTTGCTACCGCGGCAAATACCGGCACCACCACGGAGTTGCCAAACTGGCGATAGGCCTGCGTATCCGAGACAGGTATCCTGAACTGGTACGTTTGCGGCGCCTCAAATCCCATTAAACGCGCGCACTCTCTCGGCGTGAGTCGGCGGGGACGATGTTGTTGGTTGCCAGCATCGTCGAAATTCACTTCGCCTTTCGCCATATCCCAACCACGATCGATCAGAATTTCGGCGCCATCTTTGTAGTAGCGAGCAGATAACGTGCGCGCCACACTTTCCGGATTGTCAGGGTAAACCATGCCATAGCCAAAACCGTTTCCCCGCGCCTGGTGCTTTTTCGCGTAGCGATATAAATATTTCCACAGCACCGGCGTCAGGATATATTTGGCTTCGACGACGGGCTCCAGCAGTTCTGCCAGCGTCGGACGGCGCGGTGGATAACAGCGGGCGATATTGCGTAACGTAAAATCGGTTTTCAGGTTTAAATCGCGACGGAATCCCACCAACACAATACGTTCCCGATGCTGAGGAAGAAAGTGCTGCCCGTCGATAATTTTCGGATCGTCCGGGCCATTGTCAGCGGCATCCGCCACGTCATATCCCAGTTCATCGAGCGTTTGCATAATAATGCGGAAAGTGTTGCCCTGGTCGTGACTTTTAAGGTTTTTCACGTTTTCCAGCACAAACAGCGCGGGGCGGCGAGCGTCGATAATTCTTACGACATCAAAAAATAACGTCCCCTGAGTCTCGCAGGCAAAGCCGTGGGCGCGGCCCAGCGCATTTTTCTTGGAAACGCCCGCCAGAGAAAATGGCTGACAGGGAAAGCCCGCCAGCAGGACATCATGTTGCGGAATATGCTGGCGAATGTGTTCCGCCGCCTCATCATCGCTGACCCCTTCCCGGTGGCTCAACGTGATATCGCGGATATCTTCATTAAAGCGATGTTGCAGCGGATCGCAAAAATAGTTCGCTTTATATGTCCGTACCGCGTGCTTATTCCATTCGCTGGTAAACACGCACTGCCCGCCTATCGCTTCAAATCCGCGGCGAATGCCGCCGATGCCCGCGAAGAGATCGATAAAACGAAAGGCGTAATGTGGATGATGCGCTGGCGGCGTCGGCAACCCTGTTTTAAGACAGGTGAGTTCATTGTCGCTCAAGCGATGCCATGCCGCGTTCATCATTACGCGCTTGAAGATGGCCGGGCTCCAGTGCTGTTCGCCCAGGCCGTTAAGGTGCGCCACCAGCGTTTTAACATCGTAGATTTCCAGCAATTGACTCAGCATCGCCTGGAGCTCGCTTCCGGCGTCGTCGGCGATGAGGTTCCGGGCGTGTGTTACTGAAATATTTTCCTGCATACATTTAACCGGCCAAAAATAATTGCCGACAGACTAACATAAAATGACGCGGTTTACGTTTCAGCGACAGGGGTTACTGATGCGTAGCAAACATCTGGATGACCGCATCATCCCGTGTTTCATAGTCGCCTTTCAGCTCAGCGCTCAGTTTCGCCATGTACGACACCAGAAAATCCGCATTACGCTGCGCCAGGGACTTGCCCCGTTCGGTCTGCATCGTCAGCGGCAGTTTCAGCAGTTTGGTTTGAAAATGGTCGAGCGCGAATTGCTTATCGTTAAGAGGCCGTCTGTTGGCAAAGGGATCGTCGGCATCAAACAGCGCGACGCCCAGCGCGCCGGAGACCGCGAAGACCCGCGCCAGACCAATGGCGCCCAACGCCTCCAGCCTGTCTGCATCCTGTACGATTTTTGCCTCTGGCGTGGTAGGCGCAATTTTTGCGCTGAAGCTATGCGCTTCGATAGCATGACAAATGCCCGCCAGTTTTTCTGCCGGAAAGTCAGGAAAATCCCGCAGAAAAATACGCCGGGTTTCTGCCGCCGCCAGAATGGAAGAACGATGCCGCTGCGGATGATTTTTCGCCAGGCTGACGATGTCATGGAAATAACATGCCGATAGCACCACCAGCCAGTCGACAGGACTGTTTTCCCCGAGCGTTTGCGCGGTTGCCCAAACACGACGAAAATGGAAGATGTCATGGGCGGCATCCTGTTCCTGGTGGTGGTGACGTAGCCAGTCTTCAAACTGCGATTGCCAGTATCCTGAGTCCATACGCCCTCTCTTTATAGCAGACCATTTTTATTACATGCCTGAGCACAGGGTTCGCTATCCTGACATATCCGCCACCACTTTACATCCTTGCGTGCTTGCGCGTTTCTGGCTGAGTGTCGGCGGGATACCCCCTGTTTTTGCGAGGCCGGGTGTACTAGGCAATACTCCCCAGAATAAGCCAGACGACGCCCAGCGAAAGCGCGTTAAGCCATTTTTCCGTTGCGCTGCCAGGAGTGCTGATTGGGCCGAGAACCGGCTCGGTTTGTATGGCGGACATCAGCCACACGCAACGCGCCATCGCCCAGATGAAGTAGCCGCAAAAGGTATAAAAAACCCATAACGCTAATTTACCGCCCATGCTACAGGTGGCGTTGTCCTCCCTGGTACTCAAACTTTACTCCGCTTTTGTGATGTAAGTCATATGACATTAATTACATTATAATGTGATATTAGTCACATTTCGACCATGGAATACCTTATCCACCTGTTCTGGTTATTCATTCCACAAATAGTTTATTCTCAGTTAATGTTGCGTCTGGCGCTGAACCTGCTGTTAAATAAGGGAATGGTAATTGAATCGCACTCTGATGCAGAATAACCCATAACCAGAACAACTTATTTTTACGCACCGCGATAGCGTTTTATTTTATTAGCATTAAATGTCAGAATGATTCGGTTATTAGCCTTTTATCATTTATTTTATCATTACCCACATTACCGGCATTTATGCCGGTTTTTTTTATGCTTTTTCATAATCAAAGCATCAAATACATATAAAAAACAAATTATATTCACGCCAGCAGCCATCAAATCAAAACACATAACTCATTGATAAAAAATGATAATTATAGACTATATATTCTTAGTCACTTATATATCCTGTATTATAAAAAACCAAATAGAAACAAATTGAAATATTTTAAATATCTTTGTTACATGTTATTTTTTAAATTCCATGAACTTCATAGAATAGTATCAATTTGTAGTTTTGTTGAAGTGGCTACATATTCATATAAATTATTATCATAAGGGAATACATAATGAACAGAAAAGTTCTGGCACTGCTTGTCCCGGCGTTATTAGTGGCAGGCGCAGCAAATGCGGCTGAAATTTATAATAAAAATGGCAACAAACTCGACCTGTACGGCAAAGTTGATGGTCTGCGTTACTTCTCTGACAATGCAGGCGACGATGGCGATCAGTCCTACGCCCGTATTGGCTTTAAAGGCGAAACGCAGATCAACGATATGCTGACCGGCTATGGTCAGTGGGAATACAACATTAAGGTGAACACCACCGAAGGCGAAGGTGCAAACTCCTGGACTCGTCTGGGCTTTGCCGGTCTGAAATTCGGCGAGTACGGCTCTTTCGATTATGGCCGTAACTATGGTGTTATCTACGACATTGAAGCCTGGACCGATGCGCTGCCGGAATTCGGCGGTGATACTTATACCCAGACCGATGTCTATATGCTGGGCAGAACCAACGGCGTTGCCACCTACCGTAATACCGACTTCTTCGGTCTGGTGGAAGGCCTGAACTTCGCGTTGCAGTACCAGGGTAATAATGAAAACGGCGGTGCTGGTGAAGGTACAGGTAACGGCGGCAACCGCAAACTGTCCCGTGAAAACGGCGACGGTTTCGGTATGTCTACCTCCTACGACTTTGACTTCGGGTTAAGCCTGGGTGCGGCCTACTCTTCCTCTGACCGTTCGGACAATCAGGTTGCTCGTGGTTATGGCGACGGCATGAATGAGCGCAACAACTATGCCGGCGGTGAAACCGCTGAAGCCTGGACCATAGGTGCCAAATATGACGCCTACAATGTTTACCTGGCGGCCATGTACGCTGAAACCCGCAACATGACCTATTATGGCGGCGGCAATGGCGAAGGTAATGGCGGTATTGCTAACAAAACCCAGAACTTTGAAGTGGTTGCGCAGTACCAGTTCGATTTCGGTCTGCGTCCGTCCATCGCCTACTTGCAGTCTAAGGGCAAAGATTTAGGCGGTCAGGAAGTCCATCGTGGCAACTGGCGTTACACCGACAAAGATCTGGTTAAATATGTTGACGTCGGTATGACTTACTACTTCAACAAAAATATGTCCACCTACGTTGATTATAAAATCAACCTGCAGAACGAAGATGATGACTTCTACGCAAACAACGGTATTGCAACCGATGATATCGTAGGTGTTGGTCTGGTCTACCAGTTCTAAGACACTTTATGTTATTCAAGCCCGTGCTTAGCGCGGGCTTGTTATTATAGGGCAAGAATTAAATAACGGATAACGGCGCAAAGACAGGTGACCAGGCTTCATCGGATAGATGAAGACAACGTCGCTCTTTTCAGGCGCTGTCTGCAAGAGAAATAACACCTTTGGGGAAAGGTAAATGCCACTATAGATGATGGATGTCAGCGTCTATAGATGATAATCATCCGGGCATAAAAAAAGCTCCTGTACGGAGCTAATATGAATTATTTTCTAAAATCTAGCGGAACCTGTCCTGAGCGAATGTATAATCCAACATTATCAAAAGTGATCATGGTTGACTTACAAAAAATACATTTCGCGCCAAACGGGTTTTGCTCAGTAACATCGAATGTCGATGTTCTGTATTGTGAACCATGGCAACATGGACACCGGAAGTGAATTTTATTAGTAATATCAGTTGCCTTAAAGCGCCACAACGTTGACCGCTGATGGACCTTTTGGTCCCTGCTCTACTGAAAACTCCACTTCCTGATTTTCATTCAGAGTGCGGAATTCATTACTTTGAATGGCGGAAAAATGCACAAACACATCTTTGCTGCCATCTTTAGGCGTAATGAAACCAAAGCCCTTTTCAGGGTTAAACCATTTTACTAACCCAGTGATTTTCGTCGTCATAATATTGTTACCTTTTGAATGAGCCCTTGGGCGAAATGGCCTGAAGAAAATTATCAGAGAGAAAAAAACCTAAAGGAGATCTCAAGAGGAACAAATGATGAGAAATATTACAATCACTACTTCAGATAAGTTTGTATCAAACCGCACAACCATTAACGCATGGTTAACTGAACATAGCAAGCTTTAGTTTTGTTAAAAAAATATTAATTGTTTTTTAGCATTATCACGCTGATTGCCATACTCTTTTTATCCATGCCCATCGCTACGGCTGAAACCAGGCGTAAATAAGTTACGTCTCACAACGCCTGCCTGGCAATAAACGCGCCACATTTCCTGATGTCGTAAACCAGGATACATGCGCATTATCGTGAGAGGTTCCTGTGATCTTGTGCAACCAAAAGAACGGGGACGATTTGGCAACTATCTCAGGCATTGATCGCACAAGTTACTTAACACGCAGTAGATCAGAGTATCTTGTGGTGTACCGAGGCGAAAGCATTTCTCGCTTCATAGCCCACTGTTGCGACATCCCCTGCCCGGCGAAGTACAGCGTCCCCTTCCCGTCTTTTGCGTTAAGATGGTCCAGTACTTCCATCAACTTCGCACTACCGGCGCGCGGCGCGTTATCGTCGAAAAGGTTGAGTTGCGCTACGCCCTGGCTGAAGAAGTCACCCAGCATCACCCCCGCTTTCTGGTAGCGATGGCCGTCGCGCCAGATTTTATCCAGACATTTCACAGCCGCATTGATAATGTCACGTGAATCCTGCGTGGGGGTGAGAAGCGTCACCGCGGCGCTGTTACCGTAGTAGGGCTCGTTCAGGGCAAAGGGTGATGTTTTGACGAATGTTGAAATGAAACAGCAGTACTGGTGCTCGCCGCGGAGTTTTTCTGCCGCGCGCGCAGCGTAGCTGTAAACAGCCTGGCGCATTTCCTCATAGTCTGTGACCCGCTCGCCGAAAGAGCGGCTACAAACGATTTCCTGCTTTGCCGGCGCAAACTCTTCAAGCTCCAGACATGGCTCTCCGCGAAGCTCTCTCACGGTGCGCTCCAGCACGACATTGAAGTGTTTCCTGATGATCCAGGTACTTTGTTCAGAGAGATCGAGAGCAGTCTTGATGCCCAGGGCATTGAGCTTCTTACTGATGCGTCTGCCGACACCCCAGACATCCTCTACGGGTATCAGGGCCAGCAGCCGACGCTGGCGATCGATGTTCGACAGGTCAACCACCCCGTCGGTCTGGCGCTGCCACTTTTTCGCAGCATGGTTAGCCAGCTTGGCAAGGGTTTTCGTCTGGGCAATGCCTACACCGACAGTCAGGTGCGTGCGCTTCAGGACCGTCGCTCTTATCTCGTGCCCGAAATCTGTCAGATCCCGGCAGTTTCGTACCCCCGTCAGATCACAAAAAGCCTCATCAATGCTGTAAATTTCTACCCGCGGCACCATCTCCTCTAGTGTGGTCATTACCCGGTTCGACATATCAGCGTAAAGCTCGTAATTACTGCTGAAGCAAACAACACCGGATCGCCGGAAGCGTTCTTTCTGTTTGAAGTATGGCTCACCTGCTGCGATACCGAGTTGTTTCGCCTCGGCGCTACACGCGATAACGCAGCCATCATTGTTTGATAACACCACCACCGGTCGGCCACATAAATCAGGACGAAAGACCGTTTCGCAGGAGGCGTAAAAGCTATTAACATCGCAGAGCGCGAACATAATCAACTGACCGCTTTAATGATAAAGGTCACCACCCCGAATATGTCGAGCGTGTCTTCACTGCCGACAGGTATGGGTCGATAGGCGCCGTTCATGGGGATTAACTGCACTGTCGGACGCAACTGCAACCGCTTTACGGTGAACTCTCCTTCAATTGCCGCAATTACAATGTCACCGTGGTCAGCGTTCCGTGAGCTATCCACCACCAGCAGGTCACCGTCGCTGATGCCTGCTTCAATCATTGAATCCCCCGTTGCTTTGACAAAATATGTTGAGCTGGGATGAGAAACGAGCAACTCATTAAGATCGATACGCTGCTCAATATAGTCCGCCGCGGGGCTGGGGAATCCACACGGCACTAAGTAACTGAAAAATGGGAGAGGAATAATTTCGCGCAACTCTGTAGGTCTGAAAAATTCCATAATCCATACCTCTAATACTGTTTTTATATACAGTAGTATTATTTAAACATGCGCGCAAGATACCGGAGTCGCTACGGCTGTTTAAATCTTCGTCGCTTCGTTTGTAAGTTTCTCTCTCAATTCAAATTATGGGTTTTGTAAATTTTCCGGTTGTATTGTCATGTGTGCATATTTAAGCCAGCCTGGAGGCCAGATTTTCTGTACAGCGTCGACAGTCCCGCAGCGTAAGTTATCGCCACGCGCCAGCGCGTTTCCCTCACAGCAATTAATCTTCTGCCCGGCGCCCATGTCTACAGGGGAACATTTCGGGCAACAGGCCGGGTGCGACGATTACCGAGGACGACGGCGTTAAGTCGCCGCGAGTGATATCACTGTGAATCCCGATGGGGTACAGCGAAAGACCGGGGCTGAAAACCAGGAGTTGACTTATAATCGAAAAGTAAAAATAACACTATCCTTGGCCCCCTCTTCTGGCAGAAAAAGCATAAGATGGCGATACGTTTTTCACGTAATATTCTAACAGAATATTCTAAGTGTATTCTAAGTGTGAGACTGATCGCTGAAAGAAGATGAGCTAAGTGTTTGAATTGTGGCGGAGAGAGGGGGATTTGAACCCCCGGTAGAGTTGCCCCTACTCCGGTTTTCGAGACCGGTCCGTTCAGCCGCTCCGGCATCTCTCCGTATATTGCAATGATGCCAGGTAATTTGGCATTTTAACAGACCCTATTCGGGTAATTTTGTTCAAGTGACGAGTTTACGAGCAAAACGATGATTAAGTGGCCCTGGAAAGCACAAGAAATAACCCAGAACGAAGACTGGCCGTGGGATGATGCGCTAGCTATACCTCTTCTGGTAAACCTCACCGCGCAAGAACAGGCTCGGCTTATTGCGCTAGCCGAACGTTTTTTGCAGCAGAAAAGACTGGTAGCGCTACAGGGATTTGAGCTCGACTCGTTAAAAAGTGCACGTATTGCGTTAATTTTTTGCTTACCGATCCTGGAGCTCGGTATTGAGTGGCTTGATGGTTTTCATGAAGTGCTCATTTATCCCGCGCCCTTTGTAGTAGATGATGAATGGGAAGATGACATAGGTCTGGTGCACAGCCAGCGTGTCGTACAGTCGGGGCAAAGCTGGCAACAAGGGCCCATCATTCTGAACTGGCTGGATATCCAGGACTCGTTCGATGCTTCGGGTTTCAACCTCATTATTCATGAAGTCGCGCACAAACTGGATATGCGTAATGGCGATCGCGCCAGCGGCATCCCTTTCATCCCGTTGCGCGATGTGGCTGGCTGGGAACACGATCTCCACGCGGCAATGAATAATATTCAGGATGAAATCGACCTTGTTGGCGAAAGCGCTGCCAGTATAGATGCCTATGCCGCCACCGACCCTGCAGAATGTTTTGCCGTGTTGTCAGAGTATTTTTTCAGCGCGCCAGAACTGTTTGCTCCACGTTTCCCGGCGCTATGGCAGCGTTTTTGCCAGTTCTATCGCCAGGATCCTTCTCAGCGCTTACGGGTAAGCGCTGACGAAGGCGACTACGGCGAGGAATCCGAACATTAATTCCTCACTTTGTGGGTTAATTAACCAATTGAATTGGCGCGTTAATTTTACTGTTGACACGTTATAGCGGGCCCAGTATTATGCGCCTCGTTGAAACAATTCCTCTGTAGTTCAGTCGGTAGAACGGCGGACTGTTAATCCGTATGTCACTGGTTCGAGTCCAGTCAGAGGAGCCAAATTAAGGAAAGCAGACGTTCACTGACGTCTGCTTTCTGCATTTATATCAATCGATTATCCCTTTCTTCAGGTTCACTCTCGTTCACTGAAAACCACTCGCAGCCATACCCTTTTGCTGGTAAAGCTGGTTTGCCATAATTCTGCCTGTGATATTGACGGAAATCTTTTCGCCTGCACCAGAAATTTATCTGCCATTTCCGCTACCGGCGTCAGACTGCCTGTATCAACCATTTTCACAAAATATTTCACGTCTAAAGTTCATTCTGCCCCCTGCCCTTAATCTCTACGGCGTTATGTCTCAGAATTATTTGCCAAGTGCCTGCCAATTTTTCACGCCTCATCAGGCGCTGGTACATAGCCATTGCGGTAAGGTCACAGCATTTGACTTGTGCAATGACAGACAAAGTTGCGCCATGCCGGGGCAAAGTAGGAATTAGATCAAAACTTCAACGCTTTGTTGTTTTTGTCAGCAAACAAACGCGCAATCTTATTTCCCCCTTTGACAAGCCGATCGCACATCGTTACTATGCGCCCCGTTCACACGATTCCTCTGTAGTTCAGTCGGTAGAACGGCGGACTGTTAATCCGTATGTCACTGGTTCGAGTCCAGTCAGAGGAGCCAAATTTCTGTTTTCAGGCGTACTTATAAGTCCCTATTTAATTAGGTTTCAATAAGTTAGCGTGAAAACCTTTACCGATGCGTATCTGGTTTTACCTGCGCATCCGGTGAAATTGGTGGCCTGATTTGGGGCCATTTCAGTTCGATAATGGCGTGACCACCCTATATCCCTGTCCAACGCGAAAATCCTCAGTATCAAGCCTTCTGATAATCCCTTTAAGCTGATCGATTCTTACGGTCGGTATCTGCTTGTTAATCCGGGCTTGTGGGTCCAGGCGCTCAAGGAGCGTGAAGTGCGGCGCAATGTTTTCGCCTTCCGGCGCGTTTCCTGACGTAGACGCGATTATCGGCGACAGATCTCCGGCGATGGTGATGAAGCCGCGGCACAATAAGGCCTTAGCGGGATGCAGAATCACCTCCCGCTAAGGCTTCATTCAACCACTTTCCATATCACATAAATATGCCTCTTCCGCTCCTGCCCAACAGCAGGCGACAGCCCATTTCGTTAGCGAAACGGCGGCTCATTAAACGTGCGTAATTTACGTGAGTGCAAACGATCACCTTCTGCGCGTAGTAAATCAATAGCACGAATACCAATTTGCAAATGTTCTGAAATAGCCCCCTCATAAAACCGGTTTGCCTGCCCGGGCAGTTTAATTTCACCGTGTAAAGGTTTGTCAGAAACACAAAGCAGCGTGCCGTAAGGCACGCGGAAGCGATAGCCCTGGGCTGCAATCGTCGCGCTCTCCATATCAATCGCGACCGCACGGCTAAGGTTGAATCGCAGCGCAGATGCGGAATAACGAAGCTCCCAGTTACGGTCATCCGTGGTGACGACCGTTCCCGTGCGCAGTCGCTGTTTCACCTCTTCGCCGGGCATTCCGCTAACCGCTTTGGTAGCGTCGTACAGCGCACGCTGTACTTCCGCAATGCTTGGAATCGGAATATCAGGCGGCAGAACAGCATCCAGCACATGATCATCGCGTAAGTAGGCATGGGCCAGCACATAATCACCAATCGCCTGACTTTCTCGTAACCCTCCACAGTGCCCAATCATAAGCCAGACGTCAGGCCGCAGCACGGCCAAATGGTCGCAAATCGTTTTAGCATTTGAAGGGCCGACACCGATATTTACCAGCGTAATCCCCTGCCCATCTGCCGTTACCAGGTGCCAGGCAGGCATCTGATGCTTCTTCCAGGCCAGATCGGAAATAGCCTCTTCCGGCGCTTCCGTTTCTGCCGTGATCCAAATTCCGCCGGCACAGGAAAGCGCGATATAGGGACTGTCAGGATCAAGAATTTGGCTGCATCCCCAGCGCACAAACTCATCGACATAGCGGGTGTAGTTGGTAAACAAAACGAAGGGCTGAAAATGTTCAACCGGCGTACCGGTATAGTGCCGTAACCGGGCCAACGAGAAGTCAACACGACGCGCGTCGAAGTGCGATAACGGATAGAATTCGCCGGGGTGGAACAGACCGTCTGCCGTCTCATCGCCAATCTGCGCCAGTTCTGTGGTAGGAAAATGGCGCGTTAGCCCGGCGCTCATAGAACGATCCAGCGTCAGAGCCGAGCCATCGATCACATAAGGATACGGGATCTCATGGTGCGAGGCCTCTACCGCAATATGCGCGCCATAATCATGGTAAACGAGGTTAAGCTGTTCCAGAAGATAAGCGCGAAATAGCGCAGGCCGCGTAACGGTAGTGGTATAACAGCCGGGATGAGTAAAGCGTCCAAAAGCGCGTGTTTTAGGCGGGTTCGGTGTCGCGCCATCCCAGCTTACAGACAGCGAAGGATAAACAAACAGTCCGTTAAGCCTGGCATGGGGATCGGGCAGCGTGCCGTTATCAACATAGTCAGCGATGGCTTCACGGAGCGCGTTAACCGACTGCTCGTACAGCTCCTCCAGGCGATCCAGCGCCTGCTCGGGCGTCAGGTTTGTGCCTTTATTTTCCATATTATTCTCCTTAGCGTTCACAGGTGAGGCACGTCATTCGATAGTATGACAGCAAAGGAGGAAACTAAAGGGGTTAGCGTAAGGGCGGCGGCAGTAAACATGAACCCTTTAAAAAGAAAAGAGAACTATCTTAGCGCCACCATCATCGCTCAAAAAGAAGGGTACTGGTACAGCCATTTGTTAAGTTCATTACAATTAGTCATATAACCATTTCCCGGCTTTTGCTGACTCGATCAGCATGCTGATAGTGAAATCTGGGACGGGTACAGGCTCCGTTTTCTTGAACGGATGCCATGAAAAAGGGTGATTAGGAAAATAGGTTTCTATTCTGAAGTTACCTCGCTCGACATTGAGTTTCTCGAAGAATTTATTCATGAGATCTTCGGCTTCAAGTTCATCAATGCTCAGATCAGTATCAAGGTCAATCTCTGGTGTTAATTCCACTTGCTTAATGTTGAACAGATATGTGCCAGCATAAGGCCGTACAAGCTCGTAAACTTGCTGTTCAATATTGTCTAGCATAACTTATCATTGCCCCGAGCAATGGTATTGTAGTCGCGTATAGTGCGATATGCTATTTGTGACACATCTGCGGCAAGGATAATTTCCCCGATCAAAGGAATGGAACGTCCAACAAACGGCGCAATGTTACGAACCATAACACGTCTGGCTGTCCACGGGGTGTAACCGCCTAACCATGTCGGAAGGGATATTCCAAAGGGAAATTTTGACTTTTTAAACACTGCACGTGCAGTCCTGGACGCGTATGATGTGCCTTTAGTCGCTCCAGCGGGTTTCGCCCTTGTCCAAAGATTATTACGACCTGATACCAGAGCAACAACAGCCCCGAAATCTGCAACACCAATCCCAAACTGGCTTGCGGTATTCTCACAGAAAATCATAACAGAAGTTCGGCAGCAGTCAGATTGGATTTTCCTGCATAGAAGTATGTTCCATTTAGTTCTTCTACTGTATCCATTAGAAACTCTATAGTTACTATTTTGGTTTACTTATTGTACATCCTTGTTTCGAATGAAAGAAATCAATCTTTTGGGAAAGAACGGTTCAAGATCACGGGAAATATCTGAAATCAGATGAAAGAGACAGTCGCGATTCCCACCAGGGGCATCACCTGGCAAGCTTGTGTGATCGCTCCGTTTGAATCGAACACCTCTATATGTCAGCATACTGATACGGGTTTAATCTTGCGGATAGCGGTATCGGTTAATGCCATAGGTGGGGGCTCCATTTTCTCAGCGAACCGCGAGGCCCCCGATTAAGCCCCCAAAAACTATGGATATCAAAAAACCCGGCAAACCTTCTCAGGCCAACCGGGTAAAGATAAGTTCTTATTTTTTAAACGTCTCCGGACTCGCCAGGATGTCCCGAAACTAAAATCTGGCTCCTCTGACTGGACTCGAACCAGTGACATACGGATTAACAGTCCGCCGTTCTACCGACTGAACTACAGAGGAATCGTGTGAACGGGGCGAATATTAACGAGGTGCCCCTGGCTTGTCAAAGCCTGTTTTCACAAAAAAAGTTCGTTTGCTGCTTTATTCCACACTTCGGTTAAAATTCACCGTTTCCTGATGATTTTCACAGCAAAAAGCGCTTACTCCCTCTTTACGCGCGGGTATCTCCACAGCCAGCGCCCGCTTATCAGACGCCAGTAAAACAGTGCGCCACGCACGGCCCAGTCAAGAAACATCCCCAGCCAAACCCCTACAACCCCCATACCCAGCACAATACCAAGCGTATACCCTGCCACAACGCGACAGCCCCACATCCCCAGCATCGATACCCACATCGCAAATCGCACATCGCGCGCGCCTTTAAAACCCGACGGCAGCACCCACGCGGCAGCCCAAATTGGCATAAAGGCAGCATTAAGCCAGAGCAGAACTTTCACTACCTCTTTTACGTCCTGCTCCTGGGTATAAAATGAGGCAAACAGACCCGCGAACGGCGCTGTTCCCCAGGCGATTGCCGTAAGTACGATAGTCGACATCCAGAATACATGGCGCAATTGACGCTCTGCCTGACCAATTTGCCCGGTACCAAGACGCTTACCGGTGATAATAGTCGACGCCGAACCAAGGGCGTTACCCGGCAGATTGATAAGCGCCGCCACGGAAAAGGCAATAAAGTTACCCGCAATAACGTTAGTGCCCATTCCGGCGACAAACATTTGCGTCAGTAGCTTGCCACCGTTGAACAGCACTGATTCAATGCTCGCCGGAATACCGATACCCATCACTTCCCAGATAATGCCGAAATTCAGCGGCTTCAGATAGCTTTTCAGCGGAATGCGCAGCGCCGGATTAAAACCAATCATCAGCACCCAAATAATCGCTACCGCGCCGATGTAGCGCGAAATGGTTAATCCCAGCCCCGCACCGGCAAAACCCAGCCCTTGCCAGGAGAAAGCCCCGTAAATCAGGATGCTGCTGATGACAATATTGAGAATGTTCATCCCGCCGTTAATCATCAACGGGATTTTCGTATTCCCTGCCCCACGCAGCGCGCCGCTACCGATTAGCGCAATTGCCGCAGCCGGATAACTCAGTACCGTCAGTTCAAGGTACGTTAACGCCAGCCCCTTTACTTCTGGCGTCGCCTCGCCTGCGACAATATTAATAATTTCACTGCCGAAATAATGAATGACCACTGCCAGCACAACGGCAAATAGCGTCATAATCACCAGCGACTGGCGCGCCGCCGCCCTTGCCCGTCGCCTGTCGCGCTTGCCGAGGCTAAAGGCGACCACCACCGTAGTACCAAGATCGATAGCCGCAAAAAAAGCCATAATTACCATATTAAAACTGTCGGCAAGCCCCACGCCCGCCATTGCTTCCTTGCCCAGCCAACTGACGAGAAAAGTACTGAGCACGCCCATTAGCAAAACACAGGTATTTTCCAGAAAAATGGGGATAGCAAGTGGGGTGATTTCACGCCAGAACAACACTTTGTAGCTCTTGCGTTTGGCATACCAGGGCGTACGGACGACAACCTGGCGTAAGGCAGTGGAGGCGTTCAAAATGGACCTTAAAGAAGAGAGTTGAAACCACATTTCAATAATGAGCGAGAAATCGTAAGGCTGCAAAGCTTTTTGCAGAAAAAATGTCTGCAAATGCAACAAAGTGATGAGATAACCCGCAATCGAATCTGTAAGGGGTTAAATGGGGTTTGACAAAAATTTTTCCGCCGCTAATATACGACCCCACACGATTCCTCTGTAGTTCAGTCGGTAGAACGGCGGACTGTTAATCCGTATGTCACTGGTTCGAGTCCAGTCAGAGGAGCCAGATTTTAGTTTCGGGATATCCCTGCGAGTCCGGAGACGTTTAAAAAATAAGAACTTATCTTTACCCGGTTGACCTGATAAGGTTTGCCGGGCTTTTTGGCATCCATAGTTTTTGGGGGCTTAATCGGCGGCCTCGCGGTTCGTTGAGAAAATGAAGCCTCTGCCATGACACTCACTACTAATACAGATGTTCCAGCCCATGAAAACCAGCAATGTGGCAGGATATTTAAAGGCCAGACCTGCCTGCGCTAATGTTGACCGGCATTCCGGAACGGCGCTCCAGCACCTCATTAACCCGCGAAGTATCAACGTCATCCCCTTTGATAAACGTGCGCAGCACTGGCGTAACGGGCAATGGAACTTTTTTGTCTGACTCAAATTCAGCACGGTTGCGAGAAAGCGGTTCGTGTACCTCCAGCCAACGACTGCCATCCGGCTCTACCGAAAATTTAACGGGCCTGTCGATAATCTGAACGCGGGTTCCTACAGGAACATGGTCGAATAAATATTTAATATCGTCATTGCGTAAACGGATACAGCCCTGACTGACGCGAAGGCCAATGCCAAAGTTAGCGTTAGTGCCATGGATGGCATATAACCTGCCGATATATATTGCGTATAGCCCCATAGGGTTATCCGGCCCCGCAGGCACCATCGCGGGCAGCGTTTTTCCCTCTTTAGCATATTCCCGACGCGTATTAGCCGTTGGCACCCAAACCGGGCCATCTTGTTTGCGTTCAACCGCAGTTA
Source organism: Salmonella sp. 32100201201700099SM (assembly GCF_017572645.1). Classification (NCBI taxonomy): domain Bacteria; kingdom Pseudomonadati; phylum Pseudomonadota; class Gammaproteobacteria; order Enterobacterales; family Enterobacteriaceae; genus Salmonella; species Salmonella sp. 32100201201700099SM. The sequence continues at coordinate 69,924 of NZ_JAGERQ010000013.1, read as the reverse complement.
CCCAGTTGCGCGGCGTTTCACGGCCAGCCTGACCAATACCAATGGGTAGTACCTCAACCGTATTCGTGCCTGCGGGATAATAATAAAGGCGCATCTCGGCGACGTTTACCACAATACCTTCACGAACGGTGTCAGGCAGAATCAACTGCTGCGGCACTACCAGTGTGGAACCAGACTGAGGTAAAAACACATCCACGCCGGGATTCGCTTCAAGCATATTACTCAACCCCTGACCATAGCGGGCGGCAAATGACTCTAAGGGCTGAGTATTGTTCTGAGGTACGGCGATTGTGACAGGCTGTCCTACCAGACGACTGCCTTCGGGCGGCAACGGATAGCTTATAGCCAGCGAGAAATGGCTTACCAACAAGACGAAAAACGGAAAAAAAGGTGTGATACGACGCATTATATCCCTTCCTTTGTCGCGGCAGGTGTGCGTTAAGTATAGCTTTTTTCTCACATGGCTAGTGTTGTGCGCCCGGGTTATGTTGCGTTTGCGTTCCCCTCCGGCAGGACAATATTACTGGCCGCCAATTCCCCCATATTGTGGAACATGGCGCACGCGGCTTCCACGATCGGCATCGCCAGCGCCGCGCCGCTTCCTTCACCTAACCGCATCGCCATATGCAAATAGGGTTCCATAGACAAATGCGCGAGCGCGATGCGGGCGCCCTTTTCCGCCGAAAAGTGCGACGGGATCAGATAAGGTCTCACCGCAGGCGCAATCTGACAGGCCGCCAGCGCTGCCGAGTAGGAAAGAAAGCCATCCAGCAATACGGGTAAGCCACACCTTGCCGCGCCAAGCATCACGCCGGTCATCCCGACCAGATCAAACCCCCCCACCTTCGACAACACATCAATGCCGTCGCGCGGATTGGGCTGATTAATCGCAATCGCCCGCCGCACGACGTCTACTTTATTATCGATGCGGGAAGGCGGAAGATTCGCGCCAATCCCCACCACCTCTTTTGCATCACTTCCTGTAAAAACGCTGACCATCGCGGCGGCTGGCGTAGTGTTCGCCATTCCCAGCTCCCCAACGCCAAATAAGGTCACGCCGCGTTTCGCCAGGTCGCAGGTATAGCGGGAAACCTCCAGCAAAAGCGCCTCAGCCTGAGAGCGACTCATCGCCGGGCCAACGGCAATATTTCCGCAGCCGCGCGCGACGCGCATATCAACTACGCCCGGAATAGGTTCGGCATCAATACCGACATCAATGACATGCACCTTTGCACCAGCCTGAGCGGCAAGCACACATACGCCGGTTGTTCCCTGCGTCATATTCGCCGCCTGAATCGCCGTCACGATTTTGGGCGAAACCGCTACGCCTTCATCCCAGACGCCATGGTCGGCGCACATCACCAGCACCGCCTTTTCACCTACCTGCGGCGTACCGTTAAGACCCGGCATTCCCGCGAGCTGAACGGCTAAGGTTTCCAGTCTGCCCAGGCTACCCGGCGGTTTGAGCAGGCCGTCAATATGTTGCTGCGCACGCGCCATCGCCTCGGCGTCCGGCGCAGGAATGTCACGGAGTAAAGCGTGTAGTGTCTGCATAAGATGTCTCGTCCGTAATAATCGGCTCATAACAGAGCCAGCAGAAAGATCAGTTCGCCAAGTTCGATCGCCGCGCCCAGCGTATCGCCGGTTTGACCGCCAAGCGTACGTTTAAGCAACTGGCCAAGGATGAAAATCGCCGCGAGTGTGACCACCATTGTGGCCAGGCCTTGCATACCAGGCAGTAATACCGTGGCGACGATTACCGCCAATCCCAGAGTAATGCAGGTTTGCCGTCCGCTGACTTTACCGATAAATACATTGCCAAGCCCCTCTTCACGGGCGTAGCGATGACGGTACATCAATAAAACGGCGCTGCCGTGTCCGGCCGCACAGGCCACCGCCAGCGCCGCCAACATTGGCGTTCCACGTAACGCCAGTTCGCTGACCACCAGAATTTTTGCCAGTAGCACAAAAATAAGCGCCAGCCCGCCATGGGTTCCCAGACGACTATCGCGCATAATCTCCAGCATTCGCTCGCGGCGGCGCGCGGAAAAAATGCCATCGCAGGTATCGGCCAGCCCATCCAGGTGAAAACCACCGGTCAGCAGCGCCAGCGCCAAAATACAGAACAACGCCGCGAGCGGAATACCGCACCAGGATTGCAGGAGGATGAAAATCAGGCCGCTAATCCCCCCCAGAATCAACCCGATAAAGGGAAACATCACGATCCCACGCGAATACTGCTCGAAATCCAGTCCCTGCGACCAGCGTGACGGCACGGGCAAGCGGCTAATAAAAGCGAGCATGGCCCAAAACAGCTTACTCATTTAATTTTGACTCCAATACCTGAGACCACCAGCCAGACCTCATCCGCCGCTGCCGCCAGTCGTTGGTTGACCCGACCGGCAATATCACGAAAATGGCGCGCCAGGCGGTTTTCCGGGACGATCCCCATTCCCACTTCATTTGTCACCAGTACCACTTTCGCCGGGCAGCGCTGGCAGGCTGCAATTAAAATCTGAATTTCATCGTCAATGGCGCGCTCCATCGCCGCGTAATCCCACTGTTCGGGATCGTTTTCGCCTCCCAGCGCAAACAGCAGATTCGTCACCATGGTGGTAATACATTCCAGCAAAATCGCGTCGTCAGGGGCAAGATCCGCGGTAATCAACGTATCAAGATGCCGCCAGCATTCTGCGGTCCGCCAGTGTGCCGGCCTGCCATCTTTATGATGCTGAATTCTCGCCGCCATCTCGTCATCAAGAATCTGCGAGGTGGCGATATACAGTACCTGCGGCGCATCGCTAATTAAGGCTTCAGCATGACGGCTTTTACCACTACGCGCCCCGCCCGTCACCAGAATCATCATACCGGCTCCTGATGCTGTTGCATGATGGTGTAAATTTTATCAATATCAATATGTTGCCGCATCGCTTCCGCCAGCAGATCAAATTGCCGCGCTTTATGCTCCGCATAACAAAAAGTCGTTTCCCACGGCGCAAGCCCTTTTCGCGCCCGTAACCCATTGACCACCGCACGGGTAAAGGCATCGCTGTCAAACAGACCGTGAAGGTAAGTGCCAAACGCCAGTCCGTCGGCGGTGACCGCGCCATCCGCCACAGAGCATCCATTTTTCTGTAACGTCATGGCCGTACAGCATCCTTCCTGCAGCACCGTTTCCCCCATGTGGATTTCATAACCGCGTACCGGTAGCCCCGCCGCGGCAGCCAGCCAGCCGGGCAGCTCGCCTGACATTGTCGCGTTAACCTGCGTCGTGGTTTTATCCTGTGCAAAGCGAGTGATCGTATTAAGCAGTCCCAGGCCCGGCTGCGTACCCAGCCCCGACTCCACCTCATCCACAATAGTGTCGCCCAGCATCTGGTAGCCACCGCAAATTCCCATCACCGGCACGCCCTGCCGATGTGTCTGCAATACCGCATCCGCCATCCCGCTTTCGCGCAGCCAGGCGAGGTCGCTCAGCGTATTCTTACTGCCCGGCAGGATCACCAGATCAGCGTCAGTCAACGCTTCCGGGCGGCGAATATAGCGTATGCGCACATCCGGCTGCGCCGCCAGAGCGTTAAAATCCGTAAAGTTAGAAATATGTGGCAGTTGCACAATGGCAATAGTGATATCACGGGGGGCGTTACCGCGATATTTATCGTTTTGCAGCGCGACGCCATCTTCATCTTCCAGATCCACATCCAGCCATGGCATCACTCCCAGAACCGGGACGCCGGTAAGCGATTCGATTTGTTCGATACCGGAATAGAGTAGCGCCACGTCGCCGCGGAATTTGTTGATAATGACGCCCTTTACTCTGTCACGCTCCTGTTTATGCAGTAGCGCCAGCGTGCCATAAATAGCGGCGAATACGCCGCCCCGGTCGATATCCGCCACCAGAATAACCGGACACTGGGCCATTTCCGCCATTCCCATATTGACGATATCGCGATCGCGCAGATTGATTTCCGCCGGGCTTCCGGCGCCTTCCAGCACAATAACGTCATATTCCTGCGCCAGGCTGTTATAGACCGCAAGGATTTGCTCACGCAAACGCGGTTTATAGTCATGGTAACTCACCGCATCCATATTGGTCGCCACTTTCCCCATCAGCACGACCTGCGCCTGGCGATCGCTGGTCGGTTTGAGCAGCACCGGATTCATACGCACATCTGGCGTGATCCCCGCGGCTTCCGCCTGAAAAATCTGCGCCCGCCCCATCTCTTTACCATCCGGCGTAATACCAGAATTAAGCGCCATATTTTGCGATTTAAACGGCGCGGTACGCAGACCATCCTGATAAAAAATGCGGCATAAACCGGCCACCAGCACACTTTTGCCGACGTCGGATGCCGTCCCCTGCAACATAACTGCCTGCGTCATGACGCCTCCTTGAATGCGCACTTTTGCATTCGATGAAAAAACTCCGTTTCTGTTTTACACAGCGGCAGTCCCAGTTGAGTATGAAGTTTGACCAGCCAGGGCTGGGTTAGCCCCGCGTGTTCCATCGCTTCCGTACACGCGAAAACCTCGCCAGGCGCGCCATGCATCAGGATCTGGCCCTGGCGTAACACGTATACGGCATCGCTAATTTCATAAATAAGATCGATATCATGGCTGGAGATAATGACATGATTTCCCTGCGCCACAATCCGCCTGATGATAGCAATCATCTGAGTGCGCCCTGCGGGATCAAGACCAGCAGTGGGTTCATCCAGCAATAGATAGCGCGCCTGTAGCACCAGCGCTCCGGCGATAGCCACACGTTTTTTTTGTCCATGACTCAAACACTGAATGGGCTGATGGCGAAAATGTTGGGCGTCAACCAGCGTTAGCGCCTCGTCGACGCGGCGCGTGATTTCCGCCTCCGGCACACCCAAATTACGTAAACTAAACGCAATGTCGCTATCGATATCAGTATAAAAAATCTGCTGTTCAGGGTCCTGAAAAACCGTCGCAACTTGCTGGCGCAGCGCCAGTAGTCCGCGCTTGCTGTAATCCAACGGTTTTCCCTGCCACAATACGGCCCCTTTTTGCGGACGCAACAGGCCGCTCAGGTTCATAAAAAGCGTAGACTTCCCACAACCGTTCGCGCCCACCAAACCGGTAACAGGCGAGAGCGAAAAATCCAGATTTAACCCTTTAAGTACCGGCTCATCCTGATAACGAAACCACAGGTCTGAAGTGGCAAGCATAATAGTCCTTACAGGTGAAAATCACCCTGATACAGTTTGATATCCAGCGTGGTGGTCATTTGCTGATAACGCATTAACACCCGCGTAAACAGGAGTCCAGTCAGCATTGCCAGAGATCGATAGCCGTTCGGCAGGCTGCAATAACCAAAACGCAGCGTTTGCGCACGACGGATTGCCACCGCCTCATCCAGAAGAATAAAGAGAAAGCGCCACGTTAACAGGATTTGCTCGGTAAGCAGGCGTGGAATATGCGCGCGCTTAAGCAAGCTAATTAACTGCGGAAACGGTAGGTTCATCACCAGCCACAACGTCGCGGACAGCGCCGTCAGGCTACGCCAGAACGTTTCATTCGCCGTAACCACGCCCGCACGGGTAATCCCGATCCAGTACGGCCCAACAGATATGCCAGCCAGCAGCATTTGCGGCTCGCGGCTGATGCTGAAGATAATCGTTATCACGCCGACCAACAAAAATCCAAAAGGTATCGCCATCCATCGACACCAGCGCCAGAGGGATATGCGCAATAGCCAACAGCTCAATCCGGCAATGATCAGCAGCTCAATGCCCTGCCCTACAGGCGGCAGAACAAACGCCAGTATCATCATCGCCAGCCACAGCAAAAACTTGCGCTGCGGCGCAACGTGTGCCCAGCGGCTTTGATAGCTGAGTCGATCAAGCCCGGTCATCACGGCGTTGTTTACCTTTGCAATACCCCAGGATATAAAAAATCACCGCCGCGCCAAGAGAGCCCTGAAGGGTAAACAGCAGGCTTTCAATTTCACCGCTGGCGGGTTCATATAACGGCTGAAACCAAGGTTTATACTGCGGCGCAAGAGCCTGAATCTGGCTTTCCGCTTCGCCGTCTGAACCGCCATATTCACCGCCATGGTTAATAAAAAACGGCAGAATCACCAGCGCCACCACCATCGCTAACAACATCAACGTTTTTTTCATTTTAATGTCCTTGTACGGTAATCACTTGCCGTTTGGTTAACTGGTCATAAATCATGACGGTTAATAAACCTTCAGCAATAGCGACAGGAATCTGTGTGAGGCAGAAAATCCCCATAAACTTCACAACAGACCCTGTCGCTCCGGCATGGGGATCGGGAAACGCAACGCCAAGCTGGACTGAAGTCACAAAATAGGTTGCCAAATCCGCCAGCATCGCGCACAGAAAAACGGCGACATCGCGGCGCAGTCCGGCACGGCAGGCCATTTTCCACACCAGATAACCGACAACCGGGCCAATCACCGCCATCGACATTCCGTTTGCGCCAAGCGTCGTCAGGCCGCCGTGCGCCAGCAATAGCGCCTGAAACAACAGCACAACCGCGCCGAGAATCGCCACCACCCCAAGCCCGAACAAGATAACCGCCAGACCAACGCCGGTCGGATGTGAACAACTCCCCGTTACCGACGGAATTTTGAGCGCGGACAGGACAAAAATAAACGCGCCGCACAGCGCCAGCAGTACCTTCTGATGATTATCCTCCTGCACAATACGCCGTAAGCGTACCAGCCCATACCACAAGCAGGGTAAAAACAGTAACCACCAGGCCAGCGCCCACACTGGCGGTAAAAAGCCCTCCATGATATGCATCGCAAACGCCTGTTGCGGGACAACCATCAGCAATAGCGCTGCAGCCAGTCCACTGAAAGACAACTGTCTAAGCTGCTGTTCAAGTTTCATTCTGCATACTCCCACTGTTTATTGACCAGAATGGTCGAAAAATAGGGCAACGCTCGATCATCGTTGACCTCGTGGAGGTGGCGCCAGCACTGCTCGCCGGGCAGCGTGGCCTCGGACATCATTAAGGCGCATTCCAGCAGGCCAGCCTGCGCCAGCAACGCTTTAATACGGGCGAATCGGCCATACACTTTCATCAACACCAGGCTATCATGCTGTTGTAGCGCCTGGGCTATTTCCGCTTCCGGCGCGGTACAAGAAATAACCGCCAGCGATTGCCGTTCTATGGCGAGCGGCATTTTCGCGCGGGCGGCTATCGCGGCGAAGGACGTGACGCCGGGGACAATCTCCAGCCACTCCGGGCAGCCGATTCTCTGGAGTAAAAAAATCCAGGTACTGAATAGCATCGCATCGCCCAGGGTAATAAAACCGACCTGTTTACCCGCTTCCACCTCTGCGGTAAGCGCGGCGGCAACCTCGTTCCAGACCGCTTCTTTCTCGGCGCCGTCAGCGCTCATAGGGAAATGGCAACAACGTACTTCCGTCTGCTCGCCGAGATAGTCGCGCACAATCGACAACGCCAGACTATCGCCCCCCTTACGACCGGCGGGCGCATACAGAATGTCCAGCGAGCCAAGAATCCGCGCTGCGCGGACGGTTATCAGGTCGGGCGCGCCTGGCCCGGTACTTAATGCGTATAATTTACCGTTCATGCCGCCTCCTCTACCGCCATGTTCAGCGCCTGGTGCAAATGCGCGACAAACATCGCCCGGATAGCCGGGTTTTCTCCCAGCCCGCTCAGCCACGGCGTCGCCGGAATGCCCGCCGCGTTAAAGCGCATTTTCCATGAGTCGTCGTCTGAAGCCATATCATTTATGGCGTGATCGCCCGCCACCAGCATTAATGGCATCAAATGTACGCCGGTGACGCCTTCGTCACGCAGGCTGTCGATCAGGATGTCGACCTCCGGGTAGCTTTCTACAGCGCCGACGCGCGCCGGGAAGCGCTGCGCGGTCATCATATGATCGAGGCAGGCATAAGCTGCGAATGCATGATGGCTGGCGCCGTGGCCCATAAAAACGACTTTCTCCGTTTGTCTGAGCGATGGCATCTGTTGTCGCAACGCCTGCATTAGCTGCACATAATCGTTATGGCTGCTCAGCAGCGGCACGCCCAGCGTCAGGCGAGTAAATAACGGACGCAAGATTTGTACTTCACGGACAATTTTTTCATATTCGTCGCCGTTAATAATGTGCAACGACTGAATCGCCACGTCCTGATATCCCTGTGCTGCAAGCTTTTGCAAAGCCTGTAATGGCGTATCGATGTCGATACCGTCACGCTGGCGAAGCTTGCGAATGATCATTCCGGAAGTGAAGGCACGAAACAGGTCGCGATCGGGACAGGACTCCGCCAGATCACGTTCGCACGCCACAATGTTTTTTTCACAGGTGTCGTGATAGCTGGTGCCAAAACTGACCACCAGAAGCGCTTTTTTCATTTTTACTCCTTAGCTGCGGCCAGCCAGCGCGATAAACGCTGCGCAAAGGCGGCCTGGCTTTCCAGTAACTCATCACCCGTCACGAGCGGCGTCGGGCGCGCAATAACGATGCAGGGAATGCCCGCATCCAGACAGGGCTGAACTTTTTCCTGATATCCCCCCTCCGCGCCGGACGCTTTGGTAATGACCACGTCAGCCCGGCACTGGCGGTAAAACGCGGCGTTAAAATCAGCGCTGAACGGCCCACACAGTGCGAAAATTTCTCCAACGCCGAACCCCAGTTCGCTGCAGCGTTGAATCACCTCCGCCACGGGCAGTACGCGCGCCAGCAACGTTTTTTCCGCCAGCCCGGCACGCCAGACGGCCAGATCTTTACTGCCAGTCGTCAGTAACACGCGCGGACCAAAACGCCTCGCTATCTCGCAGGCATCGGCAATACTGCGCGCCGTATAGAGAAGCGGATGCGTCAGATTGCTAAGCTGCTCCGGACGCTGATAACGACTTAACAACACGCCCGCCGTTTCACAGGCGCGAAGGAGGTTATGGCTGACCATTTCTGCATAAGGATGCGACGCATCTATTACCCAGCGAGTACGGTTTTCTTTTAGCCATGCGACCATCTGCCCGTACTCCAGACGACCACAGCGCACCTGTCCTTTAATGTCGCCAGCCAGCGCTTTTCCGGCTGGCGTCGCCACAGATAAGGTGTACGCGACGTTCGCCGCCCCCAGTTGTCGGCATAACGCGCGCGCATCGCTGGTGCCGCCCACCACCAGCACCTCCCCCTCATTCACAGCGTGTAACCTCGCGGCGTTATCATCAGCCCATCCTGAACATAGGTCGTTTTATTACCAACGATGACCAGACTGGTCATATCTACCGGTTCAAAATCCATATCGCCGAGCGTGGTCAGCCATTTTTCCTCTTTCTTACGTCCGGCGGATTTCACCACGCCAACCGGCGTTTGCGCGCTTTTACTGGCGGCAAGCAGGTCAAACGCGCGCGCCAGATGCCCTTCGCGCCCGCGGCTGCGCGGGTTGTAAAAACAGATAACAAAGTCTGCCTCTCCGGCGGCAACGATGCGTTTTTCAATAACCGGCCACGGGGTCAGCAGGTCGCTGAGGCTGATATGGCAGAAGTCATGCATTAGCGGCGCGCCCAGTAAAGAGGCGGCGGCGATGCTGGCGGTCATGCCAGGAATGAGCCGCACCTCGACGTCCAGTTTCTGCTTGCTCACCAGCTCCAGCACCAGTCCCGCCATGCCGTAAATACCGGCGTCGCCGCTGCTAATCAGCGCTACGTTATGCCCGGCCTGCGCCAGTTCAATAGCCGCCTGGCAGCGTTCAATTTCCTTACACATGCCGGTCTTGATCACCTGTTTGTCGCCGGTGAATGCTTTAACCAGATGGGTATAGGTTTTGTAGCCCACGACGATTTCCGCCGCCTGAAGCGCCTCAATCGCCTCCATCGTCATCATTGCCTGTGAGCCAGGGCCAATTCCGATTACGCTTAACATCAGTGTGAAACTCCCAAAGTAATAGTGACGCCCTGTTCGCGCAGGGTTTCGCCTAACAATTGACCCTGGCTTAATAACCACGCAGCCGGGCCGGATACGCTGCCAACGCCCACCGTTTTTCTGACGAAGCCAGAACCGGGAAAATGGTGTTCGAATTCGCGCAACGCTTCGGCGGTAAAGGTTTTAAAAGGCACGCGGCAGCAGGAGGCGAGCTGAATAAGCCCCGGCTCCCCTTTTTTGAGCGTGACGCTGCCAATCGCTTTTAACGCCAGCGGATCGAGTTTCTGCGCTTCAAGCTGACGCGCCAGTAATGTCGCTAACAGGGGAAATGGCGTATCGCGGCGACAGCCAATTCCCGCCACCACGCGCTGGGGCACCAGTTTCCAGTGCAGTACGGGAAGCTCAGGGAGGTCATTACGCAAAGAGACGCAGATAAGCGCATCCAGTTCAGGCAACCGCTGCAAATCATCAACAGGGATAAAACCGCGAATATCACACTGGCCGATCTCTTCCGTTAGTTCGGCATCCCACCATAACCCCACACGTTGATGACTAACCAACATCTGGTTAACGGTTTTTACCGCCGTTCGAAGATCGGACATGCGGGCGTTAAGCTGGAAAGCTAAGGTGTCCAACGCGGACATCTCATTGACATCCGTTGCCGTGGTAATCACCGGATCGGCGCCTAACATTCCTGCCAGGTAGCGCGTCAAGGCATTGGCCCCGCCCGCATGACCGGAAAGCAGGCTAATGACATGCTGACCACGTTCATCAATGACGACCACCGCCGGATCGCTGAACTTGTCGTTCACTAACGGCGCCAGGACACGAACGGCAATGCCGGTCGCGCCGATAAAAATAAGCGCGGTATAAGTGGTAAAAGCCTGCCGGGCGGTATTAGCGAATCCGCCATCGAAGGGAATAAATCCCTCTTCCCGCAGTTTTTCACTGGTAAAGCAGGTTAACGGCAGCATCGCGGCGAGTCTCTTTGCCAGCGCCACGCCGCCGGGCGTCAGGCAAAACAACGCAATGGATTCAGGCTTTACGGTATTCATGGCTAAAGTCCGCTGCATAAAGTCTTGAGTAATGATACTCCTTACCCAGAAAATTCCCGACCAGGATTAGCGCCGTCTTACGGATGCCAGCATCACGTACTTTGTCGCTAATATCCGCTAACGTGCCGCGAACGGTCTGGCTTTCCGGCCAGGTAGCCTTATAGATGACTGCGACAGGCGTAGTTGCCGGATAGCCGCCGGCAATGAGACGTTCCGCCACCCGATGAATACGCTGAACGGAGAGATAAATCGCCATCGACGTCTGGTGACTGGCGAACGCCTCCAGTTGTTCGCGCGCCGGTACTGGCGTACGCCCTTCCAGACGGGTAATAATGAGACTCTGCGATACCTCCGGTACGGTATATTCCACACCCAGCTCCGCCGCAGCGCCGAGAAACGCGCTGACGCCAGGCACTACCTGCCAGTCGATACCACGGCGGGTTAACTCTTCGCCTTGCTCACGCACGGAGCCGTACAGCGAGACATCGCCCGTTTGCAACCGCACCACCGTTTTTCCCGCTTTCACGCCCGCGGCCATCAGCTCGATAATCTGCTCAAGATGCAGTTCGGCGCTGTCGTAGCGTTCTGCCTGCGCGGGGCAGTAATCCAGCAGTTCGGTATTGATCAGCGAACCGGCATAGATAACTACCTGCGCCTGTTGCAGCAGGCGGTAGCCTTTAAGCGTGATCAGCTCGCAATCGCCCGGCCCGGCGCCGACGAACCATACACAGCGTGGATCAAATGTCTCTGACATGGTTTTCTTCCTTCTGACAGGCGATAACAAAAACAGGGTTGTTCGGTTTGAAATAGTGTCCCGCCCCCAGCGGCGTTAACGATGAAAGCTGAAGCTGTACACAGTCCATTCGGCATGCGCCGATGTGCGCAAGATGCGCCAGCGCGCTATGGAGGTTTTCCTGCAAGATAAAGGTCATCACCAGACGGCCACCGGGATGCAGATGGCCCATCGCCCAGTCAATCAGCGCCGTCAGATGCCCGCCGCTGCCGCCCATAAACACCGCATCGGCTTTCCCGGTTATGGTCATTGGCGCTTCGCCGGGGAGAATATCGATATTGCCGCAGGCAAAGCGCTGACGATTCTCATCAAGCAGCCGTAGCGCGGCAGGATTACGCTCAATAGCCGTCACCTGCAACGAAGGAAATTGCAGCGCCGCTTCAATTGAGACGCTTCCCGTTCCCGCCCCGACGTCAATCAGGTGACTGGCGCGGTGGAGCTCAAGTTTCGACAGTGCCAGCGCCCGTACCGCCTCTTTGGTCATTGGCACGTTCTCGCCGCGCAGAAAAAGCTCATCTTTCATCCAGGATCACCACTGCATTCATTTCATAGTCGGCGTTGACCGCACTGACGGGTAGCCAGTGGATCCGCTCATTTTCCATCGCCAGATTTTCACCAATCACCATCAAGCGATGCCCTTTACCACGCGCGACCAGTTCCCGCGCGATTTCCCGCGGCCCGCAGCGGGCATCCGTGACCATCGCCACTTTGCGATGGTTCGCCAACTGCTCGAAGCTGACGCAACGACCGTGGCTACTGGTCAACCACATGTCATTCATATCAATTCCAGCCTGTGCGCACAGATACTGTACGGCGCTGATGCCAGGGATAATGCGAACCTGTTCGATACCAAAATGCGCCACCAGGCGTGTACCGATGCCATAAAACAGCGGATCGCCGGAGGCCAGCACCACGATCCCTTTATCCCGACGGGCGGCAATCCATGACAACAACGCGCCAATATCCGCGCCCAGCGTAAATCGTTCGCCGCCAAACGCCGGAAACTGCGCCAAATGCCGTTTACCGCCTGCCAGCGCATCGGCGTGGTCTATCGCTTCCAGCGCCGCAGGCGTCATCAAATGCCGTCCAGCGGGCCCCATTCCCACGACCGTTAGCATTGCAGCTCCTTAGCAATCTCGTCGACGGGACGATTACTGCCGAGAATATGGTTATCAAAAGAAAACAGGATGGCGTCGCAGACAGGCGGCGTTTTGGTAAAACGCCGCATCTGCATGACTCGCAAACAAATACGCCTGGCAAGATGGTTATAGATATGCCCGAAGCCATATGCTTCAATGTGCTCCATTGCCGCTTCAGTGGTATCGCAATCGCCGACCAGGGTGAGTAACTCCAGCGGCGCGCCCAGTAAAGCTAAATGCGCGACCAGCGTTTCCATGCGCGCATCGGCAATATGGCTATGGGTATGAAAGATCCCGGCGGCGATTTTGATCAATTTTCCAGGATGACCCACCAGCACTATCTGGCAAAATCCCAGCCGTACCGCCTCTTCAATCATGTAGCCGACAAAATTGCTCATGGTGACGACCGCCTGTGTGTCGACGCCCATTTGTTCGCGAACAAACCGTTCGCCGTGGTTGCCCGGCACGAGTATCACCCGCGTTAATCCTGACGCCCGTTTGATCTCCAGTTCCAGCGATAGCGAGCGTTTCCAGCTTTCTTCCGACATCGGCGTCACAATACCGGTAGTGCCAATAATGGAAATACCGCCAAGAATGCCAAGCCGCGAGTTATAGGTTTTCTGCGCCCGCACTTCGCCTTCCGGGGCAAAAATCTCCACATCAGCCCCACGCGCCGGGCCTATCGCTTCGCGCACCGCAGATTCAATGGTATGGCGCGGCGTACGATTGATGGCAGCGCTCCCGAGCGGCAGTCCAACCCCTTTACGCGTTACCGTACCAATACCTTCGCCGCCAGTGAGCGTAATCTCACCGCTGTCGTTGAGCGTAACGCGGGCAAAAATCAGCATCCCGTGCGTGGCATCCACGTCATCGCCGCCATCTTTACGAATTGCGGCTATCGCCTGCTGGCCTTCAATGTGCGGCGACTCCACGTTCAGGCATAGCGTGACGCCCGACGGCGTGACGATGGAGACCTGATGAATTAGATGTTGACGTAATACCATCAGCGCGGCGACTTTTGCCGCCGCCGTCGCGCAGGAACCGGTGGTATATCCTTTACGTAACGCTTTACCGTGGCGCCAGACCGGCGCGTCAAAAGAAAGCTCGCTCATCAGGCCTCCCGGAGGTGATAGAGCAGCGCATTGACGATAGCGGCAGCCACGTTACTGCCGCCTTTACGCCCTAACGCGGCAACCGCGGGAAAATGGCTATGGGTGAGCGCCTCTTTGGACTCCGCCGCGCCGACAAAGCCTACCGGTACGCCCACCACGCCGCTCACCGTCACGTTATGTTCAAGCAAACGGAACAGGGCCGTCGGCGCATTACCAAAAACAAAGAGCTTGTTTTTCTCATCCTCGGCGATAGCGATATCGACGGCGGCCATTGAGCGGGTAATCCCCTGCGTTTTTGCGGCGCGCACCACGCGCGGATCGCTGATATAACAGCGACACTCGCCGCCAAACGTCGCCAGTAATCTTTTATTAATGCCGGACAGCGCCATCGTGGTATCGGTATAAATAATGCACGGTTGGCGTAGCGCATCACAAAGCTGCTCCAGCGCATCGGCAGAGAACCACAAAATGTCCAGCCAGTCGAAATCGGCGGTGGTATGAATAACCCGCTTGATAATGGCCTCATGGAGCGGACTGGCGAAACGGTAATCAGGACGCGTTTCGCGAATAATGTCGCTAATAATGGTGAAACTGTTGGCCTCAATGGTTTGGGGCTGCTGGATATAATGCATACTGTCGTCCTCAGGCCACGCCAGATAACCCGCACCGCGCCGCAATAAACAGCGCCAGCGCCAGGGTTGAAGCGACCCACATCAATCGAATCGTTCGGGAAATATCGTCCACGGAAATACCGCGCTGCGCGTCGCCGATCCAGGGCTTGTCCACACGCTCGCCAAAGTAGTTATTTGGGCCACCGAGCTGGATTCCTAAGGCGCCAGCCACACACGCTTCCGACCAGGCGCAATTTGGGCTACTGTGGTTATAACGGTCACGCCAGCCAATACGCAGCGCCCGCCAATCACTCAGGCGACACAGTCCTGCCGCAATGCCCAGCAACAGCCAGCTCAGTCGGGCGGGCAAATAGTTCGCTACGTCGTCCATACGGGCGCTGACCATACCAATCGCCCGGTATTTTTCATGTTTGTAGCCCACCATTGAATCCAGGGTATTGACGGCTTTGTAGGCCATCGCCAGCGGCGCGCCGCCGAGAAAGAGGAAAAAGAGCGGCGCGATAATGCCGTCAACGGTGTTTTCTGCAACCGTTTCCACCACGGCGCGATTGATCTGCGCTGGCTGAAGTTGCGACGTATCGCGCCCGACGATCCAGGAGAGTTTTATTCGGCTTTCCGCAAGGTCGTTCTCCCGCAACGGTCGTTCAAACTCCTGCGCGGCGCGGGCCAGAGAGCGTCCGGCCAGCGTGGTAAAGATCATCCAGACTTCGACGCTCCAGCCAAACCAGGGGTGAATCCGCTGCGCCAGCGCCAGTACGCCCCATGCCACGCCCCAGGTCACCCCGACAACCACAACCCACATTACGCCGCCGCCAATCCGCAGCGCTTTATCGCCGGGACAATAGCGACGCACAATACGCTGCACAAACGTAATTAATCGGCCTATCCAGCGTACCGGATGGGGCCAGTGTTGAGGGTCGCCGATGATAAAATCCAGCACCCAGGCGATACACCAGGCAAGGATCGTCATAATACTCGCCTCGCCGCCGCCAGCCAGTGCTGCAACATTTCCGGACGCTGGGCGAAATGGACGTGCAGATAGCTGGCAAACGTGTTGCCTGTCTGCCAGCCGCCAGTCCATTCTTGTAACACGCGGCCATCGCGAACCTTACGACAGGCCATAACGGCGGGTGTTTCGGGGATAAAATCTGAGTAGTGAAATTCATGGCCGCGCACTATCTCGCCAGGCACCGCCAATAGCGTTGGCTGCATAGCCTGCGCCTCACAGTAACCAAAGCGGGTAAGTCGCTTACCCATTTTGCTGTGACCGGGGATAATATTCGCCATCTGATGAATTTCCCCGCCGCTATCCTCCAGAGTGCTCCCCAGATACATCAGACCGCCACACTCCGCGTAAATCGCCACGCCGCGCTGATGCGCCGCCCGCAAATGTTTTAACATCGCCGTATTTGCCGCCAGATCCGCGGCGTATAATTCAGGATATCCACCGCCCAGCCAGATCATCTGACAATCAGGCAATGCGCGGTCATGCAGTGGGCTAAAACGCACAATGTTAACGCCGGCACGCTCCAGCAAATCGATGTTATCGGGGTAATAAAAGTTAAAGGCCTCATCATCCGCCAGAGCAAGCGTCAGCCCTGCCCCCGCTGTGTTATCGGGGCGTTCAGGCCACATTCCCGCCGGAAGCGCTGATAACAGGCTCAGCGAGAGTAGCGCATCCACATCCACTGTTTGTTCCAGCGTGGCGGCAAAATCATGCCATGATTGCTGATTGACGAGGGATTCTCTGGCGGTAATCAACCCCAGGTGGCGTTCAGGTAATGCGACGCCGTCGCAAGGAGGGACATACCCCAGTACCGGCAGTGAGCAATAATGTTCAATGGCATTTTTGAGGAGCTGATAGTGGGCGTCGCTAGTGACGCGATTCACAATCACGCCCGCGAGGTTGAGGGCCGGGTCGAAGTGCTGAAATCCCATAACGATAGCCGCAAGCGACGTTGAAACAGCCTTGCCGTCCACCAGTAGGATGACCGGGCAACCAAGCTGTTTGGCCATCGCGGCTGTGCTGCAGTAATTGGGGTCGACGCCATAGCCGTCATACAGCCCCATGACGCCTTCAATGACAGCGATATCCGCCTGCCGCATTTGTTCGCAAAATAAGGCGTTGAGAACAGGAGGAGGAAGCATGAAACTGTCAAGATTACGGGACGCCACGCCACAGATAGCGGTATGCCAGCCGGTATCAAGGTAATCTGGCCCAACTTTAAACGGCTGTACGCGCAGCGCGCGTTTTTGCAGCAGCCTCAACAAACCAAGCGTCACCGTGGTTTTGCCGCAACCGCTTCCTGTGCCTGCAAGAATAAATGCGTGATGCCTTGCCGCCATTACCCTGATCCTGTTCAGGGTGGTAGGGGTATACAGGTACGCGCATGTTCAGTCTTTCGACTGTACGCGTCTTCGCAACCCACTTCCCACCGAAGTTGTTGGTTATCACCGACAGGCAGGTCTTCTGGCTTAGCGTCCTCCTCGCCCGTCCTTCCCAATCTTGCGATCAGTGGTCTTTACGGGGTCGTCAGCATCACAGCAGCGGGGGCTGCGGGGGATTTTCACCCCCTTCCCTACCACAAATGTGGCAAACCTGTTGGTTTACGTTATGGCTGTACGGCACACCCATAACGGCAATTAATAATGTGCTACGTTTTACATTTCTGTGAGCAATAGCCTGAGCGGTTGCTCATCTGACGTTAATCTACTCATCCTTACCGGTATATTGACGATAAAACGTATCGACAAAGCGTAATAAAACTTATCTTTCCTGACACTGTACTTCATCACAAAAATAAAAACTGGTGCAGTTTATGCCCTAAATTTTATTATTTTGTTGCGCTATGACAATTTATTGTTACACCAGATAAATTTTCTTTCTGAAATGATTAAGATACAAAACACTATCAAAAATCGGCAATAGCAAAATATTGCTATTTATATCGATGGAGGATGAGAATTCTCATTTATCTGCTGACGATAAGCCTGCGGCGTAACCTGATAGGTCTGGCGGAAGACTTTGCAAAAATAACTGGTTTGCGAAAAGCCTAAATTACACGCAATACTGGCAATACTCCAGTCACTATGGCAAAGCAATTCTCTGGCGCTAACCATTCTCTGGCGGTTCACCCACGCATTAAATCCGATTCCCTGATATTTCTTGAATAGCTTACTGAAGTAATAGGGGCTGAGATAGACATGTGAGGCGACATCCTCAAGACGAAGATCGTCGGACAAATGCGCATCAATATAGCGAAGCGCTTTTTTCATTTTACTGTCATGCGGAGTGGGACCACGAGTGGTTTTATTTGCCTCCGATTGCTGCGGATTGTCTTTGATAACCACGAAATTGAGCTGTTTTTTCAGGCAATTCTCAACTATCAGTTTAAGAAGATCGGCGGAAGCGATAACGCGTGAATAGTCCATCTCTGGCACATTCCGAAATTCATTCAAGAGCTCAGGGTCAGCCTGCCAGCGATCGTCGACATTAAGAATGTTTACCAGCTCCACGTCATTACTTAAACGAACCTGCCCGCATAAAACAAAGCCAACTAAATGCCCTGCGATTACCAGCGGAATAGAAAAATCCGTTAGACCGGCATGACAACGATAAATACAGGGTTGATCCGACTTCGATGCCTCCAGTCCCCCGCAGCGATCGCTCATACGACAACGTGTACTATGCTGGGGATGCTGCCGCATCAACTGACAAAACGGCGTGAAATTGAATAGCTCAGATATTTCATCACCATGAATATTGACAACCACAACCGCCAGACCGGTGGCTTGTGCAAAATCCTGTGCGATTTTATTAATGAGTTCTGAGCGCTCGCAGAAATCATGATAAAACCCCTCAGTTAATTTATTGTTATAAACAAAACACATTATTTACATTCACTTTTTATTAGCATTATCCTGGCCCTGATAAAAAGTACAATGACAATATCAAAAGTCTCCCATTGCTGGGAGACGTTTTGATCAGTTCGTGAACGCAGATCACGAAATTATCTCACCTGTTTTTACGATACATCATTGCTGTGAATCTGGTTCGCATTTTCTTACAGTTTACAGCGGTTACAAGGTAAATTCTTACCAATAAAATAGCGATATATGGCTGCTCCAGCACAGGCGCCGATAACAGGCGCGACAATCGGCACGATAAAATAAGAGATCTCTCGCCCACCGCTCATCGCCATGTTCCCTCCCCCCCCCCCCCGCTAACCATGTGAACAGTTTGGGACCAAAATCACGCGCCGGGTTCATTGCAAAACCGGTAAGGGGTCCAGTAGACGCGCCGATAACGGCAACCAGTATCCCAATAAGCAAAGGCGCAAGCGGCCCTTTAGGAATACCATTGCCATCATCCGTCAATGCCATGATCATGCCCATCAGGATCGACGTAATGACCACTTCCACCAACGCAGCCTGCCATACATTTAGCGCTGCGGCCGGATAGGTACTGAAAATGCTGGCTAATTGCAAACTTTCGACGCTACCGCGCACCATATGATGCGCAGTCTCAAATTCAGTAAAAAGGCTACTATAAAGCACATACGCCAGCAGAGCGCCGCCAAAAGCGCCGGCAAACTGGGCAATAATATAAGGCAATACTTTCTGTTTGGGGAAGCAGGCAAACAGCCACAGCGCAATCGTCACCGCAGGGTTAAGATGTCCGCCGGAGATTCCGGCAGTAAGGTAAACGGCCAGTGAAATTCCAAGCCCCCAAATAATGCAAATCTCCCATAATCCGAGGCTGGCACCTGCGACTTTGAGCGCGCTCAAACAACCGATACCAAAAAACAAAAAGAGTCCGGTGCCTAAAAATTCCGCACCACATTGCGCCTTTAGAGAATCATTCATGTGACACCTTCTGAGCAAAGTTCGTGTCCTGGCCAGCGCAAGTTTCGGCTGGCGGTAGAGTACAGCTAACCTCACTATAAAAAGTGCCGCCTGTAAATTGTTGGCAACCTGCGAACCTGTCTCCCGGAAAAATCGTGTTGCGATAGCAAAATTTTGCTTTTCCGATATTTTTAGCAGCCCATCATACGGGAGATTCGAGCTATAAAATACGCCTGTGAAAATAATAAAATATTGCACAAGCCAACTTATCAATTTCGAATAAGCATCACATTTTGCGTCTTTCGCCATATCAAATAAAAATACTCTCGTCACTAACAAAAATGTAAAAATGAAATAATAAAAACAAAATAATCATATAGACAATAATAAATTAAATGTAATTTATCAATAAGTTATAAAAGCAAAAGACAATTTAGTCATATTGCTTTCCCATTATTTTCTGATGCTCAACAGCAAGTCAGCCATTCTTTTTCCTCGCATCTTCTTATAGTCCCAACTATCGGAACACTCCATGCGAGGTCTTTATGCAACAAGAAGCACTAGGAATGGTAGAAACCAAAGGCTTAACCGCAACCATAGAGGCCGCTGATGCAATGGTTAAGTCAGCCAATGTGATGTTAGTGGGCTATGAAAAGATTGGCTCCGGGCTGGTAACCGTCATCGTGCGCGGCGATGTTGGCGCGGTCAAAGCGGCCACCGATGCAGGTGCCGCAGCCGCACGCAACGTGGGTGAAGTGAAAGCCGTACACGTCATCCCACGCCCTCACACCGATGTAGAAAAAATCTTACCGAAGGGAATTAGCCAATGAGCAGCAATGAGCTGGTGGAACAGATCATGGCGCAGGTGATTGCCCGTGTGGCAACGCCGGAACAACAGGCCATCCCTGGTCAACCCCAACCTATACGAGAGACGGCTATGGCAGAAAAAAGCTGCAGTTTAACGGAATTTGTCGGGACCGCCATTGGCGATACCCTTGGCCTGGTTATCGCCAACGTCGATACCGCCCTGCTGGACGCGATGAAACTTGAGAAGCGCTATCGTTCCATCGGCATTCTCGGCGCCCGCACCGGCGCAGGCCCGCACATTATGGCGGCGGACGAAGCGGTGAAAGCCACCAACACCGAAGTGGTCAGCATTGAGCTGCCGCGCGATACCAAAGGCGGCGCGGGCCACGGTTCGCTGATTATTTTAGGCGGTAACGACGTTTCCGACGTCAAGCGCGGTATCGAAGTCGCGCTGAAAGAGCTGGACCGCACCTTCGGCGATGTTTACGGCAACGAAGCCGGGCATATCGAGCTGCAGTACACCGCTCGCGCCAGCTACGCCCTGGAAAAAGCGTTCGGCGCGCCGATTGGCCGTGCCTGCGGCGTCATCGTCGGCGCTCCGGCTTCCGTTGGCGTACTGATGGCCGATACCGCCCTGAAGTCAGCCAACGTTGAAGTCGTGGCGTACAGCTCTCCGGCGCACGGCACCAGCTTTAGTAACGAAGCCATTCTGGTGATTTCCGGCGACTCCGGCGCGGTCCGTCAGGCGGTGACCTCCGCCCGCGAAATCGGCAAAACCGTCCTTGCGACCCTCGGTTCTGAACCGAAAAACGATCGCCCGTCCTACATCTGATACCCACGAGGCTGATTCATGAGATCGAAAAGATTTGAAGCACTGGCGAAACGCCCTGTGAATCAGGACGGCTTCGTTAAGGAGTGGATCGAAGAAGGCTTTATCGCGATGGAAAGCCCGAACGATCCAAAACCGTCGATTAAAATCGTTAACGGCGCGGTGACCGAGCTGGACGGAAAACCGGTTAGCGAATTCGACCTGATCGACCACTTTATCGCCCGCTACGGCATCAACCTGAACCGCGCCGAAGAAGTGATGGCGATGGATTCGGTCAAGCTGGCTAACATGCTCTGCGATCCGAACGTCAAGCGCAGCGAAATCGTTCCGCTGACCACCGCCATGACTCCGGCGAAAATTGTTGAAGTGGTTTCGCATATGAACGTGGTTGAGATGATGATGGCGATGCAGAAAATGCGCGCACGCCGCACGCCGTCTCAGCAGGCGCACGTCACCAACGTCAAGGATAACCCGGTGCAAATTGCCGCCGATGCCGCCGAAGGCGCATGGCGCGGGTTTGACGAACAAGAAACCACGGTTGCGGTAGCACGCTACGCGCCGTTCAACGCCATCGCGCTGTTGGTCGGCTCTCAGGTTGGTCGTCCGGGCGTACTGACGCAGTGCTCCCTGGAAGAAGCCACCGAGCTGAAGCTCGGCATGCTGGGCCACACCTGCTACGCCGAAACCATTTCCGTTTACGGCACCGAGCCGGTCTTCACCGACGGTGACGATACGCCATGGTCGAAAGGCTTCTTAGCCTCTTCCTACGCCTCTCGCGGCCTGAAAATGCGCTTCACCTCCGGCTCCGGATCCGAAGTGCAGATGGGCTACGCCGAAGGCAAATCCATGCTGTATCTGGAGGCGCGCTGCATCTATATCACCAAAGCGGCTGGCGTTCAGGGTCTGCAAAATGGCTCCGTAAGCTGTATCGGCGTACCGTCTGCCGTGCCGTCAGGCATTCGTGCCGTGCTGGCGGAAAACCTGATCTGCTCTTCGCTGGATCTGGAATGCGCCTCCAGTAACGACCAGACCTTCACCCACTCCGATATGCGTCGTACCGCGCGCCTGCTGATGCAGTTCCTGCCGGGTACCGACTTTATCTCCTCTGGTTATTCCGCGGTGCCGAACTACGACAACATGTTCGCCGGTTCCAACGAAGATGCGGAAGACTTTGACGACTACAACGTTATCCAGCGCGACCTGAAAGTGGACGGCGGTCTGCGCCCGGTTCGTGAAGAGGACGTTATCGCCATCCGTAACAAAGCCGCCCGCGCGCTGCAGGCCGTGTTTGCCGGAATGGGGCTGCCGCCGATTACCGATGAAGAAGTTGAAGCCGCGACCTATGCCCACGGTTCGAAAGATATGCCGGAGCGTAACATCGTCGAAGACATCAAGTTCGCCCAGGAAATCATCAATAAAAACCGCAACGGTCTGGAAGTCGTTAAAGCGCTGGCGCAGGGCGGGTTTACCGACGTGGCCCAGGACATGCTCAACATCCAGAAAGCCAAGCTAACCGGCGACTATTTGCACACCTCCGCCATTATCGTCGGCGACGGACAAGTGCTCTCTGCGGTTAATGACGTCAATGACTATGCCGGTCCAGCAACAGGTTATCGCCTGCAGGGAGAACGCTGGGAAGAGATTAAAAACATCCCTGGCGCTCTTGATCCCAACGAGATTGATTAAGGGGTGAGAAATGGAAATTAATGAAAAATTGCTGCGCCAGATAATTGAAGACGTGCTCCGCGATATGAAGGGCAGCGATAAACCCGTCTCGTTTAATACGCCTGCGGCATCCACAGCACCACAGACCGCTGCGCCTGCGGGCGACGGCTTTCTGACCGAAGTGGGCGAAGCACGCCAGGGCACTCAGCAGGACGAAGTCATTATCGCCGTCGGCCCGGCATTTGGCCTGGCACAGACTGTTAATATCGTCGGCTTACCGCATAAGAGCATCCTGCGCGAAGTCATTGCCGGTATTGAAGAAGAAGGTATCAGGGCGCGCGTGATTCGCTGCTTTAAATCTTCCGACGTGGCGTTCGTCGCCGTTGAAGGTAACCGCCTGAGCGGCTCCGGCATCTCCATCGGCATCCAGTCGAAAGGTACTACGGTTATCCACCAGCAGGGGCTACCGCCGCTCTCCAACCTGGAGCTGTTCCCGCAGGCGCCGCTGCTGACGCTGGAAACCTACCGTCAGATTGATAAAAACGCCGCCCGCTATGCGAAACGCGAATCACCGCAGCCGGTCCCTACGCTAAATGACCAGATGGCACGCCCGAAGTACCAGGCAAAGTCGGCCATTTTGCACATTAAAGAGACCAAGTACGTCGTGACGGGCAAAAACCCGCAGGAACTGCGCGTGGCGCTTTGATAAAGGATAACTCCATGAATATCGACGCAATTGAATCGATGGTCCGGGACGTATTGAGCCGCATGAACAGCCTGCAGGGCGATGCGCCAGCAGCGGCTCCTGCGGCAGGCGGCACGTCCCGCAGCGCAAAGGTCAGCGACTACCCGCTGGCGAACAAACACCCGGAATGGGTGAAAACCGCCACCAATAAAACGCTGGACGACTTTACGCTGGAAAACGTGCTGAGCAATAAAGTCACCGCTCAGGATATGCGTATTACCCCGGAAACCCTGCGCTTACAGGCGTCTATCGCCAAAGATGCGGGCCGCGACCGGCTGGCGATGAACTTCGAACGCGCCGCCGAACTGACCGCGGTACCGGACGATCGCATTCTTGAAATCTACAACGCCCTTCGTCCGTATCGTTCAACGAAAGAAGAGCTGCTCGCTATCGCCGACGATCTCGAAAACCGTTATCAGGCAAAGATTTGCGCAGCTTTCGTTCGTGAAGCGGCAGGGCTGTACGTTGAGCGTAAAAAACTCAAAGGCGACGATTAGCTTTCTCTAAGTAATTCGAGATGCATTGAGGCGGCAAGTGAGTGACAAATTCGTCTGGAACGAATTTGAACAGCCATAGGCTGGCTTTAGTGAGGGACAGGGATGTCCCTCATAACCCCGATGAGCTTACTGTAGTAAGTGATTCGGGTGAAAGAACGCAGCCAACAAAAAGGCAGTTTGAAGTACGACGAGAAAAAGGATATACGATGCGATATATAGCTGGCATTGACATCGGTAACTCATCAACGGAAGTCGCACTGGCGCGGCAAGATGAGACTGGCGCACTAACGATTACACACAGCGCGCTGGCGGAAACCACCGGGATCAAAGGCACGTTGCGTAACGTGTTCGGCATTCAGGAAGCGCTCGCCCTCGTCGCAAAGCGCGCGGGGATCAATGTCAGCGATATTTCGCTCATCCGCATTAACGAAGCCACGCCGGTGATTGGCGATGTGGCGATGGAAACCATTACCGAAACCATCATCACCGAATCGACAATGATCGGCCATAACCCAAAAACGCCGGGCGGAGCAGGCCTTGGTGTGGGTATCACGATTACGCCGGAGGAGCTGTTAACCCGCCCGGCGGACTCGTCCTATATTCTGGTGGTATCGTCAGCCTTTGATTTTGCTGATATCGCCAATGTTATCAACGCCTCAATGCGCGCCGGATACCAGATTACCGGCGTCATTTTGCAGCGCGACGATGGCGTACTGGTCAGCAACCGGCTGGAAAAATCGCTACCGATTGTCGATGAAGTTCTGTACATCGACCGCATTCCGCTGGGGATGCTGGCGGCGATTGAAGTCGCCGTGCCGGGAAAGGTTATCGAAACCCTCTCTAACCCTTACGGCATCGCCACCGTATTCAACCTCAACGCCGATGAGACGAAAAACATCGTCCCGATGGCGCGCGCGCTGATTGGCAACCGTTCCGCCGTGGTGGTTAAAACGCCATCCGGCGACGTCAAAGCGCGCGCAATACCCGCCGGTAACCTGGAGCTGCAGGCTCAGGGTCGTACCGTGCGCGTGGATGTTGCCGCCGGTGCCGAAGCTATCATGAAAGCGGTGGACGGCTACGGCAAGCTCGACAACGTCAACGGCGAGGCCGGGACCAATATCGGCGGCATGCTGGAGCATGTGCGCCAGACCATGGCCGAGCTAACCAATAAGCCGAGCAGCGAGATTTTCATTCAGGATCTTCTGGCCGTTGACACCTCGGTTCCGGTGAGCGTCACCGGCGGTCTGGCCGGGGAGTTCTCGCTGGAGCAGGCCGTCGGCATCGCCTCGATGGTGAAATCAGACCGTCTGCAGATGGCGATGATTGCCCGTGAAATTGAGCAGAAGCTTAATATCGACGTGCAGATCGGCGGCGCTGAGGCTGAAGCCGCCATTCTGGGCGCGCTGACCACGCCGGGTACCACCCGACCGCTGGCGAAGGTCGAAAGCCTGTTCCACTTATGCCACGAGGACGGCAGCGTCCAGTTCTTCCCGACGCCGCTGCCTCCCGCCGTGTTCGCCCGCGTCTGCGTGGTGAAACCGGACGAACTGGTGCCGCTTCCCGGCGACTTAGCGCTGGAAAAAGTGCGCGCCATTCGCCGCAGCGCTAAAGAACGCGTCTTTGTCACCAACGCCCTGCGCGCGCTGCGCCAGGTCAGTCCAACCGGCAACATTCGCGATATTCCGTTCGTGGTGCTGGTCGGCGGCTCGTCGCTGGATTTCGAAGTTCCTCAGTTGGTCACCGATGCGCTGGCGCACTACCGCCTGGTCGCCGGGCGAGGAAATATTCGCGGCAGCGAAGGCCCAAGAAACGCGGTGGCCACCGGCCTGATTCTCTCCTGGCACAAGGAGTTTGCGCATGGACAGTAATCACAGCGCCCCGGCTATCGTCATTACCGTTATCAACGACTGCGCCAGCCTCTGGCACGAAGTGCTGCTGGGCATTGAAGAGGAAGGCATCCCTTTCCTGCTTCAGCATCACCCGGCTGGAGATATCGTTGACAGCGCCTGGCAGGCGGCGCGCAGCTCGCCGCTGCTGGTCGGCATTGCCTGCGATCGACACTCGCTGGTCGTGCATTACAAGAATTTACCCGCATCGGCGCCGCTTTTTACGCTGATGCATCATCAGGACAGTCAGGCCCAACGCAACACCGGTAATAACGCGGCACGGCTGGTCAAAGGGATCCCCTTTCGGGATCTCCATGCTTAATCACAGGAGAACGGCAGTATGAATAACGCACTGGGACTGGTTGAAACAAAAGGGCTGGTCGGCGCCATTGAAGCCGCCGATGCAATGGTTAAATCCGCCAACGTACAGTTGGTGGGCTACGAAAAAATTGGTTCTGGCCTGGTGACCGTCATGGTTCGCGGCGATGTCGGCGCGGTTAAAGCAGCCGTAGATGCCGGCAGCGCAGCGGCAAGCGTCGTGGGTGAAGTGAAATCCTGCCACGTTATCCCGCGTCCGCACAGCGATGTTGAGGCCATTTTACCGAAATCAGCCTAATCGATGGCAAATAAGGAGCACCGCGTGAAGCAATCACTGGGATTACTTGAAGTTTGTGGTCTGGCACTGGCTATCAGCTGCGCCGATATCATGGCGAAATCCGCTTCTATCACGCTGCTCGCCCTCGAAAAGACCAATGGTTCAGGCTGGATGGTGATTAAAATTACCGGTGATGTGGCCTCCGTGCAGGCGGCCATCACCACCGGTGCGCAATTTGCCGAACAGCGGAATGGCCTGGTGGCCCACAAGGTTATCGCAAGGCCCGGAGAAGGGATCCTGCTCGCAGAGACTCCCCCACCCTCCGTCATTGAACCTGAGCCTGAAGAGTCAGAGATAGCTGATGTCGTTTCTGAAGCGCCAGCAGAAGAGGCCCCGCAGGAATCAGAACTGGTCAGCTGCAATCTGTGTCTGGATCCAAAATGTCCGCGCCAGAAGGGCGAACCTCGTACGCTTTGCATTCATTCCGGCAAGCGAGGTGAAGCGTAATGGATAAAGAGCTTCTGCAATCAACGGTCCGTAAAGTTCTCGACGAGATGCGCCAGCGGCCTATTCCGCTGGGCGTCTCAAACCGTCATATCCACCTGTCCGCGCAGGATTATGAGCGGCTGTTTCCCGACCATCCCATCAGTGAAAAAAAAGCGCTACTGCAGCCGGGACAATATGCTGCGGAGCAAACCGTCACCCTGGTGAGACCGAAAGGGCAGCTCAAAAATGTGCGCCTGCTCGGCCCGCTGCGCTCGGTAAGCCAGGTGGAAATTTCGCGTACCGATGCCAGAACGCTGGGGATTGCCGCGCCGCTGAGAATGTCCGGCAACCTGAAGGGCACACCGGGCATCCGCCTGGTCAGCCCCTTTGGCGAACTGGAGCTACCTTCCGGGGTTATCGTCGCGCAGCGGCATATTCATATGTCGCCGCTTGATGCGCTGATCCTGCGGGTTTCCCACGGCGATATGGTTTCAGTGGCGATTGAAGGCGACGATCGCGGGCTGATTTTCAACAACGTGGCGATTCGCGTTTCACCGGACATGCGCCTCGAAATGCACATTGATACCGATGAAGCCAACGCCGCTGGTGCCGATAACCCGCAGGCCTTTGCCCGGCTGGTAGGCCCGCGATGAACGGCGAAACCCTGCAGCGCATTGTCGAGGAGATTGTCTCCCGGCTGCAGCGCCGTGCCCAGAGCACGGCGACGCTGAGCGTTACGCAACTTCGCGATGCCGACTGTCCAGCGCTGTTCTGTCAGCACGCGTCGCTGCGCATCCTGCTCGTCGACCTGCCGCTGCTGGGTCAGCTTGCGGATGCGGAAACCGACGATGCCGCAGCCCGGAAAATTCACGACGCGCTGGCTTTCGGCATCCGCGTTCAGCTCAGCCTGCACAGCCAGCTGCTGCCGGTTATCCCGGTAAAAAAACTGGCTCGTCTGCCGCTGGTATTCACCGATGAGCGCGGACTGCCGCTGATCCTGCATGCGGGTTCGGTGCTGAGCTATCGCGATGTCGCGCTGCTAAGCCGGGGGCGTATGGTTGTCCACCGCAAATGCATCGTGACCGCCATGGCGCGTGACGCGGCCAATGCGCGGAATATTCAATTAATTAAGCAGGAGTAAATCATGCATCTGGCACGAGTCACGGGCGCGGTTGTCTCCACGCAAAAATCACCTTCTTTGATTGGGAAAAAGCTGCTGCTGGTGCGTCGGGTCAGCGCCGATGGCGAACTCCCCGCCTCGCCGACCTCCGGCGATGAAGTGGCCGTGGACTCCGTCGGCGCGGGCGTCGGCGAACTGGTTTTGCTCAGCGGCGGCTCCAGCGCCAGGCACGTTTTTTCCGGGCCAAATGAGGCCATCGACCTCGCCGTTGTCGGCATTGTAGATACGCTTTCGCGTTAAGGGGCGGTTATGGCGATTTATACCCGAACAGGTGACGCAGGCACCACATCACTGTTTACCGGCCAGCGGGTGAGCAAAACCCACCCGCGGGTTGAAGCCTACGGCACGCTGGATGAGCTGAATGCCGCGCTGAGCCTGTGCGCCTGCGCCGCTGCGGATGAAAACCACCGCACCTTACTTGAAGCCATCCAGCAGCAACTTTTTTGGTTTAGCGCAGAGCTGGCCAGCGACAGCGAGCAGCCGTCGCCCAAACAGCGCTACATCAGCAGCGAAGAGATTTCGGCCCTGGAGGCCGCTATCGATCGGGCAATGGCCCGCGTCGAACCGCTGCACAGCTTTATTTTACCCGGCCGCTGCGAAGCCGCGAGCCGCTTACATTTTGCCCGCACGCTGGCGCGCCGCGCCGAACGCCGTCTGGTTGAACTGGCAACTGAAGTCAACGTACGCCAGGTGCTGATGCGCTACATCAACCGCTTATCGGACTGCCTGTACGCCCTGGCCCGCGCGGAAGATAGCGATGCGCACCAGGCCAACATCATCCGTGAAGTTAGCAAGCGCTATCTGGCTGCCAGCCAGCCGACCCGCAGCAAGGAGACAACGCCCGTGGCCCTCTCATTCCACGATCTGCACCAGCTCACCCGCGCCGCCGTTGAACGCGCGCAGCAACTGCAGGTTCCGGTAGTCGTCAGCATCGTTGACGCGCACGGTACGGAAACTGTGACCTGGCGGATGCCGGACGCCCTGCTGGTCAGCAGCGAACTGGCGCCGAAAAAGGCCTGGACCGCTGTTGCTATGAAAACGGCGACCCATGAGCTGAGCGATGTCGTTCAGCCAGGCGCGGCGCTTTATGGACTGGAAAGTCATTTACAGGGAAAAGTGGTCACCTTTGGCGGCGGTTACGCCCTATGGCGCGACGGCATATTAATTGGGGGTATTGGCATCAGCGGCGGCAGCGTTGAGCAGGACATGGACATAGCACAGACCGCCATCGCGGCTATTAACGTGGGAACACATCAATGAATACTTCTGAACTCGAAACCCTGATTCGCACCATTCTTAGCGAGCAATTAACCACGCCAGCGCAAACGCCGGCCCAGCCTCAGGGCAAAGGGATTTTCCAGTCCGTGAGCGAGGCCATCGATGCCGCGCACCAGGCGTTCTTACGTTATCAGCAGTGCCCGCTAAAAACCCGCAGCGCCATTATCAGCGCGATGCGTCAGGAGCTGACGCCGCTGCTGGCGACCCTGGCGGAAGAGAGCGCCAATGAAACGGGGATGGGCAACAAAGAAGATAAATTTCTCAAAAACAAGGCTGCGCTGGACAACACGCCGGGCGTAGAAGATCTCACCACCACCGCGCTGACCGGCGACGGCGGCATGGTGCTGTTTGAATACTCACCGTTTGGCGTCATCGGTTCGGTCGCCCCAAGCACCAACCCGACGGAAACCATCATCAACAACAGCATCAGCATGTTGGCGGCGGGCAACAGTATCTACTTTAGCCCGCATCCGGGAGCGAAAAAGGTCTCTCTGAAGCTGATTAGCCTGATTGAAGAGATTGCCTTCCGCTGCTGCGGCATCCGCAATCTGGTGGTGACTGTAGCTGAACCCACTTTCGAAGCGACCCAGCAGATGATGGCCCACCCGCGAATCGCAGTACTGGCTATTACCGGCGGCCCCGGCATTGTGGCAATGGGCATGAAGAGCGGTAAGAAGGTGATTGGCGCTGGCGCTGGCAATCCGCCCTGCATCGTTGATGAAACAGCGGACCTGGTGAAAGCGGCGGAAGATATCATCAACGGCGCGTCATTCGATTACAACCTGCCCTGCATTGCCGAGAAGAGCCTGATCGTAGTGGAGAGCGTCGCCGAACGTCTGGTGCAGCAAATGCAAACCTTCGGCGCGCTGCTGCTAAGCCCTGCCGATACCGACAAACTCCGCGCCGTCTGCCTGCCTGAAGGCCAGGCGAATAAAAAACTGGTCGGCAAGAGCCCATCGGCCATGCTGGAAGCCGCCGGGATCGCTGTCCCTGCAAAAGCGCCGCGTCTGCTGATTGCGATGGTTAACGCTGACGATCCGTGGGTCACCAGCGAACAGTTGATGCCGATGCTGCCGGTGGTAAAAGTTAACGATTTCGATAGCGCGCTGGCGCTGGCCCTGAAGGTTGAAGAGGGGCTGCATCACACCGCCATTATGCACTCGCAGAACGTGTCGCGCCTGAACCTCGCGGCCCGCACCCTGCAAACCTCGATATTCGTCAAAAACGGCCCCTCTTATGCCGGGATCGGCGTCGGCGGCGAAGGCTTTACCACCTTTACTATTGCCACACCAACCGGTGAAGGGACCACGTCAGCGCGTACTTTTGCCCGCTCCCGGCGCTGCGTGCTGACCAACGGCTTTTCTATTCGCTAACCGAGGTCGCGATGAATACCTTCTCACTACAAACGCGGTTGTACAGCGGTCAGGGCAGCCTGGCGGTGCTCAAGCGCTTTACCAATAAGCACATCTGGATAATCTGCGATGGCTTTCTGGCGCGCTCTCCGCTGCTGGATACCCTGCGTAACGCGCTGCCCGCAGATAACCGCATCAGCGTCTTTAGCGAGATAACGCCGGACCCCACCATCCATACCGTGGTGCAGGGCATTGCGCAAATGCAGGCCCTGCAGCCGCAGGTGGTAATTGGTTTTGGCGGCGGCTCGGCAATGGACGCGGCGAAAGCGATTGTCTGGTTTAGCCAGCAAAGCGGCATCAATATCGAAACCTGCGTGGCGATCCCGACCACCAGCGGCACCGGCTCGGAAGTGACCAGCGCCTGCGTGATTAGCGACCCGGATAAAGGCATTAAGTACCCGCTGTTCAACAATGCGCTGTATCCGGATATGGCGATCCTCGACCCGGAGCTGGTGGTCAGCGTACCGCCGCAGATTACCGCCAACACCGGTATGGACGTGCTGACCCATGCGCTGGAAGCGTGGGTCTCTCCGCACGCCAGCGACTTTATCGACGCGCTAGCGGAAAAAGCCGCCAAACTGGTGTTCCAGTATCTGCCCACGGCGGTGGAAAAAGGCGACTGTGTGGCGACGCGCGGGAAAATGCACAACGCTTCGACTCTCGCCGGGATGGCCTTCAGCCAGGCGGGGCTGGGGCTTAACCACGCGATAGCCCACCAGCTTGGCGGACAGTTTCATCTTCCGCATGGGCTGGCCAATGCGCTGCTGCTCACGACGGTGATCCGTTTTAACGCGGGTGACCCGCGCGCCGCCAAACGCTACGCGCGGATGGCCAAAGCCTGCGTTTTTTGCCCGGCAGAAGCCAATGACGTTGCGGCGATCAATGCGCTGATTCAGCAAATCGAACTGCTTAAGCAACGCTGCGCCCTTCCCTCACTGGCCGTTGCGCTTAAAGAAGGAAGATCCGACTTTTCCGCACGTATTCCGGCGATGGTGCAGGCCGCGCTGGCGGATGTCACGTTGCGCACCAACCCGCGCCCGGCCAGCGCCGAGGAAATTCGCGAGCTGCTGGAGGAACTGCTATGAGCGCCGCCATCAATAGCGTTGAAATGTCCCATAGCGCCGATGAAATTCGCGAGCGCGTCCGCGCAGCGGGCGTTGTCGGCGCGGGCGGCGCGGGTTTTCCCGCTCACGTCAAACTACAGGCGCAGGTAGAGATTTTTCTGGTGAACGCTGCCGAGTGTGAACCGATGCTCAAAGTTGACCAGCAACTGATGTGGCAGCAGGCCGCGCGTCTTGTTCGCGGCGTACTGTACGCCATGACGGCGACCGGCGCGCGCGAAGGGGTGATTGCCCCGAAAGAAAAATACCGCCGGGCCATCGACGCCCTCACCCCACTACTGCCAGCCGGTATCCGCCTGCATATCCTGCCGGATGTATATCCCGCAGGCGATGAGGTGCTGACTATCTGGATGGCAACAGGTCGTCGGGTCGCCCCTGCCGCGCTACCGGCCAGCGTCGGCGTAGTCGTCAATAACGTGCAAACGGTGCTGAATATTGCCCGGGCGGTCGAGCAGCAGTTTCCGGTCACTCGTCGCACGTTGACCGTGAACGGCGCGGTCGCCAGACCGTTGACCGTTACCGTTCCTGTCGGCATGTCACTGCATGAAGTGCTGGCGCTGGCGGGCGGCGCGACGGTCGACAACCCCGGTTTTATTAACGACGGCCCGATGATGGGTGGCCTGATTACCTCTCTTGATAACCCGGTGACGAAAACTACCGGCGGCCTGCTGGTGCTCCCAAAAAGCCATCCGCTTATCCAGCGCAGGATGCAGGACGAGCGCA
Source organism: Salmonella sp. 32100201201700099SM (assembly GCF_017572645.1). Lineage (NCBI taxonomy): Bacteria > Pseudomonadati > Pseudomonadota > Gammaproteobacteria > Enterobacterales > Enterobacteriaceae > Salmonella > Salmonella sp. 32100201201700099SM. The sequence goes on along the minus strand of NZ_JAGERQ010000013.1, from coordinate 37,222 downwards.
CAGTGCTTTCCGTCGCGCGCACCGTCTGCGAACAGTGCCGACTCTGTACCGATCTCTGCCCACGACATCTGATCGGCCACGAACTCTCTCCGCACCTGCTGGTGCGGGCGGTGAACTTTCATCAGGCTGCCACGCCGCAACTGCTGCTGAGCGCCCTTACCTGCTCGGAATGCAACGTTTGCGAAAGCGTGGCCTGCCCGGTCGGGATCTCGCCGATGCGCATCAACCGCATGTTAAAACGCGAGCTGCGGGCGCAAAACCAGCGCTACGAAGGGCCGCTGAATCCGGCCGACGAAATGGCGAAATATCGCCTCGTGCCAGTGAAGCGGCTGATCGCCAAACTGGGGCTTAGCCCCTGGTATCAGGAAGCACCGTTGGTTGAAGAAGAGCCGTCAGTAGAAAAAGTCACTTTGCAGCTGCGCCAGCATATTGGTGCCAGCGCAGTACCGACTGTTGCCGTCGGCGAGCGCGTGACTCGCGGGCAATGCGTTGCCGATGTCCCGCCTGGCGCGCTCGGCGCATCCATTCACGCCAGCATCGACGGCATTGTTTCGGCCATCAGCGAACAGGCCATCACTGTTGTAAGAGGTTAACCATGTCTCAGGCTATAGGAATTTTAGAACTCACCAGCATCGCCAAAGGCATGGAGCTTGGTGATGCCATGCTGAAAAGCGCCAACGTCGATCTACTGGTCAGCAAGACCATCTGCCCAGGTAAGTTTTTACTGATGCTGGGCGGCGATATCGGCGCTATCCAGCAGGCCATTGAAACCGGTACGTCGCAGGCCGGCGAGATGCTCGTCGACAGCCTGGTGCTGGCGAATATTCATCCCAGCGTACTTCCGGCCATCAGCGGCCTGAACAGCGTCGATAAGCGTCAGGCGGTCGGCATCGTCGAAACCTGGAGCGTGGCGGCCTGCATTAGCGCCGCAGACCGGGCGGTGAAAGGCTCAAACGTCACCCTGGTGCGGGTGCATATGGCCTTCGGCATCGGCGGTAAATGCTACATGGTGGTGGCGGGCGACGTTTCTGACGTCAATAACGCCGTGACAGTCGCCAGCGAAAGCGCGGGCGAAAAAGGGCTGCTGGTTTACCGTTCGGTGATCCCACGCCCGCATGAAGCCATGTGGCGACAGATGGTGGAGGGATAATGGAAAGACAACCGACAACGGATCGCATGATTCAGGAATACGTGCCGGGGAAACAGGTTACCCTCGCGCACCTGATTGCTAATCCGGGGAAAGATTTATTTAAGAAGCTGGGCCTGCAGGATGCGGTTTCCGCCATTGGCATCCTCACCATCACGCCCAGCGAAGCGTCGATTATCGCCTGCGATATTGCTACAAAATCCGGCGCGGTGGAGATTGGTTTTCTTGACCGCTTTACCGGTGCTGTGGTGCTGACCGGCGATGTTTCCGCCGTGGAATATGCCCTTAAGCAGGTGACGCGCACCCTGGGCGAAATGATGCAGTTCACCACCTGTTCGATCACCCGGACGTAACGTCATGAAGCGTCTGATGTTTATCGGCCCCAGCCAGTGCGGGAAAACTTCGCTGACCCAAAGCCTGCGTGGCGAAGCGCTCCATTACAAGAAAACCCAGGCCATTGAATGGTCGCCGATGGCTATCGACACGCCGGGCGAATACCTGGAGAACCGCTGCCTGTACAGCGCCCTGCTGACCAGCGCCTGCGAGGCCGACGTTATCGCCCTGGTGTTAAATGCCGACGCTCAGTGGTCGCCGTTTTCTCCGGGTTTTACCGTCCCGATGAACCGCCCGACGATTGGCCTTGTCACCAAAGCCGATCTCGCCGACCCGCAGCGTATTTCGCTGGTCGCACAATGGCTTACGCAGGCTGGCGCCCGGCAGATTTTTATTACCAGCGCGTTGAATAATTCGGGTCTCGACGCCGTGCTGGATTTTCTGAATTCGAAGGAACCTTTATGTCTTACAAAATAATGGCCATTAACGCCGGCAGCTCATCGTTAAAGTTCCAGCTGCTGGAGATGCCGCAGGGCGACATGCTCTGCCAGGGGCTGATTGAGCGTATCGGTATGGCGGATGCGCAGGTGACAATTAAGACGCACAACCAAAAATGGCAGGAAACCGTCCCCGTTGCCGATCATCGCGATGCGGTAACGCTGCTTCTGGAAAAGCTGCTGGGTTATCAAATCATTAACAGTCTGCGGGACATTGACGGGGTGGGTCATCGTGTGGCGCACGGCGGTGAGTTTTTTAAAGACTCGACGCTGGTCACGGATGAAACGTTAGCGCAAATCGAACGTCTTGCTGAACTGGCCCCGCTTCACAACCCGGTAAACGCGTTGGGTATTCACGTTTTTCGTCAACTGTTGCCTGATGCCCCTTCTGTAGCCGTGTTTGATACGGCATTTCACCAGACGCTGGATGAACCCGCCTATATTTACCCGCTTCCCTGGCATTATTACGCTGAACTGGGGATTCGCCGTTATGGCTTTCATGGCACCAGCCATAAGTATGTCAGCGGCGTTCTGGCTGAAAAGCTGGGCGTACCACTCAGCGCATTACGGGTGATTTGTTGTCATCTTGGAAACGGTAGCAGCGTCTGCGCCATCAAGAACGGACGTTCGGTCAATACGTCGATGGGCTTTACGCCGCAGTCAGGCGTGATGATGGGCACCCGTAGCGGAGATATTGATCCCTCTATTCTGCCGTGGATAGCCCAGCGCGAAAGCAAAACGCCGCAACAGTTGAATCAGTTATTAAATAATGAGTCAGGCTTGCTGGGCGTTTCTGGCGTGTCGTCTGATTACCGCGATGTCGAACAGGCAGCCAATACCGGTAACCGGCAGGCTAAACTCGCTCTCACGCTGTTTGCCGAACGCATTCGCGCCACCATTGGCAGCTATATTATGCAAATGGGAGGACTGGACGCTCTGGTATTCACTGGGGGAATTGGCGAGAACTCAGCGCGCGCCAGATCGGCGGTTTGCCATAATTTGCAATTTTTAGGCTTAGCCGTTGATGAAGAGAAAAATCAGCGTAATGCGACATTTATCCAGACGGAGAACGCCCTGGTGAAAGTCGCCGTCATCAACACCAACGAAGAGTTAATGATCGCACAAGACGTTATGCGCATTGCGCTACCGGCCACGGAAGGGCTTTGTGTACCAGCCTGAGAGGGTTATACGACGCATTGCGGCAAGTCATGGTAATAACGCTTTTACCATGATACTATGCGCGCACACTATTCGTACCTGAAAGGTGATAACGTGGCTGTTGCGCAATGCCCCGCCTCATGCGGGGAACTTATCCAGGGATGGATTCTGGGCAGTGAGAAACTGGTCTCCTGCCCCGTTGACTGGTACAGCACCGTAGCAGTCACGGCTGCGCCGCCGTTGGTAAACGAGCGTCCATTGTCGCGGGCGATGGTGGAGCGAGTTCTGGCGCACTGGCAGTATCCTGCGCACTGGAGTAACGAGATTCGCGTCGATGTGCGTTCGTCAATTCCCGTTGCCAAAGGCATGGCCAGCAGCACCGCAGATATTGCCGCTACGGCGGTGGCAACGGCGCATCATCTTGGCCATTCGCTGGATGAAACCACCATTGCACAGCTTTGCGTCTCAATCGAACCCACTGATAGCACCGTTTTTCATCAGTTAACGCTGTTTGATCATAATAATGCGGCCACGCAAATCGCCTGCGAGCCACCGCCGCCAATCGATTTGCTGGTACTGGAAAGCCCGGTCACACTGCGCACGCAAGATTACCACCGTCTCCCTCGCCAGCAGAAATTAATAGCAAGTTCACCAACCTTGCAGCAGGCCTGGAATCTGGTGCAGGAAGCCTGTATAACGCAAAATCCGCTCCGACTGGGTGAGGCGGCTACGCTTAGCGCTATCGCCAGCCAGACGCTGTTACCTAAGCCGGGCTTTACCGCCCTGCTATCGCTGGTCGAAGAGTGTGATTTATACGGATTGAACGTGGCGCATAGCGGTAGCGTGGTGGGTCTGATGCTGGACCGGAAACGTCATGATATTGCGCGTCTGAAAGATAAGCTGGCAGAGAAAAAACTTACCCGACACTGGCCAAAACAACATTTACTCAAGATGGTCACTGGCGGGGTCAAACTGCAGTGAGAGCCTGATATACGCTCCCACTGCCGTAGCGCATTATTCGGCTTTTACATCGGCGTGTTTCATTTCGCCCATCGCTTTCAGCTTTTTGGAAATGTCGCGACGCTCTTTGGAGATTTCGGCATTTTTAATGATGTAGTCATCAACGCGATCTTCATAGTCGCTTTTCATACTGGCGATGATACCCTGAATCGCCTCAACGCTCATACCTGGCTTGATGTAGTCGCTCAGGTTGTCCAGCAGCAGCACACGCTTCTGGTTGTCACGGATCTTCTTCTCAATGTCCTGAATTTCACGCTGCAGTTTATTTTTGCGACGGAACAGACGAACAAACTCCAGCACGTCCTGGAAAGAAGGCTTGGTTGTTTCCATTTTTACACCCCTGATAATGTGAGATTCGGATTCGTTAAGCAACTGCTAGTGGATAAACATTACGTTTATCCCCGTCATACTTCAAGCCGCCAGAGGAAACACCGTTACGTCGCCGTCTGGGGAAACCTGAAGGTTCGGGGATAAAATCGTTGCCAGTAGCACTCATTTTATCCTTATATTAGTATCATACTCTTAATCTTTGCTGAATCGAAGCAGCAACAAATTCATTCACCCCATCTGCTTTTTATTTGCGCAAAGCCCGGCAGATCAAATGCGAAAGCAGTTCCAACTGTCGGGCCGTTTCCATACTTAGCCAAACATAGCCGTGGATGGGGGTTTCAGCCACCGCGTCGCCCCGCTGCTCGTTCATTAGCTGCCGCAACTCGGCAGCAATATCATTCAGTTTACCCGTGTTTGCCAGTACCGGCTGCGGGTTGCCTTCAAACAACGCGTGGGCGATCGTTAACAAGGTTTGCTGCGTCATCTGCTGGGTTTCACGCAATGTGTGCGCGTTAAGCATCACAAAATGGCTGGCGCGCGTCGCCCAGTGGGCATTGATTTGTAATTCAAGCATACAAACCAGATTGCGATTGATGGTCTGAATGGCCTCGAAAATAGATTTTTGTATCCGGGTTTCTTTACTGGCGGGCGTTATCAGCCCGCGCATTTTGACGACATCGTTCAGCAACCGTTGCAAATGTTTATCCAACCGGGGGCGCTCCAGCAAATTCGGCGACAGCGCTGCCTGATACACCCGATTATACGCCGTGACGCAATGCGCCAGTTGGATGCGCCAGTGCAAAAAGGCGCGCTGGGGCCAAATGCCGGTAAACAACATTGCCAGTAGCGACCCCAAAATCACATCCCCGCCACGCCATAATGCCGTATCCATATCACCAGCGGGAGCGCCGACAACAACGGCGAGCGTTATGCCTATCAGTAGCGCCTGATACGGTTTTTTCCCTAAGGCCAGCCAGCCGCACAAAAACATCGCTATCGCACACCACACCAGCATCAGCGGTAAGGAAAAGAGCTCCAGGCGTAGCGCCACCAGCCCTAACGCCGCGCCCAGGATCGTACCGCCTATGCGCTCAAAAGCACGAGGCACTACATTTCCCCAAAATGAGATGGGCCCCATAATCACCACTAACGTGATTAGCGGCCATGTGCCTTCGGGAATAGAAAACAGACGAACCAACAGAAAGGTAAAAATGAACGCCAGGGCGATACGTATGCCATGCACGATGCGATAATGACGGTACAACCGTATTTCAAAAGGGCTTAATGACTTATCGGCACGCACGCTTGCGCTCCTTACGGGAATGGCAAAAAATGCATTGTACCTGCTTTATAGCAAAAATAGCGCACTGGCGGACGGAACACATTATCCGTCCGCTCTTTTCAGCCAGGAAACCAGTCGATCACTTCCGCTGTACCGGAATATACATTTCAATATCCCAGTATCCATCTTCCATGCCGTTATTCAGATAGGTTTCAAAACAGGGCGCAGAGGCTATCTGATAAGCGCTATCCTGCTCCAGGACGTCAAAAAACCGTTCCCACGGCTTCGCAAAGTCACGGTCTTCCACTCGCGCGACAGCAGTGGCATATTCGCCGCCTTCAATGGCGGTCACGATTACGCCTTCGCTATTGTCCGGCAGGATGAAATTCTCTGCCACGGACACCACGGTATCGCAGCGGAGTTTTTCCGCAGGTACGACATCTGGATTGTCGTAATAGACGGCAATCCATTCAACTGGCACGATCCGCTGTCGATCCACCCACGTCATCAGTTGTTCAAAACCCTGCTTCACGGTGTGTTCCCATGGACCAACCATGTGGAAACCGGCTACCTTGCGTTTTTGTTCCTGCCTGATTTCGTAATCCATGCTGCCTCCGTTACTTTATCATACTGTATGTATATACAGTATAATTGCGGCATTTTACGGTCACAAGGACAGAGTGATCATTTTGTGAGCAACCTCGCACTCCCGCCCTTTTGACACTTCAGGTGACGGTGAACTGTATGTGACAACGGCTTACGCTTTATGCTGAAAATAGTCGCTCAGACGAGAGAACATACCGCCTTTACCCACCGATTCCAGAGTGACCAGCGGCCACTGAGCGATCAGTTTATCTCGATCGTAGAGCTCTATTTCACCTACCCGCTGATGAGCGGCGATTGGCGCCTCCAGATCTTTTCCATCCAGCACATATTTTGCTTTGATATGCGGAATTTCCGCTTTAGGCAGCGCCATCCAGAAATCCTGTTCCGTACCCAGCGCAATCTTTTCTTTGTCTCCATACCAGATTCGCTCGCTGCCCACTTTTTTACCGCTGTGCAAATCTGCACCGTCGCAAAGTTTTGCTGGCCCCACTGCAACAGTTTTCGCGCCTGTTCCTCACGGCCTTTCGAACTTTTCGCCCCCATCACGACGGCGATAAGTCGACGCTGCCCGTCCACCGCCGATGCGATAAGATTAAACCCCGCCCCCGATGTGTGTCCGGTTTTAAGCCCATCAATATGCATGGTCTTATCCCACAACAAGCCGTTGCGGTTCTGCTGTGTGATGCCGTTCCAGGTCAGGCTTTTCTCGCTGTACATGTGATAAAATTCAGGTTCGCCGTGAATAATCGCCCGGGAGAGTACGGCCAGATCATACGCGGAGCTATGTTGTCCCGGCGCATCCAGACCGTGGACGGTTTCAAAATGGGTATCCTGCAAATTGAGTTTTTTCACATAGCTGTTCATCATCGCCACAAACTGCGGCTGCCCGCCCGCGATATAATCCGCCAGCGCCACACAGGCATCGTTACCGGAATCCACAATTAAGCCACGGCTTAAATCGCGTACCGACACGCGATCCCCTTCTTTTAAAAACATCAACGAGGAGCCGACAAACACCGGATTATCCTTCGCCCAGGCATCGCGCCCAACGGTGACGATATCGTCAGGGCTGATACGATGACTATCGATGGCGCGATCGACGACATAGCCCGTCATTAGCTTGGTAAGGCTGGCGGGATTACGTTGCTGGTGTTCATTACCGGCGGTAAGAACCTGTCCCGTAGTGTAATCCATCAACACCCAGGCGCCTGCATCAATGGCTGGCGGTTGGGGAGCAAAACTTACGGCATCGGCCGCAAGCGCAGGAGAAAGGTGCATCGCGAATAAAGAAGCGGCAATAAACAAACGGCGTTTCAACAGCATGTCCTCAGGATGGTCTCAATTTGCCGTTCTTTTTACGGAAGTTCAGTTAAACAAACATGGATAAATTGCAAGAAAATGTGACACAAGGCACATTTTCTTGCTGACTTTATTTTATGGATATGCTCAGACGGCGGACTTATCCCTGCGCGGCGCGGTACGATGACGGTGATAGCCGTCAACCATGCTACGGAAAATTTGTCCCGGCGTGTCGCCAAGAGTACACAGATAGAGATGCGCGCAAATAAACAGTAAGCCGATGATAGCAAGCGCCATATGCAGCACCAGCATCACAGGGCCCAGACCCGCAACCTGCGGATAGAGACACAGCAAACCGGTGATGATTAACAGCGGCACCAGCGCGTACATAATCGCCAGATATGCCAGTTGTTGCAGTGGATTGAACTTATTCTGCTCTGTTGCCGCGAACGGATGCGCTTCCCCTTTCATGATGCCAAAAAGGTAAAAACGCGTCTGGCGTATGCAGCGCGTTACCAGTCCGGAAAAATTTACCCGATAGTGACGCCCGTTACCTGTGGTGAGGTTGATCAGCACAAACCCGACCCAGAAAGCCAGTAAGGCAAAACCACACCAGGTATGCACTTGTACCATTAGCGCTACAGGGCCGAGAGAAAAATGACCAAATAAACCGCTTAACAGTAATAAAACAAACAGTAACGCATTTCCCCAATGCCAACGGCGAATCGCCAGCGAGTAGAGATAGTCACGATGTTCTTCACCGCCCGCTGTTTTTGGCGCCAGCATCCGGCGCAATAACGCATGGATAACCAGCCCAACAAGCATGAGCAGCACCACGACGCCTGCATAAATTAACCACAGCGGCCAATAATCTGGCGCATAATGTAGTTCCGCTCCCCAGATAGTATTCATGCTTTACCCTCCTGATGGACTTCTTTACGACGGTACAGACTGACCGCGCCGCTACGCGCCTCCTGCTGGCGATAGACCTCTTTCTGACCGACCCAGCGCTGGATCTCGCTCTCATCCAGTCTGCCGAATTTCAGCGCGTCCGTTGGGCAAACGGATACGCACGCCGGAGACTGGCCAGCCGCCAACCGCGTATCGGCACAGAAGTTACACTTATCGGCGACGCCGGTTTGCGGATTCAAATAGCGCACATGGAAAGGACATGCGGCAACACAATAATCGCAGCCAATACAGCGCGATTTATCCACCTGCACGATCCCGTTTTCATCACGATATGACGCTCCGGTAGGACAAACGCTGACACATGGCGCATTTTCACAGTGCTGACAGGAGACGCGGACAAATTGAAAATGGGTTAGTGCGTTGGATGCCTGTTCAGGGGCGCGAATTTGTACCTGTACGCGGCTAAATCCCTCCGGTACGTCATTAAGCACTTTGCAGGCAACGGTACACGCCTGGCAGCCGATACAACGTTTTTCATCATGCAGCATGACGTACTGATTCGTTAAATGATTCATGGTTCCCTCCTCCCTCATGCCCGGCTCAGCGTCACGCCTGCGGTATGCACTACCGTACCGGATACCGGACTCGTCACGTGCGGCAGTAAATTTCCGCAGTGGATACCGTGTGTCGTCGCCGCCGTTTTGGCCCCAGCTTTAGCGCCAAATCCCATATAGACAAAAAGCGTGTCCGGACGGATACCGGGCGTCACCAGCGCCTTACCTTTCTCTTTACCCGTAGCATTTTCCAGCCAGATCTCATCTCCGGTCTTAATGCCTTTTTCTTGCGCCGTTTGCGGATGGACCCAGACCGCGTTATCCCACATTAGCTCGCTGAGTAAAGGTACGTACTGCGTCGCGCCATTGGTATGCACGGCCACCTTGCCCTGAATGAAGTAAAGCTCATTCTCTTTTTTAAGCGCAAAGTCACGAACGCGCGGAACGCCGTAGCCTGGGAGCAATTCCTCCAGGGTTGCGGAATAAAGTTCGATTTTGCCGGAGGGCGATTTGAAGCGAAGCTGTTCGCCATAGGTGTTGTCGCTGTCCGTCGCGATAGCGCCGGGGTAACGCGCCGTAAACTGGCGAACGGATTCTGGTTCGCGTAATAGCAGCGGAACGCCCCATTCGAGATACCCTTTCTGTCGCAGTTCCTTCGCTAAGGCATGGTCGCCGTTCAACTGATAGAGTTGGCGCGTCTGCATATCCTGCCACGGATAGTACTGCCCTAATCCCAACTGCTCGCCAAGCTCTTTCCAGATTTGCCAACTCGGACGCGCCTCGCCAATCGGCTCTACGACCTGTTGGCGCAGAGCGTAAGCCGGGTGCAGTCCCGACATATCCGATACCTCTTCGTCCCGTTCGAGATAAGTGCATTCCGGCAGCAGATAGTCGGCATACGCCGCGCTCTCGCTCAAATAGACATCGCAACTGACCACCAGATCCAGTTGCTCAACGGTTTTTACCAGGTCCGAACGACAGGTGACGGTCTGGAAAGGATTATGCCGCGACATAATCCACGCCTTTATCGGGTAAGGCTTCTGGGTCAACACCGCGTCAATAATGCTTTGCACCACGCCGCCGCCAGCGGCGATATATTTAAACTGCGGTGCGACCAAATCGATTCGTTGCGCCGTCGGTTTCGGCATATTTTTAATGTTGAGTTTCGCCAGCGTTGGCGCGACCTTTTCTCCGGCCAGTTTGTTGTAAACCGACGCGTTTTTTTCTGGTATAGCCCGCCTTCGCGCTCAATATTACCGAGCAGTACATTAAGCGTAAAAATCATACGCCGCATATCGATCTCTTCCTGCGAGAACGTCGCGCGATGACCAGGACTGACGATAGCGTGAGGCGCGCAGGCGGCCAGTTCGCGTGTCACCCGGACAATGACGTCGGCAGGGACATCGGCCTGCGCGGCGGCCCATTCCGGCGTCGTCTCTTTTACCGCCTGTGCTAACTGTTCAAATCCGCTGGTATAACGCTCAACAAAAGACGCATCGTAGAGTTGTTCATCAATCATGACGTGGCACATCGCCAGCAGAACCGCTAAATCCCCCCCGGGACGAATAGCGTGCCACTCATCCGCCTTGCTGGAAAATATCGACAAACGTGGATCGAAGCTCACCATTTTGGCCCCCTTCTCCTGCGCGGTCATTAACTCATGGGTATCGGCAACTTCAATCCCTTCATACAAATTGTGGCCAAACGAAACCAGATAGCGCGTGTTAGCGATATCCATCGCCAGATCGCCGCCCATCATCACTTTTGCCGCAATGGCTTTCCCGGCAGGGCATGTTGAGGCGTGCGTAAAGGTATTAGGCGAACCAAAGGCCGTAGCCAGATGGAAAAGATGGCTGGAGAGCGAGCCCGATTTGGAAGAGAAAGCAACGCTCTCGGGGCCATGCTGCGCTTTGATGGCATTCATTTTCGCCGCGATTTCCTGGTAAGCCTGTTGCCAGCTAATCACCTGCCATTCACCGTCGCCGCGTGGCCCGGTGCGTTTCATAGGTTTTACAATCCGTTGCGGGTCATTGACCAGGCTGACGCCGCTCCCGCCCCTGGCGCATATGCGCGTCCCCTGCTGCGGCGCAGAAGGATTGCCCTGGATAAAAACGGTCTTGTTATTGACTACCTGCGCCTGAATAGGGCAACGAAAGGAACACATTTCGCACAAGCTTGGCGTTAGCATGGTTTTACCGTTAATGCCGGCAATCGGGTTGCGCGCCAGCGCCCCGGGCGGAAAAGCGCCCAGCGCGCAGGCAGAGCAGCCTATGCCTACCCCCTGCAAAAAAGAACGACGACTAATGCTCATATAACCTCCTGTTATTAGATATAGCTGAAGATTATATTTAATTTGTATTATGAAATGTCGGCTTCAATCACAATTTGAAATAGTTGTTAATATGAGCATGCCAACACGATAAAACCTTTTATTTTATAAATATTTTACATTTCCTGAACACGCACATGGACTGTCATCGAATAATCAGCAGAATTACCAAACAACCCACTGTTAATTATAAAAATGATACAATTCCAATAACACGTAATAATATTTAAAAGAAAACGATTATTTCCTGAAAAGCGATTTCACGCGCTTTACGCAGTTCTTTTTCATACGCGCCGGAACGTCCGCCGACGATATCCCGAATGCCGGCGAAAAACGCTGGTTGAGCATCGAAGCGGGTTTACTTTTGCGTGCACACGGGCTTCGTTACCCGACCCGCTCCCTTATGCCTTGATTTTTCCGCAGATACGTCAGCGTCCCACAATACGGTGACATGATGACAGGATGGACACTTTCTGAAAGAAACCTGCCAGATAACATGGTGAATTGTGATCTCCATCGCCATACCGACATATGAAGCTTACTTTTAAGGCGTTAAAAATCCAGACCGTTTTTCCATAATGATGTTGATAAGGAATTCTAATGAAGATATCATCAGGCGCAATTAATTTTTCTACTATTCCTAACCAGGTTAAAAAATTAATTAACACCATCCGTGAACATACGAAAAACGGGCTCGCCTCAAAAATAACCAGTGTTAAAAATACGCATGCATCTTTAAATGAAAAATTTAAACCATGAAAGGACTCACCGATTGAGATATCGCTACCACAAAAAATAAAAGAATTCTTTCAGCCGAAAGAAAAAATACCTTAAACAATACATTGCTTACTGTTAAAAATATTAAAGATACAAATAATACATATAAGAAAAATATTTCAGAAGAAGATGTCTCAAAAATGACTGCAGCACTCATGCGTAAGCATATTGCAAATCAATCATGTGATTATAATTACAGAGTGACAGGTGCAGCCCCGCTCCCCGGTGAAGTCTCTGTATCAGCCAATAACAGGCCAACGGTTTCTGAAGGTAGAACACCACCAGTATCACCCTCCCTCTCACTTCAGGCTACGTCTTCCCCGTCATCACCTGCCGACTGGGCTAAGAAACTTACGGATGCAGTTTTACGGCAGAAAGCCGGAGAAACTCTTACGCCCGCAGATCGCGATTTTTCAAACGCAGATTTCCGTAATATTACATTCAGCAAAATATTGCCCCTCAGCTTCATGGAGCGAGACGGCGATATTATTAAGAGGTTCAACTTTTCAAATTCAAAATTTACTTATTCTGATATATCTCATTTACATTTTGACGAATGCCGATTCACTTATTCGACACTGAGTGATGTAGTCTGCAGTAATACAAAATTTAGTAATTCAGACATGAATGAAGTGTTTTACAGTATTCAATTACTACACAACAACAGCCCTCTTTTATTGATACAACATTAAAAAATACGCTTATACGTCACAAAGCCAACCTCTCTGGCGTTATTTTAAATGAACCGGATAATTCATCACCTCCGTCAGTATCAGGGGGCGAAAATTTTATTCGTCCAGGTGATATCTGGCCGCAAATGCCACTCCTTTGGACTGAGAACGCTGTGGATGGATTTTTAAATCATGAGCACAATAATGGTAAAAGTATTCTGATAACCATTGACAGCCTGCCCGATAAATACAGTCAGGAAAAAGTCCGGGCAATGGAAGACCTGGTTAAGTCATTGCGGAGTGGCCGCTTAACAGAGGCATGTATCCGGCCAGTTGAAAGTTCGCTGGTGAGCGTACTGGCCCCCCCCTATACGCAAAGTACGCTTATCAGCGAGTGGCTCGGGCCTGTTCAGGAACGTTTTTTTGCCCACCAGTGCCAGACCTATAATGACGTTCCCCTGCCGGCTCCTGACACATATTATCAGCAGCGCATACGGCCTGTATTGCTGGATTCGTTTGACAGGAACAACGCCGCCATGACCACTCACAGCGGGCTCTTTAATCAGGTGATTTTACACTGTATGACAGGCGTGGGCTGCACTGATGGCACCCGCCAGAAAGCTGCAGCGCTTTATGAACGATATCTTGCTCACCCAACGGTGTCTCCCCACATCCATAATGGGCTCTTCGGCAATTATGACGGCAGCCCGGACTGGACAACCCGCGCTGCAGATAATTTCCTGCTGCTTTCCTCCCAGGATTCAGACACGGCGATGATGCTCTCCACTGACACGCTGTTAACAATGCTAAACCCTACTCCTGACACTGCATGGGACAACTTTTACCTGCTGCGAGCCGGAGAGAACGTTTCCACCGCGCAAATCTCTCCGGTAGAGTTATTCCGTCATGACTTTCCGGTGTTTCTCGCCGCATTTAATCAGCAGGCCGTGCAGCGACGCTTTGGGGAACTGATTGATATCATCCTCAGCGCTGAAGAGCACGGGGAGCTGAACCAGCAGTTTATTGCCGCCACGACCCAGAAACATTCCACCGTGAAGTTGATTGATGATGCCTCAGTGTCGCGTCTGAACACCATTTTTGCCCCCCTGCTTCCTGAAGGCAAACTCAGCCCGGCACACTACCAGCACATCCTCAGTGCTTATCACCTGACGGACGCCACCCCACAGAAGCAGGCGGAAACCCTGTTCTGTCTTAGTACCGCATTCGCACGCTATTCCTCCAGCGCCATTTTCGGCACTGAGCATGACTCTCCGCCGGCCCTGAGAGGCTATGCGGAGGCGCTGATGCAGAAAGACTGGGAGCTGTCTCCGGCGATCTTCCCGTCCAGCGAACAGTTTACCGACTGGTCCGACCGTTTTCACGGCCTCCATGGCGCCTTTACCTGTACCAGCGTTGTGGCGGATAGTATGCAACGTCATGCCAGAAAATATTTCCCGAGTGTTCTGTCATCCATCCTGCCACTGGCCTGGGCCTAGTCCAGCCTCAACCCGCATGAAATTAAGGGACACAGCGTTGTGTCCCTCTGTACATAGACCCGTTTTAGTCCATGCATTTTTTGAGATCCCGGCCAGATTGACCCTGGCCTAAATTCCATACAGTACTAAATCAAAATCAGTAATTTCAGATGGGCCGGAATATGGTTTACCATAGAGGGAGCGTAGCTTAGTGTCGCTGATGGTCATTTTAGTATTTTGTACTCAATGATTTTAATGTTTATGTACTCACCATCGCATGTACGAACATTAGCAACAATATCAATTGGTGTACAAATACAATCAATCAACGACAAAATAAAAGAATAAAATATTTCATATACAGATAACATCAGGCGTGTACATCAAGTGACAGTTAAAAACGACAGCATACAGAGCACATTCCTCTTCCACGATTACGAAACCTTCGGTACGCATCCGGCCCTCGACAGACCTGCGCAATTCGCCGCGCTCCGTACGGATAACGACTTCAACGTTATTGGCGAGCCGGAGGTGTTTTATTGCAAACCCGCCGATGATTATCTACCGCAGCCCGGCGCAGTGCTGATTACCGGCATCACGCCGCAGGAAGCGCGTGAGAAAGGAGAAAACGAAGCCGCTTTCGCCAGACGCATTCATGCGCTGTTTACCGTTCCTAAAACCTGCGTTGTGGGCTACAACAATGTACGTTTTGATGATGAAGTCACGCGCAATATTTTTTATCGCAACTTTTACGATCCCTACGCCTGGAGCTGGCAGCATGATAATTCACGTTGGGATCTATTGGATGTCATGCGCGCCTGTTATGCGCTG
Source organism: Salmonella sp. 32100201201700099SM (assembly GCF_017572645.1). Taxonomy (NCBI): domain Bacteria; kingdom Pseudomonadati; phylum Pseudomonadota; class Gammaproteobacteria; order Enterobacterales; family Enterobacteriaceae; genus Salmonella; species Salmonella sp. 32100201201700099SM. The sequence goes on along the minus strand of NZ_JAGERQ010000013.1, from coordinate 22,001 downwards.
CGCCCGGAGGGAATTAACTGGCCGGAAAACGACGACGGCCTGCCCAGCTTTCGTCTGGAACATTTAACCCAGGCGAACGGGATCGAACACAGCAACGCGCATGATGCGATGGCGGATGTCTACGCCACTATTGCGATGGCGCAACTGGTGAAAACACGCCAGCCGCGACTGTTTGATTATCTTTATAGCCACCGCAGTAAACATAAACTGGCGGCGCTGATTGACGTTCCGCAAATGAAGCCGCTGGTGCATGTCTCCGGCATGTTTGGCGCGTGGCGCGGTAATACAAGCTGGGTCGCGCCGCTGGCGTGGCATCCTGAAAACCGTAACGCGGTGATCATGGTCGATTTAGCAGGCGATATTTCTCCTCTTCTTGAGCTGGACAGCGACACCCTTCGCGAGCGGCTTTATACGGCCAAAGCCGATCTTGGCGATCACGCCGCAGTGCCGGTAAAGCTGGTGCATATCAATAAATGTCCGGTACTGGCGCAGGCGAATACCTTGCGCCCGGAGGATGCCGACCGGCTGGGAATTAACCGCCAGCATTGCCTGGATAACCTGAAAGTGCTGCGTGAAAACCCGCAGGTCCGCGACAAAGTGGTGGCGATTTTCGCCGAAGCCGAACCTTTTGCCACCTCGGATAACGTTGATGCCCAGCTCTATGATGGTTTTTTCAGCGATGCCGATCGCGCAGCCATGAAAATCGTACTCGAAACCGAGCCGCGTAACCTGCCCGCGCTGGACATTACCTTTGTCGATAAGCGCATTGAGAAGCTGCTGTTTAATTACCGCGCACGCAATTTTCCCGGTACGCTGGATGACGCAGAGCAGCAGCGCTGGCTGGAGCATCGCCGTCAGGTACTGACGCCAGAGTTTTTACAACAGTATGCCAATGAATTGCAGATGCTTTCTCAGCAGTATGCGGAAGATAAAACGAAGCTGGGGCTGCTGAAATCACTGTGGCAGTACGCAACTGAGATTGTGTAATTGACCAATGCCTGACGGGCATTGTTAATCCAGAGCGGATAAATAGTGACGCCGCCATCCGGTAAACGTGCTGGATGGCAGACAAAAAACCGGAGGCACTGCCTCCGGTTTTACTATTGCCGATAATACGCGCGATTACGCGACGTCTTCGTACTGTGGAACCGGGTTGCGGAAGCTTTTAGTTACGCACGCCAGATAAATCAGCCCGATACCCGCCCAGATCAGGCCCAGTACCATTGAGCTTTCTTCCAGGTTAACCCACAACGCGCCAACCGTGAGCGCGCCGCACATGGGCAGGAACAGATACTGGAAGTGATCCTTCAACGTCTTATTACGCTTCTCACGGATCCAGAACTGCGAAATCACCGACAGGTTAACGAAGGTAAACGCGACCAGCGCGCCAAAGTTAATCAGCGCCGTCGCCATCACCAGGTCAAAATTAATCGCCAGCAGCGCGATCGCCCCGACCAGGATGATGTTCATCGCTGGCGTACGCCATTTCGGATGAACGTAACCGAAGAAGCTTTTCGGGAATACGCCGTCGCGCCCCATTACGTACATCAGGCGCGCTACGCCTGCATGCGCCGCCATACCGGAAGCCAGTACGGTGATAGTAGAGAAGATCAGCGCGCCCACCTGGAAGGTTTTACCCGCCACGTACAGCATGATTTCCGGCTGAGACGCATCCGGATCTTTAAAGCGAGAGATATCCGGGAAGTACAATTGCAGGAAATAGGTTGCAAAGATGAAGATTAGGCCGCCAATCAGCGCGGTCAGGAAAATCGCACGCGGGATCACGCGCTCAGCATCTTTGGTCTCTTCCGACAGGTTACTGATGCCGTCAAAGCCGGTAAAGGAGAAGCACAGGATCGTCGCTCCCGTAATCATCGGGATAACGTGCGCATCGCCGGACCAGAACGGACGGGTGCTCGCCAGCGTACCGGCGCCTTCGCCTTCAAATACGCCATAAACCACCATGCCCAGAATGACCGCAATCAGCACCACCTGTAGCACCACAATCACAGTGTTGAAGTTAGCGACCGATTTGAGGCTGCGCAGGTTAAAGGCCGTCATAAAGGCCACCAGCGCCACGACGAACACCCATGAGGGAATGGAGGGCACCAGCGCTTCAAAATAAATTTTCGCCAACAGAATGTTGATCATCGGCGCGAACAGATAATCGAGCAGAGAAGACCAACCCACCATAAAGCCAACGGTCGGGCTGATGGATTTCTGGGCATAGGTGTACGCCGAACCCGCGGAAGGATAGCGACGCACCAGTTTCCCGTAGCTCAACGCCGTAAACAGAATCGCGATTAACGCGAATGCATACGCCGTCGGTACGTGACCGTCAGTGAGGCCTGAAACGATACCAAATGTATCGAACAGCGTCATCGGCTGCATATAGGCAAGACCCATCATTACAACCGGAACTAACGTAAGCGTTTTACGTAATTCCACGCGAGAGGTGTTTGGAGTAACGTTATGCGACATGGTCATTCTCCTTTACGGCGAATGCCGTCGCGTAAGCAAAAAATTGCCCCATTTTCTGGATTCCTCAGCGACAACAACTGTCGATTTTTAAGTAAGTATCTATCCGGTACGAAGCCCGGCCTCTTGGTATTGAATGATGTGTTTGAAGCAAAAAAATAACCGACGCGTATTAAAACGTCGGTTAGTGTCATTTTTTGCAAGCGGCGTATTCTGCCCTAAATTGAAGTGAAATGACAAGAGAATGCGAGCGCGTTCAAAAAATTATTTTTCATAAGCGATTGATTTTTAAACCGGCGATTTTGCATACACCCCAGCAATAGCATTATTTGCTAAAATTTCATCCCGCCACCAGCCGCTGGCCAGCCCGGCGGTCTGTTCATTCCAGCCAACCCACACCGGTTCATAGACGATTTGCGCCACAACTTTCTTCTCTATAAGCGCACCGCTTTCCAAAAATCGCTGCGCCAGATAACGCGGTAAATAGCTGCATCCCAGGCCGCTAATTTGCAGCTCCAGCTTGGTTTTAAAATCAAACACGGTAATCGCTTCCTGAGCGTCGAGCAGTTCAGACCCTATTGATCGCGAGGAATGGACGCTATCGCCAACCACAATCGCGCGAAAACGTTTGATCGTCTGGCGGCTAAGCGGTTCCTCTTCATGAACCAGCGGATGATGCGGGGCGACAGCAAACACCAGTTCAAGATCGCCCAGTCTTGCAAAGCCAAAGCCGGTGTCAGGCGGCGGCGCGCGCATGGCGCCAACAATAATATCCGCCCTTCCCTGCGTCAGCGTCTCCCATGAACCGCCGAGAACGCCATTGACAAATTTAAGGCGCGTCACGCTGTGGCGTTGATAAAAAGCGTCGATAAGCGGGGCCAGAAGAAAAAAGGGAAAGGTATCATCCACACCGATGACCAGTTCGTTCTCCCAGCCTTCATGCAGTTTAATCGCCTGCTTTTCCAGCTCGCGAACGGTGTGCAACACTTCACGGCCTTTTTCCAGTAGCATCTTACCGGTTCGCGTAAATCGCGCGCGATGCCCGCTACGGTCGAGCAGTTGGATATTAAGATCGTTTTCCAGCTTATGAACGGTATAACTGAGGGCGGACGGCGTTTTAAATAATTTTGCCGACGCCGCCGCGAAGCTGCCTTCTTTTTCTAACGCATCAAGAATAATCAGAACGTCCAGCAGTGGTTTCATACTCGTCCCCTTGCGCTATATGGCGACCACCTGCTGGACAGCGACTCACTCCATCGGCATCACCAACGGATCGGGATATTGATATTCAAATCCCAGCTCATTACAAATCCGGCTACCGTCGATAATCTTCCCTTTGCCGTTGTCCGGTGCGTCACGAAAATGCGGCGGCGCCATTCCCAGCAAGCGCGTCATTTGCGGATAAAACACGTTGCGGGCTGGATGCGCCGGCGCACATATATTATAGATGTGCCCCCCTTTTGGCGCCTGTAGCAAAAGGGTAATTGCGCCAACCACGTCTTCAAGATGCACCAGATTGACCCCGTGTTGACCATCCGGCGCGGTTTTTCCGGCAAAGAAACGTCCGGGATGGCGCCCAGGCCCGACCAACCCCGCCAGCCGCAGAATATCCACTGACGTGCCCGGCAGATTATGCAGCCAATCTTCCAGTTCCTTCAGGGTACGCCCGCTGGCCGTGACCGGATTACGCGGCGTATTCTCTTTCACCACGCCTTGCGCATCGCCGTAAACAGACGTCGAACTGGTAAAAATAATACGCGGGATACGATAAGCCAGCGCACTGTCGACCAGCTCCTGCATCGCCTGCAGATAAAAATCCTCTCCCGGACCGCTACGGCGCGCGGGCAGTGTTATCACCAGCGCATCGACATCCAGCAGAGCGTCAAGATCGTCCGCCTCACAGACCAGCTCCGGCTCCAGACGCAGCGGATAGCTTTCAATTCCACTCATACGGGCCGCTTCCACCCCATCAAGGGTGGTTTTGCTGCCGGTAACCTGCCAGCCTCTCGCTGCCAGCGACATTGCCAGCGGCATGCCTAACCAACCTAAACCGACAATTGCGACCTTTTTCATCCATTTTCTCCTGACTTTAACGCCTTATACATAAGGCTACGTCAGCCCGCCGTGACTGACAATTCATACTATAAATGCGAAATGAAAAAAGCGCTTGCTTTAAGGCGTAAAAGTGGTTTAGGTTAAAAGGTATCAAATGAATAAGCATTCATCGGAATTTTTATGACACGCGTTCAATTTAAACATCACCATCATCACCATCATCCTGACTAGTCTTTCAGGCGATGTGTGCTGGAAGACATTCAGATCTTCCAGTGGTGCATGAACGCATGAGAAAGCCCCCGGAAGATCATCTTCCGGGGGCTTTTTTTTGGCGCGCGATACAGACCGGTTCAGACAGGATAAAGAGGAACGCAGAATGTTAGACAACACCCGCTTACGCATAGCTATTCAGAAATCAGGCCGTTTAAGCGATGATTCACGAGAATTGCTGGCCCGCTGCGGCATAAAAATTAATTTACACACTCAGCGCCTGATTGCGATGGCGGAAAACATGCCGATTGATATCCTGCGCGTGCGTGATGATGACATTCCGGGTCTGGTGATGGATGGCGTGGTCGATCTCGGTATTATCGGCGAAAACGTGCTGGAAGAAGAGCTACTCAACCGCCGCGCGCAGGGCGAAGATCCACGCTATTTAACCCTGCGCCGTCTTGACTTCGGCGGCTGCCGTTTATCGCTGGCAACGCCGGTTGACGAAGCCTGGGACGGCCCGGCCGCGCTGGACGGTAAACGTATCGCTACCTCTTATCCGCACCTCCTCAAACGCTACCTCGACCAGAAAGGCGTCTCTTTTAAATCGTGTCTGTTAAATGGTTCTGTCGAAGTCGCGCCGCGCGCGGGGCTGGCCGACGCTATCTGCGATTTGGTCTCTACCGGCGCGACGCTTGAAGCTAACGGCCTGCGTGAAGTCGAAGTTATCTACCGCTCTAAAGCCTGTCTGATTCAGCGCGACGGTGAGATGGCACAGAGCAAGCAACAGCTGATCGATAAATTGCTGACCCGTATTCAGGGCGTGATTCAGGCGCGCGAATCGAAATACATCATGATGCACGCGCCAAGTGAACGACTGGAAGAGGTTATCGCCCTGCTGCCAGGCGCCGAAAGGCCGACAATTCTGCCGCTGGCAGGCGAGCAACAGCGCGTGGCGATGCACATGGTCAGCAGCGAAACGTTGTTCTGGGAAACCATGGAGAAACTGAAAGCGCTTGGCGCCAGCTCGATTCTGGTACTGCCGATCGAGAAGATGATGGAGTGATCTGACGCCTGATGGCGCTGCGCTTATCAGGCCTACGTAATGCGTTGATATTTTGGGTTCAGTAGGCCGGATAAGGCGGAACCCTGTGATGGAGTAAAGACCATGAGCTTCAATACCCTGATTGACTGGAACAGCTGTAGCCCTGAACAGCAGCGTGCGCTGCTGACGCGTCCGGCGATTTCCGCCTCTGACAGTATTACCCGGACGGTCAGCGATATTCTGTATAATGTAAAAACGCGCGGTGACGATGTCCTGCGTGAATACAGCGCTAAATTTGATAAAACAGAAGTGACAGCGCTACGCGTCACCCCTGAAGAGATCGCCGCCGCCGGCGCGCGTCTGAGCGACGAATTAAAACAGGCGATGGCCGCTGCCGTCAAAAATATTGAAACGTTCCATTCCGCGCAGACGCTACCGCCTGTAGATGTGGAAACCCAGCCAGGCGTGCGTTGCCAGCAGGTTACGCGTCCCGTCGCGTCTGTCGGTCTGTATATTCCCGGCGGCTCGGCTCCGCTCTTCTCAACGGTGCTGATGCTGGCGACGCCGGCGCGCATTGCGGGATGCCAGAAGGTGGTTCTGTGCTCGCCGCCACCCATCGCTGATGAAATCCTCTATGCGGCGCAACTGTGTGGCGTGCAGGAAATCTTTAACGTCGGCGGCGCGCAGGCGATTGCCGCTCTGGCCTTCGGCAGCGAGTCCGTACCGAAAGTGGATAAAATTTTTGGCCCCGGCAACGCCTTTGTAACCGAAGCCAAGCGTCAGGTCAGCCAGCGTCTCGACGGCGCGGCTATCGATATGCCAGCCGGGCCGTCTGAAGTGCTGGTGATCGCCGACAGCGGCGCAACACCGGATTTCGTCGCTTCTGACCTGCTCTCCCAGGCTGAGCACGGCCCGGATTCCCAGGTGATCCTGCTGACGCCGGATGCTGACATTGCCCGCAAGGTGGCGGAGGCGGTAGAACGTCAACTGGCGGAACTGCCGCGCGCGGACACCGCCCGGCAGGCCCTGAGCGCCAGTCGTCTGATTGTGACCAAAGATTTAGCGCAGTGCGTCGCCATCTCTAATCAGTATGGGCCGGAACACTTAATTATCCAGACGCGCAATGCGCGCGATTTGGTGGATGCGATTACCAGCGCAGGCTCGGTATTTCTCGGCGACTGGTCGCCGGAATCCGCCGGTGATTACGCTTCCGGAACCAACCATGTTTTACCGACCTATGGCTATACTGCTACCTGTTCCAGCCTTGGGTTAGCGGATTTCCAGAAACGGATGACCGTTCAGGAACTGTCGAAAGCGGGCTTTTCCGCTCTGGCATCAACCATTGAAACATTGGCGGCGGCAGAACGTCTGACCGCCCATAAAAATGCCGTGACCCTGCGCGTAAACGCCCTCAAGGAGCAAGCATGAGCACTGAAAACACTCTCAGCGTCGCTGACTTAGCCCGTGAAAATATCCGCAACCTGGTACCGTATCAGTCCGCCCGCCGTCTGGGCGGTAACGGCGATGTCTGGCTAAACGCGAATGAATTCCCGACAGCGGTGGAGTTTCAGCTCACCCAACAAACGCTTAACCGCTACCCGGAATGCCAGCCAAAGGCTGTGATTGAAAACTACGCGCAATATGCTGGCGTAAAGCCGGAGCAGGTGCTGGTCAGCCGCGGCGCGGATGAAGGGATCGAACTGGTGATCCGCGCCTTCTGCGAACCGGGGAAAGACGCCATTCTCTACTGTCCGCCCACTTACGGTATGTACAGCGTCAGCGCCGAAACCATTGGCGTAGAGCGCCGGACGGTTCCCGCGCTTGAAAACTGGCAGCTGGATCTACAGGGGATTTCCGACAACCTTGACGGCACAAAAGTGGCATTCGTTTGTAGCCCCAATAACCCCACCGGGCAACTTATCAACCCGCAGGATCTACGCACGCTGCTGGAGTTGACACGCGGTAAAGCGATAGTCGTCGCCGACGAAGCTTATATTGAGTTTTGCCCGCAGGCCACGCTGACAGGCTGGCTGGTTGAATATCCTCATCTGGTTATCCTGCGCACATTGTCGAAAGCTTTTGCGCTGGCGGGTCTGCGCTGCGGCTTTACGCTGGCTAATGAAGAGGTGATCAACCTGCTGTTAAAAGTGATCGCCCCTTATCCGCTTTCTACGCCAGTGGCGGATATCGCCGCCCAGGCGCTGAGTCCGCAGGGAATAAACGCAATGCGCGATCGCGTGGCGCAGACAGTGCAGGAACGTCAGTATCTGGTGAATGCCCTGCAACAGACCGCCTGCGTAGAACACGTCTTTGACTCTGAAACCAACTATATTCTGGCGCGGTTTACCGCCTCCAGCAGCGTGTTTAAATCCTTATGGGATCAGGGCATTATCTTACGCGATCAGAATAAACAACCTTCTTTAAGCGGCTGCCTGCGGATTACGGTCGGCACCCGCCAGGAAAACCAGCGCGTCATTGACGCCTTACGTGCGGAGCCAGTATGAGTCAGAAGTATCTTTTCATCGACCGGGACGGAACCTTGATTTCCGAACCGCCGAGCGATTTTCAGGTAGACCGCTTTGATAAACTGGCCTTTGAGCCAGAGGTGATTCCTGTATTGCTGAAGCTGCAAAAAGCCGGTTTTAAGCTGGTGATGATCACTAACCAGGATGGACTTGGCACGCAAAGCTTCCCGCAGGCGGACTTCGACGGACCGCACAACCTGATGATGCAGATTTTCACCTCTCAGGGCGTATGCTTTGATGAGGTGCTGATCTGCCCTCACCTGCCCGCAGACGACTGCGACTGCCGCAAGCCCAAAGTGAAGCTGGTGGAGCGTTATCTTGCGGAACAAGCGATGGATAGCGCCAACAGCTATGTGATTGGCGATCGTGCGACCGATATCCAGCTCGCTGATAACATGGGCATTACTGGTTTACGCTATCACCGTGAAACGCTGAACTGGACGATGATTGGCGAACAGCTAACGAAACGCGATCGTTATGCGCATGTGGTCCGTAACACCAAAGAGACACAGATTGATGTCAGCGTCTGGCTGGATCGCGAAGGCAACAGCAAGATTAATACCGGCGTCGGCTTCTTTGACCATATGCTCGATCAAATCGCCACCCACGGCGGCTTTCGCATGGAGATTACCGTTAAGGGCGATCTCTATATCGACGATCACCACACGGTAGAAGATACCGGACTGGCGCTCGGTGAGGCATTAAAACTGGCACTCGGCGACAAGCGCGGTATCTGTCGTTTTGGCTTTGTCCTGCCGATGGATGAATGTCTGGCGCGCTGCGCGCTGGATATTTCCGGTCGTCCGCATCTGGAATATAAAGCTGAATTTACCTACCAGCGTGTGGGCGATTTGAGCACAGAGATGATTGAACACTTTTTCCGCTCACTCTCTTACACGATGGGCGTCACTCTGCATCTCAAGACTAAGGGTAAGAACGATCACCACCGTGTCGAAAGTTTGTTTAAAGCCTTTGGTCGTACGCTACGCCAGGCTATTCGCGTGGAGGGCGATACATTACCGTCCTCGAAAGGAGTGCTGTGATGAACGTCGTCATCCTTGACACCGGCTGCGCCAATTTAAGCTCGGTAAAATCCGCCGTGGCGCGCCACGGTTACACCCCGGTGGTCAGCCGCGAAGCGGAAATCGTATTACGCGCTGACAAACTCTTTCTGCCTGGCGTCGGCACGGCGCAGGCCGCTATGGATCAACTGCGCGAACGTGAACTGATCGACTTAATTAAAGCGTGTACTCAGCCGGTACTGGGTATCTGCTTAGGGATGCAACTGCTGGGTCGTCGCAGCGAAGAGACGCGCGGCGTGGATCTGCTGAACATTATCGAGCAAGACGTGCCGAAAATGACCGACTTTGGTCTGCCGCTGCCGCACATGGGCTGGAATCGCGTGTATCCGCAGGCGGGCAACCGGCTGTTTCAGGGCATTGAAGATGGCGCCTATTTTTACTTTGTGCACAGCTACGCGATGCCGGTCAACCCGTGGACTATCGCCCAGTGCAATTACGGCGAGCCGTTTACCGCGGCGGTACAGAAAGATAATTTCTTCGGCGTACAGTTCCATCCGGAACGTTCGGGCGCGGCGGGCGCACAGTTGCTGAAAAACTTCCTGGAGATGTAATGATTATTCCGGCATTAGATTTAATTGACGGCACCGTGGTGCGTCTCCACCAGGGCGACTACGCCCGGCAGCGGGATTACGGTAACGATCCCCTACCCCGTTTGCAGGATTACGCCGCCCAGGGCGCCGGGGTGCTGCATCTGGTAGATCTGACCGGCGCTAAAGATCCGGCTAAGCGACAGATACCGCTGATTAAAACTCTGGTCGCGGGCGTGAACGTGCCTGTTCAGGTCGGCGGCGGCGTGCGTACCGAAGAAGACGTTGCGGCATTACTGAAAGCTGGCGTTGCCCGTGTGGTCATCGGTTCAACGGCGGTGAAATCTCCTGACGTGGTGAAAGGCTGGTTTGAACGTTTTGGCGCGCAGGCGCTGGTGCTGGCGCTGGACGTTCGCATAGACGAACACGGCAACAAGCAGGTGGCGGTTAGCGGCTGGCAGGAAAATTCCGGCGTCTCGCTGGAACAACTGGTGGAGACCTATCTCCCCGTCGGCCTGAAACATGTACTGTGTACCGATATTTCTCGCGACGGCACGCTGGCGGGCTCTAACGTTTCGCTGTACGAAGAGGTATGCGCCAGATATCCGCAGATCGCCTTTCAATCCTCCGGCGGTATTGGCGATATCGATGATATTGCCGCCCTGCGCGGCACCGGCGTGCGCGGCGTGATTGTCGGACGCGCTCTGCTGGAAGGGAAATTTACCGTTAAGGAGGCCATCCAATGCTGGCAAAACGTATAATTCCGTGTCTGGATGTTCGTGATGGTCAGGTGGTGAAAGGCGTACAGTTTCGCAACCATGAGATCATTGGCGATATCGTTCCGCTGGCCAAACGCTATGCCGATGAAGGCGCGGACGAACTGGTGTTCTATGACATTACCGCCTCCAGCGATGGCCGCGTAGTCGATAAAAGCTGGGTGGCGCGCGTTGCCGAGGTGATCGACATTCCGTTTTGTGTAGCGGGCGGTATCCGGTCAATTGACGACGCCGCCAAAATTCTCTCTTTCGGGGCGGATAAGATCTCTATCAACTCCCCTGCACTGGCTGACCCAACGCTGATTACCCGTCTGGCTGACCGTTTTGGCGTGCAGTGCATTGTCGTCGGGATTGATACCTGGTTTGACGACGCCACGGGGAAATATCATGTTAACCAGTATACCGGCGATGAAAACCGTACCCGCGTGACGCAGTGGGAGACGCTGGACTGGGTGCAAGAGGTACAACAGCGCGGCGCGGGGGAAATCGTCCTGAATATGATGAACCAGGACGGCGTGCGTAACGGTTATGATCTGACGCAGTTGAAAAAAGTCCGTGACGTTTGCCGCGTGCCGCTGATCGCCTCCGGCGGCGCGGGCACGATGGAACACTTTCTTGAGGCATTCCGTGATGCCGATGTCGACGGCGCGCTTGCCGCCTCCGTTTTTCACAAGCAAATCATCAATATTGGCGAATTAAAAGCGTACCTGGCAGGCCAGGGCGTGGAGATCAGGATATGTTAACAGAGCAACAACGCCGCGAGCTGGACTGGGAAAAAACCGATGGCCTGATGCCAGCCATCGTGCAACATGCGGTATCCGGCGAAGTATTGATGCTGGGCTATATGAACCCACAAGCGCTGGACAAAACCATTGAATCCGGCCATGTCACGTTCTTCTCACGCACGAAACAGCGTTTATGGACCAAAGGCGAAACCTCAGGCCATGTGCTGAATGTCGTCAGCATTGCGCCAGATTGCGACAACGATACACTGCTGGTGCTGGCAAACCCTGTCGGGCCGACCTGCCACAAAGGTACCAGCAGCTGCTTTGGCGACGCCAGCCATCAGTGGTTATTCCTGTATCAACTGGAGCAGCTACTGGCAGAGCGCAAAACCGCCGATCCGGCCAGCTCTTACACGGCGAAACTGTACGCCAGCGGTACCAAACGTATTGCGCAAAAAGTTGGCGAAGAAGGTGTAGAAACCGCGCTGGCGGCCACCGTCAATGATCGTTTTGAATTAACCAATGAAGCGTCTGATTTGATGTACCACCTGCTGGTGCTGTTGCAGGATCAGGATCTCAACCTCACCACCGTGATCGACAATCTTCGTAAGCGTCATCAATAAGCGTAAAAAAACCGGGCAATGCCCGGTTTTTTAATGAGAAATTTTACCTTTCGAAGCCGACCACCATCCGGCAAAGAAGCTTACAAGGCTTTTGGCTTATAGCTACGTAGCGCATTGCGCCCCAGCACAATCCCGGCGCCGATCATCCCGCCCAGCAACACAGCCAGCACGAGGGTAATGGCTGTTTTCGGGCTATCGCGACGGACCGGCAGCGTCGGCTTCATCACATAACGATAGACGTGCACCGTATCGGCAGTCACTTTCAGATTTTTAATGTCCAGCAGTGTCTGCTTCGTCTGGTAATAGGCCGGAGAAAAGACCAGTGGACGCGTCGCTTCGTTCTGTATCATCGATTTTAGAGCATCGCTCCCCAACAGGAACATCGTGTCCTGGGTAACATCCTGGGTTTGCTGAATCTGCGGCTGCGTGATTTTGGCCTCATCCGCATAGCGCAACGCTTCTTCGATTTGCTTAATACGCAGATCTTTTTGCTCCTGCGCCACAACTTCCTGCGTCTCAAGGGACTCCTGCAACATTTTGGTTTGCAGCGTGATGTTATCTTTCAGGTCAACTTCCAGTTCCTTAGCGACCTTTTCATCCACCTGTTGGATATATTCCGCCAGCCGACGCTGCGCCCCTTCAGCGGTAGTGCTCACATAAGAAACCGAGAGCGGCAGCGTCTGCCCCTTTACCGACTGTTCAATGGTGAGCTTTTCCCGCTCTTTCTGATTATCCAGCGCTTCCGATAATGCGGAAAACGCAGAACTAAAGCAGCTTATAAAATTCGCCTGCACTTCAGAGATTTTGGGGGCATTCCCGCCATACAAGACGTTGAGCGCGTTGGTATAGGTGGCAACCTGCGCGGCATCAGGTTGGGTAATAATCGCCGTGGATGTCCATTTTTCTTTGGCTATCATCAGGTAGCCTACGGCCAGCAAAATGGCGATAATAACGGCTACAATAATGGTCATCTTCCCACGCCATAACTGTAGCAATAACTCAATCAAATCAATCTGTTCCGGATCGTTCCCACGCCCGGAAGATGCATTACTATCCACTGTCATAGATACCCTAACTAAAAAAAGGATGAAGCTGGAGACAGTGTAGTCATAAAGAAAATATATGCCATAGGATTAATGATAAAAATCAGACATTATTTCCATTTGGTCAATAAATCATTGGGACTCATCAGCCCCGATTGCCTTATTAATCACTACCGAAAAGATCGCGGGTATACACTTTTTCAGCGACATCCAAAAGCTCTGCCGCCATCCGATTGGAAATAATGACATCCGCCTGCTGTTTAAAGCAGTGCAAATCACGTTCAAGACGTGAGTTAAAGAAAGTTTCTTCTTGCATTACCGGCTCATAGATGATGACCTCTACGCCTTTCGCTTTAATACGTTTCATAATCCCCTGAATCGATGAGGCGCGGAAGTTATCGGAGCCACTCTTCATAATCAGGCGATAAATGCCCACCACTTTAGGCTTTCTGGCAAGGATAGAATCGGCAATAAAATCTTTACGCGTACGGTTTGCTTCAACGATAGCGGAGATAATATTATTAGGCACTGACTGATAATTAGCCAGCAACTGTTTGGTATCTTTTGGCAAACAATATCCGCCATAACCAAAAGAGGGATTATTGTAATGATTGCCAATACGCGGGTCGAGGCACACCCCTTCAATAATTTGTCGGGTATTTAATCCTAACGTTTCAGCATAACTGTCTAATTCATTAAAATAAGCGACTCGCATGGCGAGGTAAGTATTGGCGAAAAGTTTAATGGCTTCCGCTTCAGTGGAGTCCGTAAACAGCGTCGGAATCTCCTGTTTAATAGCGCCTTCCTGGAGTAATGCGGCAAATTCTCGGGCGCGCTCAGACTGTTCCCCAATCACGATACGGGAGGGATAAAGGTTATCGTAAAGGGCTTTACCTTCACGTAAAAATTCCGGAGAGAAAATGATATTTTCTGTCGTAAACTTCTGACGCATTGCCGCCGTAAAGCCAACCGGCACCGTAGACTTAATAATCATCACGGCTGCGGGGTTGATGCTGATCACATCCTGAATGACCGATTCTACACTGAACGTATTAAAATAGTTGGTTTTTGGATCGTAATCTGTAGGCGTAGCAATGATAACGTAATCTGCATTCTGGTATGCATCAAACTTATCCAGCGTTGCCCTGAATCTGATGTTATCTTCCTTTAAAAATTGCTGAATTTCTTTATCAACAATCGGAGATATCCGATCATTTAACAGTTCAACACGGGCAGGAACAATGTCTAACGCCACCACATCATGGTGTTGTGCAATAAGCAAACCATTAGACAAGCCAACATAACCCGTCCCGGATATCGTGATTTTCATTATTCGCTCTCAGAATTAACTTAATTATGAATCATGATGTATTTCGCATCCTGATAAGATATTAAAGTTTTAACGCCTGAGTATATAAAGTGCAACGCAGACGAAAACAATTCAGATTATCTTCATTACGATAAACACAGATTATTAAGTTAATATTAAGCAAAAGCGATAAATCAATAAGAATAGAGATAAAAAAAAGCCCGGTATTAAACCGGGCTTAAACAAGCTTGCAGAAATTATTCCAACCACTCGGTATGGAAAATGCCTTCTTTATCAGTACGTTTATAGGTGTGCGCACCAAAGTAGTCACGCTGCGCCTGAATTAAGTTAGCTGGCAGTACTGCGGCGCGATAGCTGTCATAGTAGGCCACTGCCGCAGAGAATGTCGGCACCGGAATGCCATTCTGCACCGCGTAAGCCACAACATCACGCAGCGCCTGCTGGTACTCATCAGCAATTTTCTTGAAGTAAGGCGCTAACAGCAAGTTAGCGATACCGGCGTTTTCTGCGTAAGCATCGGTGATCTTCTGCAGGAACTGAGCGCGAATGATACAGCCCGCACGGAAAATCTTAGCAATCTCGCCGTAGTTAAGCTCCCAGTGATATTCATCAGACGCGGCGCGTAGCTGCGAGAAGCCCTGCGCATAGGAGACGATCTTGCCAAGATACAGCGCGCGACGCACTTTCTCGATAAATTCCGCTTTGTCGCCCGCCGGCTGCGCTTTCGGCCCGGAGAGCACTTTAGATGCGGCAACACGTTGCGCTTTCAGCGAAGAGATGTAACGCGCAAAGACGGATTCGGTAATCAGCGACAGCGGTTCGCCCAGATCCAGCGCGCTCTGGCTGGTCCATTTACCGGTCCCTTTGTTGGCGGCTTCATCAAGAATAACATCTACCAAGTAATTACCGTCTTCATCTTTTTTAGTGAAGATGTCTTTAGTGATGTCGATCAGATAACTGCTCAGCTCGCCGTTATTCCACTCAGTAAAAGTGTTCGCCAACTCTTCATTGCTGAGATTCAGGCCGCCTTTCAGCAAGGAGTAAGCTTCAGCGATAAGCTGCATATCGCCATATTCAATACCATTGTGGACCATCTTAACGTAGTGACCCGCGCCATCGGCGCCGATATAGGTCACGCACGGTTCGCCATCTTCTGCCACAGCAGCAATCTTCGTCAGGATCGGCGCCACCAGTTCATAGGCATCTTTCTGACCGCCAGGCATGATAGATGGCCCTTTCAGCGCGCCCTCTTCACCACCGGAAACACCGGTACCGATAAAGTTAAAACCTTCCGCAGACAGCTCGCGATTGCGACGGATTGTGTCCTGGAAGAAGGTGTTACCGCCATCAATAATGATATCGCCTTTTTCCAGATACGGTTTCAGCGAATCGATAGCTGCATCAGTACCTGCGCCCGCTTTCACCATTAACAGGATACGACGAGGCGTTTCGAGGGATTCAACAAACTCTTTCACCGTGTAATAAGGCACCAGCTTTTTGCCGGGATTCTCGGCAATCACTTCTTCGGTCTTTTCACGGGAGCGGTTGAAAACGGAGACGGTATAACCACGGCTTTCGATGTTGAGCGCGAGGTTGCGCCCCATCACTGCCATACCGACGACGCCGATCTGTTGCTTGGACATTACATACTCCTGTCAGGTGTGGAAACCCTGCCACAAACGGTCATGGCAGGTTAAAGGTGAATAGTATGTTAACTCAAAGGTATGATATTAAGGTAGCGATTGATGCGTTCAGATTTTACGCAGGCTATTTTATACAATTATTATTCAGTACTTCTCGGTGAGCTTAATACGCACCATCTCGCCGCAAAACAACTTTCGCTGTTTTAAACAGAATGGCAATATCATTCCAAAGCGTCCAGTTTTTAACATACCAGGAATCAAAATAAACACGAGTGTCATAATCAACATCATTACGCCCACTCACTTGCCATAGACCTGTCATGCCCGGCTTTGCCATCAAATAATAATCAACATCATCACAATAACGCTCCAGTTCATCCGAAACGATAGGTCGTGGTCCAACCAGGCTCATATCACCTTTTAGTACATTAAAAAGTTGTGGCAACTCATCAAGGCTAGTTTTACGTATAAATCGACCTACAGCTGTGATTCGAGGATCATTTTTCAGTTTAAAATCTTTTTCCCATTCAGCCCTGGCAATAGGATCGTTAGCCAAAAGTTCTTTTAGTACCTCTTGAGAATTCATAACCATAGAACGAAATTTATAGCATGGAAAAAGTTTTCCATGCCGACCTACTCGCTGGTGACCATAAATAGCCGGACCACCATCTCGAGTAACTTTATACCACAGATAAATCATAAGTGGTGATGCAATTATAAGAATTATTATTGAACAAACAATATCAAATGTCCGTTTGAGAAAACGGGACGACCTTTTAGCCAAGTTATTTTGTATCCTTAATAACATAACTTCATGGCTAAAGATAAAAGACATATCAGTATTATATAATGGCAATCCTCTAAACGAGGGGACTACAGTAACAGAACGACAATGATGTTTTGAAAGTTCACGTAGCCAAAAATGTGTTTTCTCCAACTCGGTGTATTCATAAGCAAGGATATAATGGACATCACCTGTACGATTTAAATCCCAAATAGTCCCAGTGTCCTTTATCACCGGCAACATATTTATTTCAGCATCTGACGCATCCGTATCAAAAAAAGCGATAACATCAAACCCCATCATCTCCTCACTTTGCAGCGCAGAATATGCACCACGAGCATTCTGTCCGCTCCCCAGGATGATAGTTTTTTTCTTCCAGATACCTAGCTTGTTCAATAAATGCTTTGTAAGTGCGCGAAAAAAAGGCACCAGGATTATGGCAAAAGTCCAACAAAACACCCAGACATAGCGTGAAAACTGCCATTTTGTAAACGCTATCAGAGCCAAATCAAATATAGCAAAAATAACTATCGTACGAAAAATTTCTTTTAACTCATACCAAAATGGCTTGCGGTATGTATAATGTCGCAAACGAATCCAAAACCAACCGACACATACTACTGACAAAATAAAATGAGTAATAACTCTTGTATCTAATTGGTCTTGAGGAATAAATCGCTGTACTTGATCAAAAATAAAATAGACACATCCTAATGAAAGCCATAAGGCTAAATTAAAAAAAATCAAATCCGATATAGCCAAAAAAATTTTACATAGCTGTGGATTATACTTATTATCAATATTATCCATTTAATCCTCACCCTCTGACCGTGCATAATGTAAATAAAATAGGCATATTAAGTAAATAACATTCAATTCTTTTACGGCAAGCATCGTTTTTTAATATTAGCAAGCGTTGTATTTACAAGATCCTGAGCTCTATTTAATAAATTAGCTTCTGCATAGCAGCGTAACTCAGGTGCATTACCAGAGGCGCGCAAATGCACAATACATCCATCACGTAAGGTAATTCGCATACCATCTGTCATATCTGTAGAAATTGCACCTTCATTCTCCAAACCAATATAGCTTAAGAGGTTGCTCAGATTTTCTCTGCCCATACTAATTAAGGATTGACTTTTATCAGTCGTAATTCCCTGTAATCTGTCAGAATGGGTGTAACGAGTTGGGAGTTCATTGACTAAAGCGCTAATGCTGGTATTCCTACTTTTGTAAAGCAGCATTATTGCTGGTAATACAGCATCACGAGTTGGTAAGGCATGAAGATTCTGCTCGTTAATACAGATATCGCTTCCTAATAAAAAACCGCCATTGGCTTCAAAACCGACAATACGACTATAACTCCGAGATAATTCATTAAAAGCTTCGATAACATAAGGCGAGCCAATTTTCGTAAGTTTAACATGTTTAAAAAAGCGGCCAGAAGAAATTATGCTATTACAACTAACAGGAATAGCGACCGCTTCTGCCCCCAATGCAAGTGAACATAATAGACCTAATATATCGCCTCTTAACCACTGACCGGCCTCATCAGCAATAAGAGGACGATCACCATCCCCATCTGTTGAGAATATGGCATCTAAATCGAACTCTTTAGCCCATGAGCGTGCTTTTTCCCGATCCTCTTTGCTTACAGCCTCTGTATCTATAGGTACAAAGTTATCGCTTCTACCCAAGCTAATGACTTCAGCCCCCAATGCAATAAATAAAGGCTTATAAAGATCACGCCCAGCGCTTGAATGTTCGTAAATACCAATACGCTTATTTTTCAGGAATGGAGTAGAAAATAAAGATGTATAACGAGATATATAATTAACAGCAGCCATTTCTGAAACTATGAGTTCTTTAAGCTCTAAATGGCTGCACGTATCTTCAACACTAAGGATCGCAGCCTCATCATGTTTCGTGATTTCACCATCAGGACGATAAAACTTGAGGCCGTTCCGCTCGAATGGAATATGACTTCCCGTAACCATTATCGCAGGCATATTGTCAGACATAGACTGAAAGGCCAAAGCCGGGGTTGGTACCACACCATAAAAAATACAGTTAACGCCTTTATCTGCCAATGCAGCAGCACACGCCTGAGCCATCCCATAACTACTTGGACGATTATCTATTGCCAATGCTACGGTATCAAAGGAAAAATGTTCCTGCATAACGGCAACAAATGAAACCGTAAAAGCAGCACATACCTGAGGTGTAAAATCTTTTACAAGACCGCGAGCCCCACTCGTTCCAAACACAATACCTGATGAATGAATAACATCACGGCTATTATTAACTACGTTCATTAGTCCACTCCTTCGAAAATCCAGAACGTTGTTCTAAACGAATAATATCATCCTCACCAAGATAGGTACCTGATTGAATCTCAATTAACTGCAGGGGGATCATTCCGGGATTTTCCAGCGCGTGAATAGTATCCGGAGGGATAAATGTTGATTCATTTTCAGAAACCATATAAATCTGCTCTCCCTTTGTAACACGAGCAGTCCCGGATAATACTATCCAATGCTCAGCCCGGTGGTGATGCATCTGCGCCACAAATTTCTCACCCGGCTTAACAGTGATACATCGGACGAGGTAATTTTTGCCGCTATCAATCACATTATATTTTCCCCAAGGGCGGAAAACTTCTTGATGTTGTTTATATTCGTTCCTATCATTTCGTTTTAAATAATCGACAATTTTTTTAACATCTTGTACTGTATCTTTATTAGCCACCAGTAAAGCGTCTGTTGTTTGAACAATGACAAGATTGCTTACACCAATCGCACTTATAAACATATCTTCGGAATAAATGTAATTATCATTACAAGCATGTGCGAAGATATCTCCTTTTAAAACATTTCTCTGATGATCTTTATTCGATATATCCCAAAGTGAGGACCAGGATCCCACATCCGACCAGCCAGCACTCATTGGTATCACCACGGCATGCTGTGTGTGCTCCATAACTGCATAATCGATAGAATCACTCGGGCATGACATAAACTCTTCTTTATCAATACGAATAAAATCAAGATCGGGATTTATATGTCCTATCGCCTTTTCACAAGCTTTGTAAATTTCAGGTGATAAGTACTTCAATTCGTTTAAATAAGAGCTTGCACGAAATAAAAACATACCGCTATTCCAGTAATATTTCCCTGATTTGAAATAGTCACTGGCGGTATCGATATCCGGTTTCTCCACAAATTCAGCCACTGCATAAGCGTCATTTCCTATCAACTCACCACGACGAATATATCCATAACCCGTTTCAGCATGCGTTGGAACAATACCAAAAGTTACAAGCTTACCATTTGCGGCGTATTCTTCAGCATGTCTGACAGCTTTCGTAAACGCTATTTCATCCTGGATCACATGATCTGCAGCAAGAACCAACAAAAGAGGATCAGCATTATCAGCATTCTGGAGCGCACAAAACGCGGCAAGAGCGATCGCTGGTGCAGTATTACGGCCTACTGGTTCGAGAATAATATTATTTGCTAACTTGTCAATTTCACGGAGTTGTTCAGCGACTAAGAAACGGTGTCTGTCATTGCAAATGACAACGGGTTCTTCTGTAGAAAGTGAAGCTAATCGCTTTATAGTATTTTGCAGCATTGATAGTTTACCTTCAACGCTTAAAAACTGCTTCGGATGATATTCGCGTGAAAGCGGCCATAAACGGCTACCTGTGCCGCCAGCCATAATTACGGGAAGAAAAGACATTTATTTTATCTCTTTTGACGAAGAATATTGGATATTATTCCAATAACTCTTGTACATGCTAAAATAGCGACATGTAGACAACGGTAAAGATTGCCAATGCTTGCCTAATTTGTAACCCAAGAATTTAGCAAAGGTTGTTAATAAAGCTCTTGGAATCCAGAACGGTGCATTTTTAAGCAGGAATTGAATCTCTGATTTTACGAATCGGAAACCCTCTCCTCCGGCTCCGCCTAAGTCACGCTGAATCCACGGAGAACAAGCATGAAATACACCAGTATCAAAATATCGTTGAAACTCTTCTCGCGGGGTATAATTATGGGAGTGCCTTACCACCGCTTCAGCGCAGTAGGCGACCTTATAACCCGCCTGAATCATCTTAGCCGCCATAAACATATCCTCGGCAAGAATTGTATGTTCAGGAAACCCACTTAACTCTTCAAAAACGGAACGGCGATAGGCAGCAAAAGAATTGGACATAAATACAGTTTTAATACCAAATTTTTCTATATCTGCCTTGCTTTTAACAATAGATTTTGAGCTATAATTAAAATTCCTAGCATGCACTGCAAGGGGATTAGCATCTTTATGAGGAAGTTGTCTACCACAAACCGCTGCTATCAATGGATCTGAAAAATAATAAACCAAATTTTTAATTGCATCCGAATCCGCGAGAATTGCATCTTGTGTTAGAAAAATTATAACATCAGCGTCCAGAGTTTTTGTAACTGCTAAGTTTCTGGTTCCTCCATGATTAAAATCTTTAGAGTCAATATTAAATATTGATATATTTTTCAGGTCTGAGGCTAACAGAACCGTTTCATCTTTAGAACCTGAGTCTATAACGATCAATTTATCCGGATATATAGTTTGCTGCTTAATCGCATCCAGAACATTAGGCCAAATTGACCCTGCATTATATGTGGGAATAATTAATGTTATTTTCATTTATTTTGATTCCGCCAACCAATTGCCAACCATCTGCTTCATATTATCAAAGTCATACCGTGCGACATAGTTGTTAAATCTGGAAATTGCATCAGGCAACTGCTCTATATTTTCAATTGCACTCTGCCAGCTTTTTTCATCATCCGGATTCACATATAATGCACCATTGGTTAACACTTCATGAAATACTGGTATATCGGACACTATAACTGGAGTATTTGATGCCATCGCTTCAATAGGAGGTATGCCAAAACCCTCATCAATAGATGGATAAACAAGCGCGTAGGCTTTAGAATATAAAACTTTTAATTCATTAAATGAGACTTCATGTAAAAAAGTCACTTTATCTGTTAGTTTCAGATCAACGACCATTTGTTGGAGAGACATTGCATAGTCGGTACGACCACATACAATAATTAAATTATAAGAGTCAGACCAAACTTTTTTATTTTTTATGAATGAATGAATA